>NZ_JBDNGN010000183.1:0-4959 GCF_041689225.1 Hyphomonas sp. | reverse complement strand
TCGACGACCATGGTGTCACGCAGACGGGCCGCGCCGGTGCCGCGGTGGCTCGTGATGGAATCGCCATCCTGGATCCTTTCCCTGCCTTTGAAGTCGATATCCCCGCGCAGGAATCTCGCACGATTTACCTGCGCGTCCACAGTAAGACCATCGTCGTCCTCAACATGTGGTTTCACTCAAGTGCGGATTACCAGTTCTGGTCACAGTGGACCATCGCGATCTATGCCTTGATACTCGGGGTCATTTGTACGTTTACCGCCTATACCTTCTCGGTCATGCGCACGTCCGGCAACCACGCCTACCGGCTCTATTTCGCATTCTGCATCGCGGCCACGCTCTATATCGCCTTTTCGACAGGTATCGGAAAATCCCTCCTCTGGCCCAACAGCGATTTCAGCACGATGCTGCTGGTCGACATGCTCCAGGGCGCGGTCACGGCGCTTGGCGGATTGTTCATCGCGGCCTTCCTGGACCTGCGCAACCGCTGGCCCGCTTTCCATAAGGCGATGAATTTCATGGTCGCCTTTTGCGCCCTGTCCGGCCTCTACACGTTTCTGCCGGACGCGGTCGCCGGCTTGGTCTACCTGACTGTCACCGTCCTCATTCCCGTGGTCACGCTTGCAGGCGTCTGGGTCTTGCACCGCCGACGCGTCTATGGCGCAGGGGCAATTCTCATGGCCTGGTCGCCCTGCATCTTCGCGACGGTCTGGCTGTACGCCCGGGCATTCGAACTGACGCCGTATCTCACGTTCAACCATTATGTCGTGCCACTTGGCCTATGCCTGACGGTGCTGCAATTCAGCTGGGCAATCAGCAACCGGGTGAAGGACGCTGAAACCAGCGCGGCGACGGATGTCCTGACCGGCCTGCCCAATCGCCGCCACCTCGACTCAACCTTCAACACGACGAAGCCGCGGACCGAACCGCCCTGCGCCGCAGTGCTCGCCATCGACCTCGATGGTTTCAAGGCGATCAACGACACGCATGGCCATGAAGCGGGCGACACGGTGTTGCAGGTCATCGGTCAGCGCCTGAACAAACTGAGCCTTGGCCGGGCCAAACCTTACCGCACAGGCGGAGATGAATTCATCGTGCTCTATGCTGACCAGGACCCGCGTGCGGACATCCAGGCGTTCGGCAATGAATGCATCGCGCGCATCAACCGACCCATCATGTTCGGAACAAAAACCCTGAACGTCGGTGCCAGCGTGGGGATTGCCTTCGTGCAGACGCTCGAAGAATTCAAGACCGGAATCCCGCGAGCAGATGCGGCGCTCTACCGCGCCAAGCGCGATGGCAAAGGCATCGTTCGCCTGTACGACGAGCGCCAGTCCCCGATCGGCATCGAGACGTTACGGCCATCCCTCGTCCAATCCTGAACTCAGGTCCCGGCCTGTTCCTCCCCAAGTACAGAGGCGAGGCCGCCCCGATATGATGGATAAAGCGGACGCCAGCCCAGCGCTGCCTTGGTGCGCGAATTCGAGACCCGCTTGCATTCCGCATAAAAGCTCCGCGCCATCGGGCTGAGCCCCGCATCCGCGATGGCCACTTCCGGTGGTGTCTCCAGGCCCAACAGGCCCGCTGCAAATGCCGTTACATCCTGCGGCGGCGCCGGTTCATCATCGCAGAGATGGAACACGCCGGTCAGCGCTGGCTTCGACAGCAGGGCCTCCAGCCCGCGCGCGATATCCTCGACATGGACGCGGCTGAACACCTGCCCCGGTTTCACCACCCGCGTCGCCATGCCGTCGCGCAATCGCCCGAAGGGTGACCGACCGGGGCCATAGATGCCCGGCAGGCGCACGATCCGCACCGCGCCGCCCGTCGCCTCCTGCCATTGCCGCTCGGCCAGAACCCGCGCGGTCGCGCGGGCCGACCCCGGATTGACCGGGCTCCATTCCATCGCCCAGCCGCCGCCCAGGTCGCCGTAAACGCCCGTGGTCGAAAGATAGGTCACCGAGGCTGCCTCGCCGGCCCGCTTTCCCACTGCACGGGCCGCCGGGCACCCGTCTAAATCGGGTGGCAGCGTGACCAGCCAATGCGCGCCGGACGGCGGACGCACCTCCCCCTCACCACCCCATTGCAGCACCCTCACCCCCGGCCCGAAATCCGCGTCTTTCGCCCGGCTGGTACCCGCAACGCGCCACCCCGCGGGCACGAGTCGCGCCGCCAGGCGACGGGCCGAATAACCCATGCCAAAGACAAAAAGCAGAGATGGCGGAACTGTCATTTGCACTGAGGCCCTGTCTGATGACTATAGGTACCACTACAGGTCCGGGAGCCCTTTATCCATGTCTATCCTCGCCTTCGCAGCGGTATCGTTCGCCTTCTTTCAAACCGCAAGCGCCGATTTCGCCGCCCGCGAGGCAACACGCCTCGACACTTGTATTGCCCGCATCGATGAAGACCCGGAAGAAGCCTATGAAGACGCCCTCGCCTGGAGCTTCGAAGGCAACCGCCCGGGCTCCCGGCAGTGCGTTGCCCTCTCGCTGATCGCCCTCGGTCAGGAGGCTGAAGGTGCAGCGCGGCTTGAAGAACTGGCCAATGCGACCGACGGCGGCACGCTCGAAAAGCGTGCGCTTTATCTCACCCAGGCCGGCAATGCCTGGCTCGTGGCCGGCGCGCCGGAAGCCGCGATCCTGACGATTACCAATGCCCTGAAAATCATCCCCAATGACCCGGACCTGCTGGTCGACCGCGCCAGCGCCCACATCTTGCTGGAACAATGGACCCAAGCCATATCTGACCTGGATGCCGCCCTCGAATCCGCACCCGGTTTCGGCACCGCGCACCATCTTCGCGCCGAAGCCCGGCTGAATACCGGCGACCTCGACATGGCCCTCGCCGATGTCAAAGCCGCCATGCAAGCCGAGCCGGACAATATCGACACGCTGGTCCTGCGCGGCCGCGTCCGCGAAGCCATCCGCCTGTCCGAAGTCCGGATCGTCCCGCCTCAGGCGGAATAGCGCGCCGCCAGCATTGCCCAGACGGCCCGGAAGCCTGTCGGCGCGCCGCCTTCAGGCCGTCCGTACTTGCCCTTGCGCCAGGCCCATACGTCAAAGTGCGCCCAGCTCTTCGCGGTGACGAACTGCTTCAGGAACAGCGCCGCCGTGATCGATCCGGCTTGCCGTCCGCCGGAATTGACGAGATCGGCAATCGGGCTTTTCAGGTCTAACAGGTACGGGTCCCAGAGCGGCATGCGCCACACCGGGTCACCGCTGGTTTTTGACCCCGCCAGAACATCCGCTGCGAGGGCGTCGTCATCGGTATAGATCGGTGCGAGATCCTGCCCCAGCGCGACGCGCGCCGCCCCGGTCAGTGTCGCGAAATCGATCAGCAAGTCCGGCTCGCCTTCGCAGGCCCGCGCCAACGCGTCCGCAAGAATCAGACGCCCCTCCGCATCGGTATTGTCGATCTCGACCGTCAGGCCCTTACGGCTCGCCAGAATGTCGCCGGGCCGGAACGCATTTCCGGCAATCGCATTCTCGACAGCGGGAACGTAGAGCTTGAGGTGCACTTTCAGGCCGCTGCCCATGATCAGTTCGGACAGGGCAATGACATGCGCCGAACCGCCCATGTCCTTCTTCATGATCCGCATCCCGTCGCCGCCCTTGATGTTCAGGCCGCCGGAATCGAACGTCACGCCCTTGCCGACGAGCGCCAGCTTGGGATGGCTCGGGTCGCCCCATTCCAGCTCCAGGAAGCGCGGCGCAAACGTCGCCGCGCTGCCGACCGCATGCACAAGCGGGTAGTTCGCCTCCAGTAGGTCGTCCCCCACCGTGGTGGTCAGCTTGGCGCCATACAGCTTGGCCAGTGCGGCCACTTCCCCCTGCAGCGCTTCGGGGCCCATGTCGCTTGCTGGCGTATTCACCAGGTCGCGCAGGTGCGCGACGGCGTCCGCCTCACGCGACAAGGCGTCGGATTCCGCGCCCGATGGAATCACAAGCCGTGGCGGCTTCGCCTTTTCGCTCAGGTACCGGTCGAAACGATAGGCGCCATCTGCCCATCCGGCGGCAATCTTCGCGAAGCCGAGCCCACCGTCCGATGCGAATTCATAATCGCCCTCCGGCAGTTTCGCCGAGATTGCAGCCACGCCCAGCGCGTCACGTCCATCACCCAGCCCTGCCAGCACATGGCTAAGCTGTCCGCCCGCAGCCGCCTGCAACACGACCTGTCCGGCTTTGCCCGTGAATCCCTGCCCCTTGGCCAGCGCGCGCGCGCCCGGGAACGGATCGTCCTTCAGGCTTTCGAAGCCCGACACCGTGAACAGGTGGATCGCGGCCGGCTTGGCCCCTTTAGCGGTAAAGCTCTTGTGCATGTCGCATGGCGCTCCGGGCAATTTGTTAATCAGACGGTCAGTCCTGTTAACCGAACCTTGACCTCAATCAGGCCAGAATCGGACTTGAATGCACCTGATACATACTTGGAGCCAGCCCATGTCCAGAGCCAAAACGTCACTGGCGGTCCTCGCGCTCGTCCTAGCGGCGGCGACGACGGGCTGCGCCAGCACGGCGACGAAAGACGAAAAGGCGGCAAATGCCGAATTGCAGCGGGCGATGGAAGAAGCCCTGGAGCCGGCCAGTCCGGAAGAAGTGGCTGCAGCCAACCGCGCCGACCCACTGACCAAAGCCAATTTCTGGTCGAAGGAACATGCCAAGGACACGGAGAATCTCGAAACTGCGATCACGTTCGGCAATGCCCTGCGCGACATTGGCAGCGATGATCGCGCCATCGATGTCCTGTCCCAGGTTCTGGTCGTCCACCCGGACAGTGCCGAACTCCTGATGGTGCTCGGACGCGCCCTGTCGACCAAGCAGGATTATCGCGCTGCGATGCAGGCATTCAACCAGGCCGGCACCCTGGAACCCGACATGGCAGCCGCCTGGGGCGGGCTCGGCACCGCGCTCGACCAGCTCGACCGGCATGCGGATGCGCAACAAGCCTATCAACGGGCACTTA
>NZ_JBDNGN010000182.1:0-4583 GCF_041689225.1 Hyphomonas sp. | reverse complement strand
GGCGGACAGCGCGGAAAAGGGCCGGAGAAGGTTCATCGTCACAATCTTTCAGCAACCGCGCCGTGCCGCAAGGGCGAAGCGCCTGTCCCGGCCTGCGTTTCAGTCTGACGCGACAAGGACTTCCTGCCGGTCGAAGAACTTGTCGATGCCCCGCTTGACCGCCTCCATCGATTTGGCCCGCCCCGACTCTGACTGGAGACGCTTCGCATCCTGGGAATTGGTCAGAAAGCCCATCTCCAGTAGGACGGCCGGCACGTCTGGTGCCAGCAGTACATAGAAACCGGCATTGCGGTGCGTACCGCGCAGCACGGGGCCAGCCGCCGCCAGCTCAGGCAACAGGTCTTCAGCGAAGGCCGCCGAATGGGACTTGGTTTCACGCTTGACGAGGTCTTCAAGGATGCTGCCGACAACCTTGGAGCCACCGGTCTCGATCGGGATTTTCCAGTCATTCTTGTCGGCTTCGCGGTCGATCCGGCGTTCGCCGCGCTCGGAGATCGTATAGACCGAGGCGCCTGCGACATCCGGCGAACCGGCCGCGTCGGCATGCAGCGAGATAAAGAGGTCTGCGCCCCATTTGCGGGCAAGCGTCACGCGGTCTTCGAGTTCGATGAACTTGTCATTGTCGCGTGTGAGCCGCACCGTGTAGCGCGGGTCCTTTTCCAGCAATTCCTTGAGGTAGAGCGCGGCTTTCAGCGTCACGTCACGCTCCAGCAGGCCCCGGGCGGACTGTGTGCCCGGATCCTTGCCGCCATGACCGGCATCGACGACAATGACATGGTGCCCGTTCCCCCGGCGATCGCGCTGCCGCAGCGGCTCGGACGGTGTGATCTCCGCCGCCGCCATGGCCATTGTGGACTTCCGGATATCCGATTCCGCCCGGGCGAGGCGTTGCATGTCGCGCCTGGCCATGCTGCCAAACCGGGCCGCCGAGACGGTTTGAAGGTCGATAATGATGCGCCATGCCTGCTCGCTGCCGGTGGGCGGCAGGGACAGGACACGCGAGACGACCAGGGGCCGGTCAAGCGAGAAGCTCAGCCGGTCGCCCGACAGGGCCCAGCCATCAACCCCGCCGGTGCCGGTGCCGACCCGGGCCCCGGCTTCACCGGAAAGGGGTAGGATCAGGCTGCGCTGGCCACCCGATTCAGCCAGGAATGCCTGCGCATCCTGCGAAATATCGCTCCAGACCGTGATTCTTGTCGGCGCGCCGTCGCCCACGACCCTGACGTCGCGAATATCCGCCTGCACGGAAAAACCCGTCAAAAAACAGGCGCATGCAAGCAAAAGGAGACGCAAAAGTGACATAAGGCCCGATTAGTCAAAAATACCGCCTGAGGCGGGAATATTCAGCCTCCTCCCTAACAGGCCTTAGATTAACCCAGCATTGACCGGACTTGTGTCAATGAACTGCGGACTGCGGAATTTCAGGCTTTCAATTCCCCCTGAAATTGGGCAGTATCAACAAAGTAGCCATAATAGATGGCTGCAAAACAAGTTTCCCAATGACGCGTCAGCGATCGCGCTTCACCGAAAAGGCAAGCGGGCGCCGCGCTCCGGAAAGCAAAGCAATATGTGCACGGGTGCCGTGGCCATCGTCAGTTCTCCATTATCGCCTCACGGCGCGTGGGACAGGCGTGGCCGCACCCTCCCCCAACCAACACAGACCGGCTTGACCGCTCGCTCGAGGCGCCTTGCGCCCATGGCGGCGGCGCCGGATCATAAGGTCATGTTCCATGAGCAAACTCATGCTAATCGATGCCGCCCACCCGGAAGAAACCCGTGTGGCGATCGTCAACGGCGGTCAGGTCGATGATTTCGACTTCGAGACAACCGGCAACGAACAACTTCGCGGCAATATCTACCTCGCAAAAATAACGCGGGTCGAACCGTCGCTCCAGGCAGCCTTCGTCGAGTATGGCGGCAATCGTCACGGCTTTCTCGCGTTCAGCGAGATCCACCCCGATTATTACCAGCTTCCTGCCGAAGACCGCGAGGCCCTCCTCAAGGAAGCGGCTGAAGAAGCCGCTGCCGCAATTGAAGACGAGGACGAGGATGACGACGAGGGCGACCACGCCCACGCTGATTCCGAAGATCACGATCACGATCACGATCACGATCACGACGATGATGACGACGACGACGATGACGCCTCGGATGACGAGGATGACAGCGACGATGAAGCGGATGACGGCGAAACCAAAGCCGCGGCCAAGCCGGCTCGCAGCCGTCGCCCGGCTCGCAAGGAATCACCGCGTTCCTCGATCTCTAAGCGCTACAAGATCCAGGAAGTCATCCGCCGGCGCCAGGTGCTGCTGGTGCAGGTCGTCAAGGAAGAACGCGGCAACAAGGGCGCGGCCCTGACCACGTTCCTGTCGCTCGCCGGTCGCTATTCCGTGCTGATGCCGAACACGCCGCGCGGCGGCGGCATTTCCCGCAAGATCGTGAACGGTGCAGACCGCAAGCGCCTGAAATCCATTGTCGGAGAACTGGATGTGCCGGACGGCATGGGCCTGATCGTGCGGACGGCTGGCGCCAAGCGCACCAAGACCGAAATCCGGCGTGACTATGATTATCTCTCGAAACTCTGGGAAACCATTGTCGAGAAAACGCTGACTTCCGAAGCGCCGATGCTGATCAATGCCGAAGGTGGCCTTGTGCACCGCGCCATGCGCGACATGTTCGACAAGGACATCGAGGAAGTCTGGGTGCAGGGCGAAGACGCCTATCGTGAGGCAAAAGACCTCGCCAAGCTGATCATGCCGAGCCAGTCGAAAAAGGTTCAGCAGTGGAAGGACGACGATCCGCTGTTCGTGGCCGAAGCCATCGAGGACCAGCTGGATTCGATCTATTCACCGACCGTGCAGCTGAAATCCGGCGGCTACCTGGTGATCAACCAGACCGAAGCGCTGGTCGCCATCGATGTGAACTCGGGCAAGTCGACCAAGGAGCGCAATATCGAGCAGACGGCTGTGCGCACCAACCTGGAAGCCGCCGAAGAAGCCTGCCGCCAGATGCGCCTGCGCGACCTCGCCGGCCTTGTCGTGATCGACTTCATCGACATGGACGAGAACAAGAACAATCGCGCCGTCGAAAATAAGATGAAGGTTTGCCTAAAGGTTGACCGGGCCCGCGTCCAGCATGGCCGCATCTCGCAGTTCGGCCTGATGGAAATCTCGCGACAGCGTCGCCGCCAGGGCGTGCTGCAGGCAACATCGGATCCGTGCGAAGTGTGCAACGGCACCGGACGTCGCCGTTCGATCCCGTCGGCTGCGCTGCAGCTGATCCGGGCTATCGAGGCACGTGCCTCGACCGGCGGCCTGAAGAGCATTTCGGTCAAGGCGCCAACTGACGTTGCGCTCTACATTCTCAACAACAAGCGCGAAGCCCTTGTCGAGACCGAACGGATGGCCGGCTTTGCCGTGTCGATCCATTCGTCGGAAGACCTGTTGCCGGGCGACTTCACGATCGAGGCCGAGCGCGACCCAGGCTCCAAGCCGAAGAAGAAATCGCCACCACGGTCCCTATCGAAGTCCGCCAAGCCGATCGTGTCCGATGAGGATGACGAGGATATTGACGACGAGGATGACGAGATCGTCGCCGACACCGACGATGAGGCCGAAGACAAGGCCGAGGATTCCCAGGGCAAGCCGCGCAAGCGCCGCCGCCGCCGGGGTGGCCGTGGCCGCAGCCGCGATGGCCGGGACACCGGTCTGGAAGTGGTTGATGGCGAAGCGACCCCTGTCGAAGCCGGAACACCTTCTGTGAATGGCGATGCCGACGACGAGGAGGAAGACGACGAAGACGAGGCCAAGGGCAATTCCGAGACACAGTCCGACGAGAACGAGGACGGCACGCGCAAGCGCCGCCGCCGCGGTCGTCGCGGTGGACGCCGCCGGCGCAAGCCGGGTGGCGAGGACCGTGCCGAAGGAGCAGAGGGCGACGCGCCAACCGATGGCGGCGCCTATCTTGACGGCCTGTCGGCCAGTGCTCCGGAGATGCTGGACGCCGAGGCGCCAAGCGAAGCCAAGGCCGAGCCAGCGCCCGCGCCCGACGTGACCGCCAGCGAACCGGCCGAAACGGCTGAACCCGAGGCGGCAGACGCCGACGCGGAGACGGCACCCGAGAAGCCGAAGCGCGCCCGGCGCTCACGCGCCAAGCCGAAGTCGAAAACCGAAGCTGATGCACCGGCGGACGCCAAGGCCGCGCCAGACGCCGAGCCTGTAGCCGCCGCCCCTGAACCGGAGCCGGCGAAAGCCGAACCGGCCAAGGAACCGGCTATGGCAGCCGCCGCGCCGAAGCCCGAGCCAAAGCCGGAACCGGCCAAGGCCGACGATACCGGCACGAAGCGCAAAGGCTGGTGGGCCCGCGCGCGCGGCGAATAGGCCAAGGCCAAGCGCAAGACAAAAAAAGGCCGGAGCAGCGATGCTCCGGCCTTTTCTTTGGCCTTTAAAGCACTTCCGCATCATTTGACTCCATATCCAGCAGCTTTGAAGTAGTTCTGGCATTCGTCGGCTGAGTAGAGGTCGATGACCGAGGCGATTGCGTTGTGGAGGTCTTCGATTGTCCTCGCGCCGATCCGTCTGAGG
>NZ_JBDNGN010000181.1:0-3475 GCF_041689225.1 Hyphomonas sp. | reverse complement strand
GTGAATGCTCTGGAGGAGCAGATTCAGGCTCTGACTGACGAAGAATTGCAGGCCCAGACCGAGAAATTCCGCGCGCAATTGGCGGAGGGCAAGACGCTGGTCGACATTACACCAGAAGCCTTTGCGACGGTGCGTGAAGCATCCATCCGGGTTCTGGGAATGCGCCACTTTGACGTTCAGGTGATCGGCGGCGTAGTGCTGCACCGCGGTGAAATCGCCGAAATGCGCACCGGTGAAGGTAAAACGCTGGTGGCAACGCTGGCGACTTATCTCAATGCAATCGAGGGTAAGGGCGTCCACGTTGTGACGGTCAATGATTACCTCGCTCGCCGCGATGCCGAATGGATGGGCCAGCTATACACCTGGTTGGGTCTGACAGTTGGCGTGATCGTGCCAAATCTGGGCGAATTTGAACGGCGCGATGCCTATGCCGCCGACATTACTTACGGCACGAACAATGAATTCGGCTTCGATTATTTGCGCGACAATATGAAGCAGGAACGCGGCCAGATGGTCCAGCGCCCGTTTAACTTCGCAATCGTCGATGAAGTCGATTCGATCCTGATCGATGAAGCGCGGACACCGCTGATCATCTCTGGCCCGACGGAAGATAAAACTGAACTCTACGTCCAAATCGATGCGATCGTGAAACAGATCGAACCCGATTTTTACGAAGCAGATGAGAAAACCAAGAATATTTCCTGGACCGAAGATGGCACGGAAAAAGTCGAGCAGATGCTGGCCGATGCAGGCCTGCTGGAAACTGACAATCTATACGATGTTGAAAATACCCAGGTCGTTCACCACCTGACTGCCGCACTCCGTGCGAACATCATGTTCAAGCGCGATACGGATTACATCATCAAGGATGACAAGGTTGTCATCATCGATGAATTTACGGGCCGGATGATGGATGGACGCCGCTGGTCTAACGGTCTGCATCAGGCGGTTGAGGCCAAGGAAGGCATGAAGATCGAGCCTGAAAACCAGACCATGGCATCGATCACTTTCCAGAATTATTTCCGCATGTATCCCAAACTGGCCGGCATGACCGGTACCGCCGCGACAGAGGCAGGCGAATTCTGGGAAATCTACAAGATGAACGTGGTCACGATTCCGACCAACGTAGACGTTCTGCGGATCGATGAAGAAGACCAGTTTTTCAAGAATACCGACGACAAGTTCAAGGCGATTGCCAAGGCGATTGCGGAACAATCTGGTATTGGCCAACCCGTTCTGGTGGGCACTGTTTCGATCGAAAAATCCGAGTTGCTGTCGAAGTTCCTCGACAATGAAAAAGTTGAACACTCGGTCCTCAACGCCCGGTTCCATGAAAGTGAAGCACGGATTGTGGCGCAGGCAGGCCGGCTTGGCGCGGTGACCATCGCGACAAACATGGCGGGCCGGGGCACCGATATTCAGCTGGGCGGTAATGTTGAATACCGCGAAGAAGACGAGCTTGCCGGGATGCCGGAAGGGCCGGAACGTGATGCAGCATTGGCCGCGATCAAGGCCGAAGTTAAGGCTGAGCGCGCAAAGGTTCTGGAGGCCGGGGGCTTGTTCGTGCTCGGTACTGAACGGCATGAAAGCCGCCGGATCGATAATCAGTTGCGCGGCCGTTCAGGCCGACAGGGTGATCCTGGATTATCACGGTTCTACCTGTGTCTGGAAGATGATTTGCTGCGCATTTTTGGTCCGGATACCCTGTTCAGCCGGATGATGAATTCCAACCTGGAAGACGGCGAGGCGATTGGCTCCAAATGGCTGAGCAAGGCCATCGAAACCGCGCAGAAAAAGGTTGAAGCCCGCAATTACGACATTCGTAAGCAAGTCGTCGAATATGATGATGTGATGAATGATCAGCGCAAGGTCATCTATGAACAGCGCGCGGAAATCATGGATAGCGAAGCAGTCGATGATGTGGTGATCGATATGCGGCATGACACAGTCAACAATCTGGTCACAGCCGCTTGTCCTCCGGGCTCCTATCCCGAACAATGGGATATGGAAGGGTTGAAGGAGAGCGCGCTTAAAGTGCTCGGCATCGAACCACCATTCGATCAATGGTTGGAAGAAGACCAAGTCGAACCAGAAATAATCGAAGAACGCATTCTGGCCGAAGTAAACGGGATCATGGAGCAAAAGATTGCTGCCAGCGAACCGGGCATCTGGCGCCGGGTGGAAAAAAGTATCCTGCTCGAACGGCTCGATTATCACTGGAAAGAACACCTCGCCACGCTTGATGCATTGCGTCAGGTGGTGGGCCTGCGTGCCCATGCGCAAAAACAACCGATCAACGAGTATAAGCAGGAAGCCTTTGGCCTGTTCGAACAAATGCTGGGGACGCTGCGCGAGGACATCACCAGCATTCTGCTGAAAAGCCAGCTACGCATGGCACCGCCCCCGCAAGAAGCGCTGCCTGATCTGCCAGATTTCCTGACCGGTCATGTCGATCCGTTGACTGGCCTCGACAATTCGGATGATAGTGATGGCTCTGCTGGCCGCGAAGCGATGTTCGGATCGTTTGCAGGTTCGCCCCGGGCGGCGTTTGGCCCCGGCGGATCGAACAAGGATAACCCATACGTAGACATGGATATTAGCCGCAACGCGCAATGTCCGTGTGGTTCCGGCAACAAATACAAGCATTGCCACGGAGCCCCCGCCTGATCTCGGTTTGAGTACAGAGGTTTGGGACCGGCACATCCAAACATACCAAAAGCGAAGGGCCCTGTCAGTGAATAGCTGATCGGGCCCTTTGGCATTCGTCGGGTGCGTCGTAGGCAATGTGTGCAAGCAGATCGAAATCGCCGAAATCCTTGCCCACGTCCTCGGCCAGATTGGCAAGGACGATGCCATGTTCTTCAAGCTCATCGATGATCGCTTGCTTTCGATCACTCTCGTTCCATTTCTGGATAAACTCATCGAGCGAGAGATATGCCGACACGATCTTACCCTTGGCGAGCTCCCGATAGGATTCGGTGATCAACTTGCCATCGGTCCCGACATATTCGATCCGCTCGGCAATGATCCGCGCCGGAACGCCGCTGACGACGATTTTTGTACCGCCTGCATTGTCGTCATCGTCCGTATCGTCATCGTCCTGATCTTCCGGGTCAGGCGGAATCGGATCATCAACATCGGTCGGTTCATAAATGACGATCGGCGGGCCATCAAAGTCGTCATCCCGGAAGAGTTCTGTGGCCTTTTTGAAGTCCATGATCGTGACGAAATATTTGTTGTTGTCCTCATCGATGCGGGTGCCACGGCCAATGATCTGTTTGAACATGGTCATGGAGTTGATGGTTCGATAGATAACGATGAGCTTGCAGGTTTTGTCATCAACGCCGGTCGTCAACAGCTGCGACGTGGAGCCGCCGAATGCGTGGACCGGATGAACGCTGCGCAAGTCGCAATCGCGGAACACGGCGAACTCTTGATCGACCGCTATGGAAGCCCGAAACTCAATCCAGCCTGC
>NZ_JBDNGN010000180.1:0-5009 GCF_041689225.1 Hyphomonas sp. | reverse complement strand
TCTTTGATGTCGGCCCGCAACGCGCCTTGGGTTTCGACAAGCAAGGCAAGGCCCGCATCGAGCGCACCGGCCGCATAGGCGCTGAAAAGTTCGCTGAACGGAAAATCATTCTGGCGGGTCATGCGGCAGCTCCAGGTGTCGGCGCGAAAGTGTTATTCAGGGTCATCAAGGCCTCCCCTCAGGCGGGCCAGTGCCAGCCGGATGCGGCTTTTTACCGTTCCCAGCGGCAGGCCATGGGACAGGGCAATTTCGGAATGCGAAAGGCCGTCATAGAAGGCGGCCCGCAGCAGCGCCAGCTGTTCATCCGGCAAGGTGGCGAGTTGGGCGCGCACCTGTTCTTCCATCTGCATCCGGAATACGGCGCTGTCGGGCTGTTCGGCTTCGGCCGGCCGCAGCATCGGCTCGTCCGGCTCAAGCGGCGGCTTCGACGTGCGCCGCTGGACATCGATCCGGCGGTTTCTTGCAACCCGGAAGATCCAGGTTGAGACCGACGCCTGTTTACGATCGTACATTCCCGCCTTGCGCCAGACCGTCATCATCACGTCCTGCGTCAATTCCTCCGCCTCTGGTTCGGCGGCGCCAAGGCGCAACATGTAAGCCTTCAGGCGCGGGGCAAAGAAGGCGAACAGTTCAGCGAAAGCCTCGCGCGATTCGTCAGCGGCGATACGCTCCATGCAATCAGCGTGGCGTTCACGCTGCTCCAGGTCAGCGGTGTGGACAATCGTCGCGCTCAAGTCTGGTCCCCTTGGCCCATCAGTCGGGCACTATCGGTTGTGGGCTGGCCGAGCGCAACCACATGGCCTGTGATTCTGCATGGATGCGATAGGTGCGAAAACGTCGTAGTTTGGCCTTAACTCTGATGGCATAAGATTGGGCCTGAAGCTTGCCACGGGGACTAAGTTTACACCATGCGATATCATATGCCGCGCCACAATCGACTTGCCGCTCTCGCCGCACTCGCCGCCATCACGATCCCGTGTGCCTACGCTGAACCCACGGCCATAGGCCGCTACAATGACTGGTCCGTCTTCACGGAATCCAGCGGCGGCGAAACCGTTTGCTATGCCGCCACCACCGCCACCGACAAGGCACCCCGCTCGGCTAATCACGGCGAAGTCTGGTACTATGTCACTAGCTGGAAATCAGGCCGCGCCCGCAACCAGCCAAGCCTGAAGGTCGGCTTTGACCTGCGCGAGGACATGGCTGCGAAGGCCAGCATTGGCCGCTCGTCGTGGACGCTGTTCTCGGTCGGACCGGAAGCCTTTGCCGACGATTCCGATGACCGGCGCATTGTCGATGCTCTCAAGAAGGGCTCCGAACTCCGCGTCGAAGCCGTTTCCGCGCGCAACACGCAGGTCGCCTATCACTTCTCTCTGAAGGGATCCGCCGACGCCATCGACAAGGCCGCCACGATCTGCCGCTAGTCAGGTTCGGGCATGCTGAACTGGCCGGGCCTGCGCCCCTCGGCCGTCGCATACGGCGCCAGTATTTTCGGCAGGTCGGCGGCATAGTCGCCACTCGTTGCCAGCGGCCCGGCCAGGCGCACCGTGCGCTTGCCATAGTCGAGCACCGACATCAGCAACGGCACGCCGGCCGAATGCGCGATATAGTAATAGCCACTCTTCCAGTCTGCATTGCGCGATCGGGTGGCTTCCGGCGCGACGGCCAGGAACAGGCTGTCGGCAGCGGCGAACGCAGCGCTCATCTGTGAGACCACATCGTTTGATTTGGACCGCTCCACCGGCACGCACCCGCTACGCTTCACCAGCCAGCCAAACGGCCCCGTGGTGAGCGACTTCTTGCCCATATAACTGAGTTTCACGCGGTACCAACCCGCAACGGCCAGCATGTCGAACCCGTCCCAGTTGGACGTATGAGGCGCCGCGATAATGACCATTTTCCGGTCTGGCGGCCAGTCGTCGAGCAGGCGCCACCCGCCAAGCCACAGGTAAAATCCGCACAGAAGGTGCACGATTTCAGACCCGATTCCCCGATAGGGCGCGGGACGGCCGAAGCGCTTCACACCGGGATTTGAGAGAGGGTCTGGATTCGGCATCGCGACACGTTCCACACTTCGACCCCGATTGGCCAGAGCGAATATGGCCAGCGGCGACCGATTCCCCTATGACCGCAGCGAAACTGCACGGAGAGCGCGCCCAATGAATATAGGTTTCGTCCTGTTCCCGAATGTCACCCAGCTCGATTTTACCGGGCCATTGCAGGTGCTGCACCGCATGCTGGGCGCCACCACGCACATCCTGTCCAAGACGCTGGATCCCGTGCCGAGCGATTGCGGACTGTCGCTTGTGCCGACCGGCACCTTTGCCAACGCGCCCACGCTCGACATGATCGTCGTGCCGGGAGGGTTTGGCGTGGTCGAAGCCATCGGCGACACCTAGACACTCGACTTCGGCCGCTCAGCCGGCTCGGCCGCGACCTATGTCACCTCGGTCTGCACCGGCGCGTTCCTTCTCGGCGCGGCGGGTCTTCTCGACGGCAAGCAGGCCACCACACACTGGGCCTATACATCGCTCCTCCCGCTGGTCGGTGCCACGCACGCACCCGGCCGCTGGGTTCAGGATGGCAACACCTATACAGGCGGCGGCGTCACCGCCGGTATCGACTTCGCGTTCGGCATAATGGCTGACGTCTGCGGGCAGCAGGCCGCCGAGGCGATCCAGCTTGCGGTCGAGTATGACCCGGCGCCACCGACCAATACCGGCCATCCGTCCCGCGCCAGCGACAAGCTGATGACCATGATGAACAAGCGCCATGGCGACCCGGTCGACGCGATGCGCGCCGCCATCACCGTCTAGCGCCACAAAAACGCCCGCCGGCGCGAAGCTGACGGGCGTCTTGTCTGTCGGCCTTTTCAGGCCCCGGATCAGCTTTCGGTGATCGGTGTCAGGATGATCTCGACACGGCGGTTGGCACGGCGGCCAGCATCGGTCGAGTTGTCGGCGATCGGCTGGGTTTCACCCATGCCATAGGCCTGGAGACGAACCGGTGTCACGCCCTGGTTGATCAGGTAGCCTTTGACCGAATTCGCGCGGCGCTCGGACAGGGCCTGGTTGTAGGCATCGTCACCGTCAGAGCTGGCATGGCCAATGATGTCGACGGCGGTCGACGGGTAGTTGACCAGCGTCGTCGAAACATCGTTCAGCGACTGGTAGAAGCCAGGCAGGATTTCGGCGCTGCTGACGTTGAACGTCACGTTCGACGGCATGGTCAATGCAATCTGGTCGCCATTACGGGCCACTTCGATACCGGTACCGGCAGTGGCGGCGCGCAGCTCGCGTTCCTGCTTGTCCATGTAGGCGCCTGCAGAAGCACCGGCGATGGCACCAACAGCTGCGCCGATGGCTGCGTTGCGGCCATCATCACCACCTGCGAGCGTACCCAGGCCGGCGCCGGCGATGGCGCCGGCGGCTGTGCCGATCATGACGCGGTTGCTGGGGCCGGTTTCACAAGCGGCGGGGATCATGGCAAGCGCGAGCGCGCCCAGAACGAGATGTTTCATGGAGTTCCTCCGGAATTTGGGCGTCGTTTCGCAGTCAGCCCCGTTGATAGCGTTTACACGCGTAAGCGGGGCTTTCGGTTCCACGTGTGGCAAATTGAAGGCCGCCAGATGAAATCGTGTTCACAATGCCCTGCCCTCGGCGGTTCCTGCGCCGAGTACCTCATGCTATAGCGCGATTTCATGACAACCACACTTGATCTTTCGCAGCGCCCCAACCTGCCCCAGGGACCCAAATCCCTGGCCGGTATGCCCCTGCCCGCGCTAAAGGCCGAGCTCGAAGCCATGGGTCTCGACCCTAAGAAGGCCTCGATGCGCGCCAAGCAGATCTCGCGCTGGAGCCAGTATTTCGGCGCCACCGGTTTTCAAGACATGACCGATATCGGCAAGGAATTGCGGGCCGAACTGGCACAGCGTTTCACGCTCGACCGCCCGGAGATCGCCGACCATCAGGTCTCGAAAGACGGCACCCAGAAATGGCTCGCCCGTTTTGCGCCCGGCGTCGAAGGCGAAAGCGTGTACATTCCCGGCGTCGGCATGAGTGGCGGCGCACTCTGCGTCTCCTCCCAGGTCGGCTGCACGCTGAACTGCACCTTCTGCCACACTGGCACACAGGCCCTCGTGCGCAATCTCACCGCGCAGGAGATCACCGCCCAGGTGATGATTGCTCGCGACGCACTCGGCGAATGGCCGTCCTCAACCGAAGACCGCCGCCTCACCAATATCGTCTTCATGGGCATGGGCGAGCCGCTCTACAATCTCGACAATGTCGCGGCTGCCATCGACACGATTTGCGATGGCGACGGCATTTCCATCGGCCGGCGTCGTGTCACCGTCTCCACCGCCGGTGTCGCCCCGAAGCTCCAGGAACTGGGTGAGCGAACCAATGCCATGCTCGCCATCTCGCTCCACGCCACGAATGACGACCTGCGCAACGAGCTCGTGCCGATCAACAGGAAGTACGACCTGCAGACCCTGTTCGAAGCGATCCGCGCCTATCCGGGCAGCGGCAACTCGCGCCGGGTGACGTTCGAATATGTCATGCTGAAAGGCATCAATGACACGCCGGCAGAGGCGCGCGACCTTGTCCGCCTGCTGCGCGGCGTCCCGGCCAAGATCAACCTGATCCCGTTCAACCCCTGGCCCGGCAGCCCCTACGAATGCTCAGACTGGGAGACGATCGAAACCTTCGCCGAAATTGTGAACCAGGCTGGCTATGCCAGTCCCATCCGCACACCGCGCGGCCGCGATATCGCCGCCGCCTGCGGACAATTGCGGTCCGATAGCGTCAAGAAGTCCGCCGCCGAGAAACGCCGCGAAGCGCTCGCCGCTGCCGAGACCGCACCCGGCGCCTAGAGCACCGTGCGATTAATCTGACACATATCCGGCTTCCTTGAAATAGTTCCAGCATTCCTTTGGGTCGTAGAGATTGCAGATGTTTGCGATGGCGGTTTCGAGATCGTCGAAGTTTCGGGCGGCAGCGGCGCGCAAG
>NZ_JBDNGN010000179.1:0-8894 GCF_041689225.1 Hyphomonas sp. | reverse complement strand
TCTTGCAGGTAGGTTTTATGCCAGCCGCGGATGGTATCATCGTCCAAGTAGAGAAACTTTGCGATCCGAGCACAGCTTTCCCCGTCGTCGAGCAGCAGGATCGCATTTGCCCGGCGGGCAATACCGTGGTCCTCGCGCTGTCGACGCACGCAAGCCTCAAGCTCAATACGGTCTGATGAGGAAAGAAAGCCGGTGCGGATCATGGGCATAGCTGAATCGTTCCAAGCCCAGCCGTCAAGCCATCAAATTCGGCTTCCGCAGGACTCGGAGTATAAGAATAAAAACAATCATAAATGGTGTATCGGTGGACGGTCTAATAAATCTCTCCAAGGTTGCGTCAAAAGGCGCGGAATTGGGGTTCAGGCGCGCAACCTTTGTTGAACTTGAGCAGGGTATTGAGATGGCTGAGCTACTCATGTCGTCCAAGATCGCTGCGCCTGATTCGGTTGCTGAAATGGATCGTATCACGGGAATGACAGCGTGGGTAACAGGCGATCCTGTCGATGGAATCTTCCTGACATTGCCCTTGTCGAAGCTTGGCGAACTGGCTGTGCGGGACGGTTCCTACGATCCTGACAACCCCGACCCGTTGCACCTCTGCGTTGACGGAAAAGGATGCGCCGGCTTCTATATCGGCGTATATGCCGGCGCCACGCGCGAGGCGCGCAAGCGCGTGATGACAGCGGCCGCCGTGATGCGCGTTGAACTCTTCAGCGCCTATCCGTGCTTTGCGCGGGGAGCAACGGATGACGGGAAACGCTCCATGGCAAGCCTTGGATTCCAGCCGTGTGATGGCGGGCTGCCTGACCTGTATGTGCAGGAAGCGCTCGTTGCAGACCGGAGCAGGGTGGCATGAGCAACCGGCCGCAGACGGGAGAGCAGGTGCTGTGTCGCCCGGTGCCGGCCGGAGCGTTCGAACGTTACACGGCGCGGCCTGTGCGCTCGCTCGATGACTATCAGAAAATGGTGTCGATTCGCGCCGCCGTGTTCATGGCCGAACAAGCGTGCCCCTATGAGGAGGAGTTCGATGGCAACGACCTCTGCGCGACGCATTTCCTGGTGTTTGATGGACCAGATGCGGTCGGCACGCTTCGGATGCGCTGGTTCGCCGGGTTTGCCAAGCTTGAGCGGGTCGTGCTGCTGCGGCGACAAAGGGGGCGGCCTGCGCTGCAGGTGATGCTCGCTGAGGCGTTCGAATACGCGACGCGAAAAGGCTATCGGTTGATGATTGCGCAGATACAGGCGCGGCTGTGGCCCGTCTGGTCGCGCACGTTCCGGTGCAGGATTGCGCCCGATCGGCCGCGCTTCTGGTTTTCGGATTTTGAATATATCGAAATCGAGATTCCCTTGCCAGAGCATCCGCGGGCGCTGGCGCCGGAAAGCGACCCAATGGTCATGATCCGTCCCGAGGGAAATTGGGACGAGCCGGGCGCTCTGGACGCATCCGTTGCGCGATCCGAACAATCGGATGTGGCGGCCTAGGCCTAGATGACGCACGTCCAGGGTTTGCTGAGCAGTGCGGCGGAATTGATGATACCGACCATGCAATAGGTTTGCGGGAAGTTGCCCCACAATTCGCCCGTCACTGGATCGAAATCCTCTGACAGGAGGCCGACATGGTTGCGGCTGGAGAGGACCGACTCGAACATCTCGCGGGCCTCTTCGACACGTCCAATCCGGAACAGCGCATCAATGTGCCAGAAGGTGCATGCGGTGAACGCGGTCTTGGGGCGGCCAAAATCGTCTTCGGTCTTGTAGCGATAGACGTGATTGCCTTCGCGCAGCTTGCTGTCGATGGCCTCCACTGTCGCAATGTAGCGTGCGTCGCTGGCCGGCAGGAAACCGATCTCGGCCATTAGCAGGACCGAGGCGTCGAGCGCCTCTCCGCCGAAGGCCGCCGTGAAGGCACCAACGTCGGCGCTCCAGGCATTGTCCAGGACGGTCTTGTGAATGATCGCGGCGCGTTCGGCCCAATAGGTCGCCCGATCGGGAAGGCCGAGATGCGCCGCTATTTTTGACAGGCGATCACAGGCAGCCCAACACATGATCACCGAGGATGTGTGCACTTCGGCGATGGTGCGGAATTCCCAGATTCCAGCATCTGGTGTGTCGTGTACGGCAAACGCGCGTTCGCCGACCGGTTCAAGCTGGCGGAACTCCGCGATTCCCGGCCGCGAGATCAGGCGGCAGTCGAAAAACGATTGCGCAACACCCAGAACGACCTGTCCGTATACGTCGTGCTGGATGTGTTCGGCGGCCTGGTTCCCGCGCCGGACCGGGCCGGTATTCCGGAAGCCGGGCAGGTGGGTCGCATGTTCTTCGGTGAGGTCGGCTTCCAGCCCGATGCCGTACACGGGCTGGATATGACCGCCTTTGGACTGGGCGACAATATTGCGAACCCAGCGCATATAATGTTCCAGCGTGCCCATGGCGGACAGGCGGTTGAGCGCGGAGACCGTGAAATAGGCGTCCCGGATCCAGCAGAACCGATAGTCCCAGTTGCGTTGCGACCCTTCATGTTCGGGAATGGAGGTTGTCAGGGCAGCGACGATGCCGCCGGTTTCCTCGAACACGCAGAGTTTCAGTGTGATCGCCGCGCGGATGGTCGCTTCCTGCCATTCAAACGGCACGGCCAGGTTGCGCGACCATTTCGTCCAGTATTTTCGGGTCCGTTCTTCCCAGTCGAGCGTGATGACGTCGACCGTGTCGGTGAGGGATTCGTCGGCGCCGAGGACAAAGGACACGTCCTGCTCGAGCAGGAAGCTGGTGCCTGACATGATGTAGGCAACAGGCGCGTCCGTTGTCACGCGGAAGGCCAGATCGCCATCGGTGAAGCGGATATGGTTCACGCCGCGGACAGATGACAGCCGGCGCGCGCCCCAATCGGTCTGCGGGGTCAGGGTGATCCGTACGCGCGGGGTGCCAGCGACAATGTGAAAGCGCCGGACGATCGAAGCAGGCCGGAAGACGCGGCCCCGGGTCTCGAACCGTGGAGCAAAGTCGATGATTTCGAGGATGGCGCCGTCGTCCGCTTCAAGCCGCGTGCGGAGAATGGAGGTGTTGCTGTCATAGGATTGCGACCGTGACGTCAGGCCATCCATCCAGACGCTGAACTGCCCACCACCGCCGAGCAACTGGTTCAACACGGGCTCGCCGTCGAAGCGCGGCAGGCAAAGCCACTGATAGTCGCCGCCCGAATTGATCAGGCCAGCGATGGTGCCGTTGCCGACAATGCCCATATTAAGTCCGCTCATGTGGATGCAAACTCCTTCAGCAATGCGTGCACGTCCTGTACGGAATTCAGATGATGCAGCGCGCCGGTGGCACCCTCACCGACCTTGACGGCGATGCCGCCTGCTGATTGTGCCGATGCGAAGGCGTCCTCATCGGTCGTGTCGTCGCCGATCATGACGGGTCGCCGCCCCAAAAAGGGCATGCTTAGCATGGCGCGCAAGAGACAGGCGCCTTTGTTCGCGGCATTTGGTTTGGCCTCGAAGACCATTTTTCCATGCTGCAGGCTATAGTCAGCAAACGGTGCAATGGCGTCGGATAGCGCGGATTTGAGTTCGACTTCGACACCGGGCGCAGCGCGATAATGTACGGCGAGCACGGGCCCCTTCGGCTCGAGGCGAACACCGGGATAAGTGTCGGAAATCTCTGACAAGGCGGCAATCAGGCCGCTTGGCGCCGCCGCTGGGGACTGTGTTGCCAGTCCACCTGGCGCAGACGCCCGCAGCCCGTGATTGCCGAAACGCCAGAGGTTGCCGGGAACCCGTCTTGACAGATCGTCCAGATCGCGGCCGGACATCACCGCCAAGGCGCCGTCCAGCCTGGTCGCGCAGGCATGCAGGACCTGGTCCATGCCTTGCGCAAGAAACACTGTATCCGCGTCATCCTGAAGCCCGGCAAGCGTACCGTCGAAATCGAGAAAGACAGCGTCGTCTGGCGACAAGGAAAAGGTTCTGACTGGGGCCTCGGGCATATTCTGCACTAATATTAGCCCTCAGCTGCGTCAAACGCCGCCAGGAAGTGTTCGCGCCACCAGTTGATGTCCTGCCGGCAAATGCCCTCATAAAGGGCGCGCCAGCGTCTCTGACGTTCTGCGAGTGGCATGTTCAGGGCCGTGCGTACGGCTTCGGCGACGGCGTTGCGATCATGCGGATTGATAATCAGGGCGTCAGTCATCTGATCAGCGGCGCCTGCGAACTGGGAGAGGACGAGCACGCCGGGATCGTCCGGGTCCTGTGCCGCGACATATTCCTTGGCCACAAGGTTCATGCCGTCCTGCAAGGGGGTGACCAGGCCCACTCGTGCGAGCCGGTAAAGGCCGGCCAGCTCGTCGCGTTGGTAGCCGCGGGCAAGGTAGCGGATCGGGATCCAGTCAAGGTCGCCATAGTCACCATTGATGCGGCCCGACAGCTCATCAAGCTGTTGGCGCAACTGGGCGTATTCCTCGACAACAGACCGTGATGGAGGGGCGATCTGGGTGAAAGATATCTTGCCATGCAGGTCCGGGTATTTGTCGAACAGCACGGCCATGCCTTCGAAGCGTTGCGGCAAGCCCTTGGAATAGTCCATCCGGTCGACGCCGATGATGAGGTCACGCTCGCCGAGAAAACGCGCGAGTCGTCGGGATGCATCATTGGCCGTCTGGCTTGTGGCGCTCAGGCTGAAGCCCTCCGCGTCGATTCCGATCGGGCAAAGGCGAAGCGTGAGGATATGTTCACCGATCCTGAAACGCTCGTCATCGAGTTTTTCGGCGTCAATCTCTTCCTGGATATAGCGCGCGAAATTGGCGCAATCGTGCGAGCTTTGGAGGCCGACAACATCATAGGCGCAGAGGCCAGCGGCGAGCGTGAGATGGTCAGGGATCGACCTGAAAACTTCCGGTGCCGGAAACGGAATGTGAAGGAAAAAGCCCGTTCGCCGGCTACACCCGGCGTCCTTAAGGATTTTGGCGAGAAGGAAGAAATGGTAATCTTGGACCCAGATGAGATCATCCTGCATCGTCTGGGCGGCGACCATATCGGCGAATTGCCGGTTTATGGCTTTGTAGGCGGCAAAATAGTCGCTGTCGAAGACTGCAAGATCGAGCCGATTGTGCATCACCGGCCAGAGAACGCTGTTGGCGTAGCCAAGGTAAAAGCCTTCGTATTCGGCCTTCGACATGTCCATCAGGGCGAACGAGACGCCGTCTTCATCGACGTTGAGAACACGGCGACGGGGGACATCGAATATCTTGCCGCTCCATCCGATCCACAATCCGCCTGTTTCGGCGAGCGTATCGGAGAGGGCAACGGCGAGTCCGCCGGCGCGAGGGCTGCCATAGGCGGTCCGGTTCGACACGGCGACCAGACGAGGAGATGATTCGGAATTGTTTTTGGTCATGAGAGCACGCTCGGATGGTACTCATAACAGATGTATCGGGTTCCCGCACACGCGCAGCGAACCGAGAAATTTAGGCCATGTGCCCATATTGAAGGCAGTGGGGGCGCAAATGCGACCAATGGGTGCGAAAGCTCATTATAAGGGACACCGCTGGGTTTGGGGGATGGCCAGCACCCTGGCGAGGCGGGCTGGCGACCAAATCTGAGAATGAATGGTGCCCGGGGGCGGAATCGAACCACCGACACGCGGATTTTCAATCCGCTGCTCTACCCCTGAGCTACCCGGGCAGGCCAGCAGGGAAGGCGGGTTCTAACCAAGGCAGGCACGCTTGTCTATCGCGTTTTCAGTCATCGCCTGACAAGTCGTCGAGCGGGCGCCCGCTATCGAGGTTTTCGTCCAGTTCAGCGGGGGCGCCGGGGATCGCATATCCGCCCTTCAGCCATTGGCCCAGATCGACATCGGCGCAGCGTTTCGAGCAAAATGGCCTGTATTCCGGGGAAACCGGCTTCTTGCGACACTGGGCGCATTTGGGCGTGCTGCTTGCCGGGGAGATGGGTTTGCTCATGTCTGGAATACTTCAGGTTTGTTTTTGTCGCTGGACAAAATGGTCAATCGGGCACCGAAAGTCTCGTCAAGGCGCGCCTGCAGGTCAAGGCCGCTAATGGTCATCCAGTCGAAGGCGCGCCGGGGCAGCGCGAGCGTCAGCCGCGCCATGGGCTGCGCCCCGGCTTCGCGCTGGAGATGGCGCAGGCCGCAAAGGCACAGGGTTTCGTCGGTCGGTTCACCGTTGCAATCGAGGAGCCTGTCGGAAATTGGTGTTTCGCCCCAGGCGACCGACGCTTCCATCAGGCCGAAAGCCGATGGCGCCAGGGCCTTGGCATGTCTTTGGGACAGGTCGGCAAACGCCGAGAGGAAACTGTCGCGTAGTTTGAGCCCCGCCTCGCGGTTGATCGGCGACACGCAGTCGAGAACGATGGCACCACCAAGATTGCGGAGGCTGATCTGGCGGGCCAGTTGCCGGGTGGCCTCCGTATTGATGCGCAGGGCCCGGGCGACGGCCCGTCCGCTGTCATTGCGCCCGGACGTGTCGAGATCGACGGCAACTAGCGCGGCGGTGGGCTGGATTCGCAGCGTGCCACCGGCGGGCAGCGTGACGGTTTCCGAGGTCGCTTCATCGAACGCCGCCTCGATATCGGGATGACCGGGAGGGACGTCTTCCTCGGTGAGAGCAGCTGCGCCCGGTAAGGCGGCTTGCCACCGGGCGGCAGGAGACTGGGTGATGGGCGCGGGGTTTGCGGGCTGAACCCGCGCGAGTTTGCCTCGCCGGGCTTCTGCGACGATTTGCACGGACAAGACCTGGCCTTCAGTGAAGCCATGCCCTTCGGCAAGCCGAACAAACGCGTCCACGTCGCCGGGAAGGTCGACAAATCCGCCCCCCTGTTTCGGGTGGATGGCACGGAGGCGAGCGTCGACGATATCGCCGATATGGGGTCGGGTCGCTGCGTCGCTCCACCGGTCAATCCGCAAAGCGATCGCGCGGCCAGCTTGATCAAATGCAACCCGGCGTGTTTCGCCAACCACGACTTCTTTCAGGATTCGGGTGACCGCCACGGATCAGCGCAGCGCGGCGATCAGCGAAGCCGTTACCGGATCGTCAGCGGACTCTTCGCCGGTCAGCGCCGGTTTCAACCGGGCAGCCATGGTTTTTCCGCGCTCGACGCCCCATTGATCGAAGGGATTGAGGCCCCAGAGCTTGCCTGCGAAATAGGTGCGATGCTCGTACATGGCGACCAGCGCACCAAAGGCTCCGGGCCCAAAATCCGCGTGTGTCATGAAGGTCGAAGCGCGGCCACCTGCATGGACCTTCTGGCGCGCGACCGCGTCGTCCAGCCCGGGCTCTTCCTGCTTCACTTCGGCAAGGCTGCGGCCATTGGCGAGCACCTCCGCCTGGGCCAGCGCGTGCGCCGTGAGCGCCGAGAGGCCGGCGGGATCCCGTCCGCTATCGGGCGCCAAGATAAATTCGCAGGGGACGACCTGCGAACCCTGATGCAGCCATTGATGGTAGGAATGCTGGCCGACCGAGCCCTCGCCGCCCCACAGTGCAGGCGCGGTGGCAACGGCGATCGAGACGCCGTCCGGGCCGACACTCTTGCCGTTCGATTCCATTTCCATCTGCTGCAGATAGGTCGGCAGCAGGCGCAACCGATTGGCATAGGCAAGCAGCACGCGCATCTTGTCGCCGAGGATGGACGTGTTCCAATAGTCGAGCAGGGCGAGGCGCATCGGGACATTGGCAGCAAGCGGCGTTTCGCGGGTGTGAGCGTCCATGTCGCTGGCACCTGCCAGAATGCGATCGAAGACGTCGGCCCCGAGATAGATCATGCAGGCGAGCGAGGCCGTCGACCAGAGCGAGAACCGCCCGCCGACGGATAGCGGCATGTCAAACAGGTGAGCGTTGCGGCCGCCAAGCCAGGCCTTCGCCTTTTCGGGCGCGGCGGTGACGAGGGCAAGGTGTTGGGCGGCGGCATCGCCGAGCGCGTGTTCGAGCCAGACCCGCGCCCGTGCGAGATTGTAGAGGGTTTCCTCAGTCCCGAAGGATTTCGACACGCCGATGACGAGCGTTGTGGCGGGATCGAGGCCGGTCAGGGCGCGATCAAGGTCGAGCGGATCGACATTGGCGCAGAACCGGAGGTCGATACCGGCAGGGGCCAGGTCTTCGAATGCGTCTGCGATCAGTCGCGGTCCGAAATCGGATCCCCCAATGCCGATATGCACGATGGACGTGAAGGGCGTACCGCCAGCGGTCGTGACGTTTCCCGACCGGATGTCCCGGGCGAACTGAAGGGCGGGAAGCACGCTCTGTCGTACGGTTTCGGCTTCGCCCGTCAGCGGCGCTCTGGCACGGAGCGCCCAATGCAGGGCGGGACGGCCTTCAGACGGGTTGACGATGGCTGCTCCGAACAGGTCAGCAGACGCGGCCTCGAGCGAACGTGCGCGCCCGAATGCGAGCAGCGCGCTCTCGGACTCTTTGTCGAGATACTGGCGGGCCATGTCGATGCGCCATCCCGCCGCCGTCAGGACGGACTGTCCGGCACGGGCAGACGCGACATTGCCGAGTGAAGTTTGGCGCACGCGTTGTGCGTGTGTGGACAGGTCTGTTTCCATGTCATGGCCTCGGTGACAGAGTTGACCCGTGGCATATCCGGCATTGGGCCTTGAAGGCAAGTCGCGCCGCCTTGCACAGCCCGCATACAAATGCCCGCTTGAAACCCTCGCCACACATGGGTATGAGGCGCGTTTAACGGGCATTCCGCCTGCCATTATTACATGAAACCTCGTCCGGCGGGCCGGACACCAGACACGCTAAGGAGAGGCCCGATGGGCAAGGCAAAGTTTGAACGCAACAAGCCGCACGTGAACATCGGCACGATTGGACACGTTGACCATGGCAAGACGACGCTGACGGCGGCCATTTCGATGGTCCTGGCCGAGGCGTCTGGCGGCGA
>NZ_JBDNGN010000178.1:0-9438 GCF_041689225.1 Hyphomonas sp. | reverse complement strand
TTAAACCTCGGACCTGAATAGATATTGTCCGAGGTTTTGTAACATGCGCTGGGAGGATATGCTGCCCGTCTCTGGTGCAATGCGCGGTCGAGTATTTCTCGGTCCCATATCGCACTGATTGCCTTGGTATGGTGCAATTTGGCATACTCCAAAGCCCCGGCCTGAACCCTGCGAGCCAGCCATGCCGCTGACAAAGTCTGAAATCGACGCCTTTGTGCCGCAGGAGAAATCCTACAAGCGCGCGGACGGAGGCGGACTCCATGTTTTTGTGGTTCCGACCGGCTCAAAGCTCTGGCGCATGAACTATCGTTTCGAGGGTAAGCAGAAGACCCTCTCCTTTGGCGCCTGGCCTATCGTGACGCTCGAGGAGGCCCGAGCCCTCAGAAACAATGCAAAGCGCCTCCTCCGGCAGGACATCGACCCGGGCGCCGTTCAGCAGTCGCGTAAGGCGCGCAGGCGCGGCCGCGCGCCGACCACTTTTGATGTGATCGCCGACGAATTTCTGGAGAAACGCAGGCTTGAAGGGCTTGCCAAAACCACGCTCTCGAAAAAGGCCTGGCTCCTCGGCTTCGCAAGGGAAGAACTGGGCATCATGCCGATAACGGACATCCGGCCGCGTGACGTTCTCGCCGTCCTCAGAGGGGTCGAGTCGAAAGGCAATTATGAAACTGCCAAGCGCCTGCGCACCACGATCGGTGAAGTGTTCCGCTATGCGGTGGCAACGCTCCGGGCGGAGACCGATCCAACTCCGGTGCTGCCCGGCGCGCTGATTTCGCCGAAAGTTCGGCACATGCCCGCGATCACCGAGGATGATGAATTCGCTCGCCTGGTGCGGGCGATCTGGCGCTATGAGGGCAGGGGAGGAGCGGCGAAAGCCCTGAAGCTCATGGCGCTCCTCTTTCCGCGGCCGGGCGAGCATCCGATTGTACCGGCAATGCTCTTCGATGCGCACCAGGCCAATATGCTTGCCGAGGCGCTCCTGAAGCGCGGTGTGTTTGTGATTGCCTTTTCCTATCCCGTTGTTCCGAAGGGCAAGGCCCGCATCCGCTGCCAGATGTCGGCAGCAATCACGCGAGAGGAGGTCAAAAAGGTGGTTGAGGCTTTTGCGGCGGCTAAAAGCGATGTCGCTCAACAGTTGAGCCAACGCCCGGTATTCATGAAAAATAGTGCGCTAGCCAAGGACGATATCCCTAATTCGTAGGTCGCGCGTTCGAATTGCGCCGGGGTCACCAATGTTTTCAATCGTTTCCATGCCTTCGACTCGGACGCCAGCTCAGGTCGGCTTCTCGTCGAGCTCGCCGACGTCCAGGACGGGGGCGGCGTCGAGCAGGTCGGCGTCGAGCAGGGTCACGACGCGTTCGAGCGCGGATACCAAC
This sequence comes from Hyphomonas sp., assembly GCF_041689225.1. GTDB lineage: Bacteria > Pseudomonadota > Alphaproteobacteria > Caulobacterales > Hyphomonadaceae > Hyphomonas. The sequence continues at coordinate 8,062 of NZ_JBDNGN010000178.1, read as the reverse complement.
ATGGATTGATGCCAGCCGGGCAGCGTGTGGAAGCCCGTGGAGAACGTCTCGTGCAGTGGGTCCGGCGCCTTGGCGAGCGCGATCTTTCCGGCTGGCAGCAAATGCAGCCAGACACGGCGCCTGTCGGTTTCCCATCTCTGCCGGGCGACGAAGCCGCGCGCTTCCAGCTTGTCGACCAGGCTGGTGATCGTGGCGTGCTTGAGCTGGGTGGCCTCCGCGACCTGACCGGCAGAGATCTCACCCCCTTCGTCGAGAATACGCAGGACGCTCAGCTGCGACGGCGTCAGTCCTGCCGTCTGGGCGAGGCGTTTGGATGCCAGTTCGGTCATACGCTGAATGCGTCGCAGCGCGATCAGGGCGTCCTCGGATCGTTTACTCACGTGCGGGCACCCTATTGAGGCGCGAGGTCTGGACCCAGCGCGGCTTTCAGAGTTTCAAGGTGTGCCTCATACGGGCGCCATTGTTCAAGCCCGCTTTTATTGAGCGGGCGGCGGACCTGTTCAGAACTCGCCGTACGTACGGCCCGTTCGGTCTTGTGAAAATCAATGCAAGCCGGATCAAACGGTAATCCGCAATAATCGAGCAGGCGCCGGACCTGGCCTTCAAGATCGTCCAGAACATCCTCGTGCTGGACCCGAAGGATGCGCCCCTCGGGCAGGACGGCATCCCAATGGTCCATCAGGTCGACATAACCGCGATAATAGTTGCCGATATCGTCGAGGCTGTAGGTGAATTCCTGGCCCTCGGCAAAGAGCTGCTTGAAGCCCGACCAGCAGCAATCCATCGGATTGCGGCGCGCATCGATAATCTTCGCATTTGGAAGGATGAGGTGGATCAGGCCGATATGCCTGAAATTGTTCGGCATCTTGTCGGTGAAGAAGGGCGCGCCCTGCCGGTGGAGGCGTGTATTTTCGATATAATCGTCACCGAGCGCCTTCAGGTCCACTCCAGGCATTCCGTGGAGAACTCGCGGATAGCGTTCCCTGTCTGTCAGTTGCTTGCGCCCGCGTAACCGGTGGGCGAGCGACAGGATATTCGGCAATTCCAGTGTGCCATCGATATCCGGGTGCGAGGCCAGGATCTGCTCGATCAGGGTCGATCCCGCTCGCGGCAAGCCGAGAATGAAGATCGGATCGGGCGCGGGACAACCCTTGCCTGTCTGTGCCGCAAACAGGTCCGGCGTACAGACCGATTTCTGGGCGTCGAATTCGGCGTGCATCTGCGCGGTCGTATAGCGCACGGTCTGGTGTTTCAGCTTGTTACCAAGTGCGAAGGCCTGAAATGCGCTCTCGTGGTCGCTGCGGTCTTCGTAGGCCTTGCCGAGTGTAAAGGCGATATGGATGCGCGACATCTGATCGAGATCCTGCGCGCTGGCCTGCTTTTCCAGCACGGCAAGTTCGACATCATCGAATCGATAGGTCTTCAGATTAGCGAGGCCGTACCAGGCATCGCCCTGCCCCGGCTCCGCCTGCGTGGCAGCCTGGTAGGAGCCAATGGCATCGTCACTCCGACCGTGGGTTTTCAATGCATGGCCACGCGACACCAGCGTTGCTGGATCGCTCGGTAATTTCGTGAGGATTTCATCAAACTGCGCCAGCGCTGTTTCGAAATGGCCTGCCTGCATGCTCTCGATCGCAAAATAGGACTGGAACAGTGGGTTGTTGGGGTCGCGCGCTACAAGACTGCGCGCCTGCGCGAGGGAGTCCGTGAATTTTTGCCGCTTACGGAGAACATGAATATAATCGAGCCGCAGCTGGATATTGTCGGGCTCGAGTTCGATGGCACTTTCCAGCAGGAAATCGGCATCCTCGTGTACGCCAAGCCGGGTGCCGATGTCCGCAAGCAGGCGCATGCCTTCGACATGCGTCGGGTGACGCTGGAGGAACGCCCGGGCGATTTCCTCAGCGCGAAAGATGCGCCCCTCGTGCACATGGTTAATCACCGCCAGAAGTTCGCGCGGCAGCGCTGCCAGGCGTTCAGCCTGTGCGCGCGCGATCATGGCGGCATCGCTGTCGCCCAATGTCGCCAGCAGCTCGGCCTGCGCGGACCAGCTGGCCGAGAGGGCCGGATTGTATCGCGTGGCGATCTGATAGGCCGTGAGCGCGCCGGGCACGTCACCCAGCTTGCGTTTGAGGTGGCCTTCCTCCTGGAGCGCCCGGCCAAAGTCCGGCGCAGTTGCTTTAAGCGCCGCGAGCCATTCGGCGGCATCCGCGTGGCGGCCCTCATACCGGGCACAGACAGCGGCGATATATAGGGCGTCCTGGTGCGCAGGCTGATCTGACAGGATCTGCTTCGCGATCGCATTGGCCGCAGAGAAATCTCCGGCCTGCATGGCTTTCTGGGCATCTTTCAGGGTCGCATCGGGATCGTTCACGCGTGTCATCTGGTCAATACTTTTCCTGTCTGAACGAAATGCGGCGCCCTGATTCTGTCAGGGCGCCGCAGTCTCAGCAAGTGGCTGTCTGTCTTAGTACGAGAACGAGACCCGCACGCCGACTGTGCGCGGACGAACAGGCGTGACGCGCTCACGGTCGAACACGAAGTTATTCGCCAGTTCCGCATACTCGTTCGTCAGGTTGCTGCCGAACAGTTCAGCGGTCCATTTGTCAGCCGTGACGCCGAGCGTAGCGCCGAGCGTGATCCAGCTATCGATGTCGGCCTTGTTGATCTCGATGATATCGCTCACGGAGCTGTCGGAGAAGACGATCTGCGGCATGACATGCGCCGTCAGGGATGAGCCCGCAACCCGGCGCTCAAGGTCCCATTCATAGCGGGCCCGCAGGTTGCCCTGGTAGGCCGGAGCGAATGCCAGCTCCGAGCCGAGCAGGACGTCATTGGTTGGCGTGAGCACCTCGGTCACTTCTGTATCAAGCAAGGAGAAAGCGCCCGCCACGGTCAGTCCGTCAACAGAGGCCGGGGCCCAGGTGAACTCGCCTTCGACACCCTTGATTTCCGCATTGGCAGCATTGTCGGAGAAGAACAGGTTCGAGATAGATGGATCGAAGATCGTGGTCTGAAGGTTGTCAATCTTCACGAAGAAGGCCGACCCGTTCAAACGCAGGGAATTATTGAAGATCTCCGTTTTCCAGCCGAGTTCGTAGTTCTTTACGTCATCGGTATCGAGCGCATAAGGCACCGTGAATCCGTTGGGTCCGGGTGTGCCGCCGGGGCGGTTCAGCAGGCCTGGGCGGAAGCCTTCCGAATATGTCGCGAAGAACAGGAGGTCGTCCGTCGGCGTCCAGTTGCCGGTTACCTTGTAGATAAACCCATCCGTTGCCGCCTTGTCCGGGGCGCCAAGCGTATTATTCGGAGCAAACTGGGCGGAGATGTTTGTGCCAGCCAGCTGCAGGTCGGAATCCTGGTAGAGGTTGTAGAAGGACGAGTTGGCGCTGCCTTCAAGATCCACTTCGATATCATACCACCGCGCCCCTACCGTCAGGGCGAACTGATCGCTGATGTCGAACGTCGCTTCGCCAAATATGCCGAGCTGCTTATCAGTGCGTTTAACATCGTTGCGGAATATGACGCCTGCAGGGAACGGGCCTGGCTGGCTGTAATATCCGGCCGAGGCGTTGCCGATTTCGCCGGTGACATCGGTATTCGTCAAGGGATAGTTGGGTGCGAAACCGATGGATCCGTCGGAGTAGGCCACCTGGGTTGAGCCAGGATAGTTGAAATCATTCAGCTCGCGCAGTTCAAGGTCGCTGTAGAAGCCGCCAAAGGTGGCGCGGATGCGATGTTCGTTTGGCGTGTTGAACCGGAGCTCATGAGTTTGGATCTTGGTTTCCGTGCTCGATGTCACGTTAAGGTCCGGCGCATAGCAGGTGCCGGACGGCGCGTTGGTGCCGGATGGGTAGCTCACATTATAGTCGCAGATATAGTAAGGCAGGTACTGGGCGACGAAGAGATAGTCGGAATAATCGACCGTCTGGTCCGTGCTGCGCTCTGTGAAGGCGCCTGTATAGACGGCTTCGAGCGCGCCGAGGCGGCCTTCCAGCGTCCACGCCGTGTTGTGATAGCTGTCCTCGATCTCGTCATCAGTGAACCGGACGATATCGTAATCGGCAAGATCAGGGTCAGCAAAGAAAACACCTTCGGAATCCAGGTTCTGCTGGGAGTGCGATACGCTGAGACGCCAGTCCTGATCGAACTGATAGAGCCCACTCAGACGGAAGCCTTGGTAGCTTGTATCGTTGATATCGTTCTGAGCGATCGAGGCATTGTTGGCGGCGATGATGTTGACGTCCGACAGGTCGGCGCCTGCCTGGGAACCGGCGCGGTTTGCCTGAACCACGGTGCCATTGTCACGAACAGTGCCTGCAGGGCGGAAGCGGCCTGACTCCGTGATGTCGAGCGTCCCGCCGACATTGTCGATATAGCCGCCCTGGTTGTCGGTATAGACAACGCCGCGCAGCGCGAAATTGTCCGTTACGGGCAAGTTGATGACGGCTTCGACGCTATTGCTCATCTCACCGCCTTGGGTGAATGAGGTCGACGCTTTCACCTTGGCTTCAAACACACCGAGCCGTGGCTTGTTCGTGATCAGCCGGACCGTGCCTGCCTGCGAACTTGCGCCAAAAAGCGTTCCCTGAGGACCGGACAGGACCTCCACGCGCTCAAGGTCTGCCGCATAGACATCCAAGTTGCGGCCAGGTTGGGAGACCGGCTGCTCGTCAAGATACAGGGCAACGTTCGGCGCGAGGCCGGCCACGCCAGCTGTGGTGAGGTTGGGCGTCGTCGACGCGAGGCCGCGAATGTAGATCGTGCTCTGACCGGGACCGGAACCACCGGCGGTCACGCCGGGAAGCTGGACGAGATAGTCGGTGAAATTCTTGACGCCCAGGTCATCAAGCTCAGTCTCCCCGAGTGCGACCACGGCCACGGGGATGCTTTGGGCGGTTTCCGTTCGCTTGGTGGCGGTTACGGTGACGGCCTTCAGGCGCCGGGTCTTGGCTTCCTGCGGTGCAGGTGCGCTGTCCTGTGCCTGCGCTATTGGAACAGTAAGGCTCGCGATAGCAATCAGCGAGGCGCCATACATCAAATTCTTCATGGAAATTCCCTTTTGGGTCGGTTCCAGCCGAATAACGTGCGCGCCGGCGGCGCGACGCGTGAAAACACGACTGCTGGTTATAGGCCCAGCTAGCGAATTATTTCGATTATAGAAAGGTTTTCACTGGCATTAGAATTAGGGAATCTCCGAAGTGTTGCCGAAAGGCCGCAAAAAAAGGGCATTTATGGCCCAGTTCTGTGGATTCAGAACGTTCTGGTGTGCATCATAATTTTGATTATCGAGACAATTGCTGCAATAGGCGTGAATGACCAGTGATGTACCGCCCCAACAGATGACGCCCGACACCGCAGAACCAATCGTCAATACCGAATACGATACCGATTATGAAATCGGGCAGGACAATATTGAAGTCCTTGGCCTGGACATCCACAATCCCGTGTTCTTCATGAGCGCGGGCCTTGTGACCTTCTTTTCAGTTGTGTCGCTGGTATTTCCGGAGGCGACCAATCTGGCCCTTGCGGACGCGAAGACATGGACCCTTCAGAGCGCCGACTGGCTTTTCGCCATCACGCCCGTGATCGTGCTCCTGTTCTCGGTGTCCCTTGCTGTCAGCCCGCTGGGGCGGATACGGCTGGGCGGGGCGGATGCGACACCCGATTTCAAGATCCATTCCTGGATAGCCATGCTGTTCGCCGCCGGAGTCGGCATTGGGTTCATGTTTTACGGGTCGGCCGAACCGCTGGCCTATTATACGGACTGGTTTGGAACACCGCTGTCCGTCGCGCCCGGCACGCCGGGCGCCGAGCGGCTGGCCTTCAGCGCGACCATTTTCCATTGGGGGCTGGCACCGTGGGGGATCTACGCGATTGTCGGCCTGTCGCTGGGCTTCTTTGCGCACAATAAAGGGCTGCCACTCAGCATTCGATCGGCATTCTATCCTGTGCTGGGCGACCGCGTCTGGGGGTGGCCGGGGCACATTATCGACTTGTTTGCTGTCGTATCGACCATATTCGGCTTGGCGACGACGATTGGCATCGGCGCGACCCAGGCGACGAGCGGTCTGTCCTACCTGTTCGGATTCGAGCAAACGCGCCTGATACAGATTCTTCTCATCATGACGATGACGGGCCTCGCCGTATTGTCGGTCATTCGCGGCATGGACGGCGGCGTCAAGCTGCTCAGCAACATCAATATGGGCGTTGCATTTGCCTTGCTAATGTTCGTGGTGATCGCGGGTCCGACGACCTTGATCTTCACAGGCATGGGCGAGAACCTTCTCAACTATTTCAAAGACACGCCCGCCCTGACCAATTGGGTCGGCCGCGAGGACATTCTCTGGTTCCACGACTGGACGATTTTCTACTGGGCCTGGTGGATATCCTGGTCGCCCTTTGTCGGCATGTTCATTGCGCGCATTTCGCGTGGCCGCACAGTCCGGGAATATTTCGCGGTTGTTCTTCTGGCGCCCTTCACGATCTGCGTGGTCTGGTTTTCCGCATTCGGCGAAACGGCGGTCGCCCAGCACAAATCGGGCGTTGGCGAGCTGTCTGGGGAGATGACGAACGCATCAATTACATTGTTCAAAATGCTGCACGACATGCCCTTTCCCGAGGTGACATCGGGTGTGGCGATCCTGCTTTTGATCGTGTTCATCGTGACGTCCGCAGATTCTGGCGCGCTTGTTGTGGATACAATCACCAGTGGGGGGAAAACAGATTCGCCGGTTATCCAGCGTGTATTCTGGGCATGCATGCTGGGGCTTACGGCCTCCGCCCTGCTCTATGGGGGCGGTACGGACGTGCTGAGGTCATTGCAGGCAGGCACAATCACGGCGGCGCTTCCATTTACGGTGATCCTGCTCGTCTGTTGCCTCAGTCTGTACATCGGCATGCGAGACGAGCACGAAAAGCTGAAAGAGAGCGAGTAGGCGCGCAGCGATGCCGGCGGTTTAGTTAGACGCGTCAGTCTGGCGGATATCTTCGTTCATTTCCGCCAGTTTCAGGCTCACTTCATAAGCCTTGCGCGTTTCCATGCTGGCCAGGATCAGGCCGGCTTGCTCGCTGCGCATGAGGCGCAGGAAACTGCCGGCAAAGTCAGGATCCATCTGATTGAAAATTGCTGCAGCCTGATCCGGCTTCATCGTACCGTACATCCGGGCGAGATGGATCAGGTCTTCATCCGAGGCGGCCTGCATTTCCTTCCAGCGCGCCGCGAGTGTTTGCTGCAACGCGTCCAGATCAACCGCCCGGCGATCCAGTTCCTGCTGCCGCGCCTGGAGCGACAATTCCTGTTCGGTCAGTTCTTCGAACTGGGCTTCCATCGTCTTTTGGTCTGCCGCCAGCGTCGCCGCCGTTTCTTCGCTGAAACAGACCTGGTTGATCGGCTCAACTTTCACCGCCGCAGCGGATGCATCGGCAGGGTCAATGTCTTCCGTCTCCGAATGGTCACCGGGGAGCGTCTCGCTCGCGATCGCAAAGCTGCTGGGCAGGAAACGGACGGCGGCACCTATCGCGAACAGAAATCCGAGAGACAGGAGAACGTAGGATCCGCGTTTATCGAGTGTTTTCATCGCGCTAGCCTACCCGATGCGGAACGGCTTTTTGCTTGACCCGAACAGGAGCGGCGGTATCCGGCATGTCGCCTGCAGCATCTGTCAAATCCCGAAGCCGTTGCATCAGTGTTGTCATTTCCATGATCCGGGTCTTCGATTGATCGAGGATGATCCGCATCATGATGCCAAGCTCTGTTTGCGTTGCGGTCACCTGATCGACGGCGTTCTGCTGCGTGGCTTCCAGCGACGTTTGCAGGGCCTCAAGTCGCTCGCAGGTCTGGTTGGATTCCTGGAGAAGGCTCGACAGCCGAACGGCCATTTCCCCGACATGCGACCGTGTTTCCTGAGTCGAGTTCGACATCGCCGCGATGGATTTCGACATGGCCATGATTGTCGCGCCAAGTCCGTCCTTCGTATTCTGCAGCGCTTTCAGCCGTCGATTGAGCACAAAGCAATATACGCAGGCCGCGAACGACACCAGGACAATGGCAATATCGGTG
>NZ_JBDNGN010000177.1:0-12380 GCF_041689225.1 Hyphomonas sp. | reverse complement strand
CTAGCGGAAAGGGATCTTCGCCGGGCGTGGTACTTGTTGCAATTCTACTGGCGCCTAACAGGCTGGCGCCAAGGCTCTTGGTTGTTGATAAATAAAGCCTGGCAAAAAATATTCGCGTGATGTCCGATGAATGCGACCTGGTCTTCGATATTCGCGGATGCGCAGCTGCAAGGCGACGATAAGATCGCGCCACTCGCGAAGCGCAGGGTCCCAGGTAGTCATCCTGAAAATTGTACAACTTGCATTCACGAACCTGTCGCTCTGCAACGTCTCGAATTTGCTGCGTAAGCAGTCATTTTCCGGTGTTCGGTCGATGACTACTTTTGGCGACTTCCTGACATTGGAATTGGCTTCTGCCAATGTCCGCTATCGGGATTTTGCGGTCGCAGATTAACACCGCGACCCGTGCCCCATCCGCGCGCGGCAGTCGGCGGGTTCCCGATGGCTTTGTTTGTGGGATAACGCCTCCCTTATCCCCACCCCTCCCGTCCTGCCGTATACTGCGCCGCATGAACCGTGAGGCGATCACCCAGATTTTCCGTTCCGTGCCGGTCATGCTGTGGCCATTTGTGTGGCTGCAGCTGGTCGTCCTGTTTCGCTGGATGAACCGGCAACAGCGCGAGGTGCTGGTGCGGATCGATCATCGGTCGGGGCCGTATCCGGGTGGCCTTCGTGGAAGATGCCCCGGAGATGGCTGAGCCCTGGCGGCGCGCGCGCTTTCGGGCATCCGGGCCTGTCCTGGGTCTATTCGTGTATTTCTCGTGCACTATCCGTGCACGGCCTGCCCGTCGCAGGGATCGACACGTCCTGGGGCTTGCGCCCTTCGCCTGAAAACTTGCATCCTTGCCGGAGACCCGAGAGGGGCCTGCGGCCGCACGAGCAGGCCTATTCGCGGGTGTCTTCGAGGTGGCGGCTGCGTTCGAGGTCGCCAAAGCGGGTGATATTGGCGTCGAAGGCGAGGTCGACCTTGCCGATGGGGCCGTGGCGCTGCTTGCCGATAATGACTTCGGCGATGCCGTAGATCTGGTCCATCCGGGCGCGCCACTGGGTCCATTTCTCGTTCGAGGACGGATCGCTCGGGTCGGCGCCGGGCTCTGACCGGGCGAGGTAATATTCTTCCCGGTAGACGAACATGACGACGTCGGCATCCTGCTCGATCGAGCCGGATTCGCGCAGGTCGGAAAGTTGCGGGCGCTTGTCGTCGCGCTGTTCGACCGCGCGGCTGAGCTGCGACAGGGCCAGGACCGGCACGTTGAGGTCCTTGGCCAGCGCCTTCAGCGCGGTGGTGATCTGGGTCACTTCCTGCACGCGGTTGGTGTTGGAACCGCTATTGCTGACGGTGATCAGCTGGAGGTAGTCGATGACGATCAGGTCGAGCCCGACCGAGCGCTGCAGGCGGCGGGCGCGCGCGGCCAGCTGGCTGATCGAGATGCCGCCAGTGTCGTCGATATAGAGCGGCAGGTTCTGCAGCTCTTCGGTGGCTTCGCGCAGGCGCTCGAAATCCGCCTTGTCGAGATCGCCCTGCCGGATGCGGTGGGTGGTGATGCCGGTCCGCTCGGCGAGGATACGCGTGGCCAGCTGTTCGTTCGACATTTCGAGCGAGAAGAAGCCGACAATGCCGCCCTCCATCGTCTTTTTCGAACCGTCATCCTGCACCTCGGCCCGGTAGGCCGAGGCGGCATTATAGGCGATATTGGTCGCCAGCGAGGTCTTCCCCATTGACGGGCGCCCGGCGAGGATCAGCAGGTCGGACCGGTGGAAGCCGCCCAGCTTCTCGTCGAGGTCGCGCAGCAGGGTCGGGATGCCGGCAATCTTGCCTTCGCGCTTGAACGCGGCTTCGGCGGCTTTCAGCGATTCGACCAGCGCTTCGGAAAAGCTGGTAAAGCCCCGCCCGGTGGCGCCGCGCTCGGCGAGGTCGAACAACTGGCGCTCGGCCAGTTCGATCTGGCGTTCGCCGCTCTCGTCCGGGCCCGGCGTCAGGGCCCGGCCCTTCAGCTCGCCGCTGATATCGACCAGCGCCCGGCGCATCGCCAGGTCGCGGATCATGTGGGCATAGTCGGAGACTTCCGGCCCGAAGGCGGCGCTGTCGAGCAATTGCTCCAGATAGCGCGCGCCGCCGATCTCGGTGAGTTTTTCGGCCTTCTCGAAATGCTCGCGCAAGGTCACGCCATCGGCGACCCGGCCCTGCTGGATCATCGTCGCCGCGACATCGTAAAGCTCCTGGTGCGCCGGGGCATAGAAGTCGGACGGGCGCAGGATATCGGCCACGCGCTGGTAGGCATTATTGTCGAACAGGATCGCGCCCAGCACGGCGGTCTCGGCCGACAGGTTGTTCGGGGCGATGATGTTCAGCTCGGGGGAATGATCGTCGAGAGGCATTGGTTAATTCTAGCTCACCTGAGGCGCGATTGCGCCCCTCATCTGACAGCGTTCTGCCTTTGGGCCGGTGCGAGTCACAAAAAAAGCCGCAGCCTGTGAAAAGCTGCGGCTTCCTGATGAGTTTCGCCGGAGCGAAAGGAGGCTAGTCCTCGTCCATTCCGCCGATCATGTCGGACAGTTCGGACGCGGCCTCTTTCAGCTCGCTGGCCTGTTCGGATGCGAACGCGGCATTGGCTTCCTGCAGGGCAGAGACAATATCCTCGCCCTTGGCCTGACGGTCGGCTTCCTCGGTTGAGCGGGCCACGTTGGCCTGGACGGTGACAGTCACATCCGCGTGGAGGCGGACGGTGACGTCGGTAAGGCCGATCGTCTTGATCGGCTTGTCCAGACGCACGGCGACGATCGGGAACTTGAACCCGGCTGCCGCAGCTGATTCGGTGATGTCCCGTGCGGTGACCGAACCGAATAGCTGGCCGGTGTCGCCGGCCTGGCGGATCATCGTGAAGATCATGCCTTCGAGCTTTTCGGATTCAGTCTCGGCAGCGGCACGGGCCGCTTCGTTGCGCTGTTCAATCACTTCGCGCTCAGATTCGAACCGCGCGCGGTTCTTATCGTTTGCGAGAAGGGCCTTGCCCTGCGGGATGAGGAAGTTGCGTGCGAAGCCGTTCTTCACGGAGACTTCGTCTCCGATCTTTCCAAGGCGTTCGACGCGTTCGAGAAGGATCACTTGCATGTCGGTGTCTCCTACTTCACTTCAAACGGAAGCAGCGCCAGCATGCGGGCGCGTTTGATCGCCTGAGCAAGCTTGCGCTGGTTCTTGAGGTTGACGGCCGTGATGCGGCTGGGCACGATTTTCCCTTTTTCAGAGATATAGCGCTGCAGCAGTTTCACGTCTTTGTAGTCGATATCCTGAGCGTGTTCGCCGGTAAACGGGTCCACCTTGCGGCGGCGACCGAACGGGCGACGGGCAGGAATGTTCGTGATGTTCAGTTTCTGAGCCATGTGTCCTGTCCTTTCTAGTCGCGACGGCGTTCTTTGCGCGACAGGACAGCCGAAGGCTCGTCACTGTGCGACTCGACGCGGATCGTCATGTAACGCATCACATCGTCGGAAATGCGCAGGCGGCGTTCCAGTTCGTGGATCGCCACGGCAGGGCCGTCGATGTTCAGGAGCGAATAATGCGCCTTGCGTTGTTTCTTGATCGGATAGGCAAGGTTGCGCAGGCCCCAATATTCGGTTCGGCCGACAGTTGCGCCTTTTTCCTTGAGGAAGCCGGACAGTTCTTCGATAAATGTATCGACCTGTGCCGGCGAAATGTCAGGTCGTGTGATCACGACGTGCTCATATAGTGCCATGTTTTTATTCCCAAAAATGCGGCATGCGGCGCTAGGCAGCGGGAAACTGACTGGCGATGGCCCCTCTTCGTCCGGCTCATTCCGGCCTAATGAGGACCGCATCCCTGCGTGTGAACGCGCGTCTTAAGCCTATATTGGTGCAGATTTCAAGCGCTTGCACACATTGGCGACCCCCAGTAGGCACGAGAAAAACCCGGAGGAAATCTCGATGACAGGACTGGCGTTCATATTCCCGGGGCAAGGCAGCCAGGAAATCGGCATGGGCAAAGCCCTCGCGGATGCGTTCCCGGCCGTCAAAACCGTGTTCGCAGAGGTCGATGAGGCGCTCGGCCAGAACCTGTCGAAACTGATGTGGGACGGCGACATTGCCGAACTGACCCTGACCGCGAACGCCCAGCCCGCGCTGATGGCTCACAGCGTGGCCGCCATGCGGGCGCTGGAGGCAACCTCCGGTCTGTCGGCCGCCGATGGCCGCTTCGTGGCAGGCCATTCCCTCGGCGAGTATTCGGCGCTGGCATCTGCCGGGGCGATCAGCTTGGCCGACACAGCCCGCCTGCTGCGGATACGCGGCAATGCCATGCAGGGCGCCGTGGCGGCCGGCGAGGGCGCCATGGCGGCACTGCTCGGCGCCGATGTCGCGCAGGCAGAGGCCGCCTGTGTTGCGGGGCGGGCGACCGGTGGCGTTTGCGAGATTGCCAATGACAATGCGCCCGGCCAGCTCGTGCTGTCAGGTTCCAAAGCTGCGATTGACGCGGCCTGTGAGCACGCGAAGGCCAATGGCGTGAAGAAGGCGATGGCACTGAACGTGTCGGCGCCCTTCCACTGTTTGCTGATGCAGCCAGCTGCAGATGCCATGGCCGAGGCGCTGTCCGGCGTAACGATCAGCGCGCCTGTGGTGCCGGTCGTGGCAAATATTTCAGCCGCACCGACGTCTGATCCCGATGTGATCCGCCAGAACCTGATCGACCAGGTCACCGGCCGGGTCCGCTGGACCGAAAGCGTCCAATACATGGTCGGCCAAGGCGTGACGTCGACCGCCGAGGCGGGCGCCGGCAAGGTGCTGACGGTCATGCAGCGCCGCATCGAAAAATCACTAAACGGCTTCACGCTCGGGACACCCGAGGACCTGGAAGCCTTCACAGCCTTTATCAAGGGAGAAGCCCATGTTTGATCTCACCGGCCGGACGGCCCTGGTTACCGGCGCATCGGGCGGCATCGGCCGTGCGATCGCCATGGCGCTGTCAGAGGCAGGCGCAAAAGTTGCGCTGTCGGGCACACGCGAGAACGTGCTTGAGGACGTCGCAGGCACGCTGAAGGGCGAGAGCGCCATCGTGACCTGCAACCTGTCCAACGCGGAAGCCGTAGACGGCCTTGTGGGCCGCGCAGAGGCCGCTATCGGGCCGCTCGATATCCTGGTCGCCAATGCGGGCATCACGCGCGACAAGCTGCTGATCCAGATGAAGTATGATGACTGGAATGACGTGCTGGAGGTCAATCTTGGCAGCTATTTCAGGCTCACCAAGAGCGTCGTTCGGGGCATGATGAAGCGCCGCTATGGCCGCATTATCGGCATTGCATCGATCGTTGGCGTGACGGGTAATCCGGGCCAGACGAACTATTGTGCATCAAAGGCCGGGATGATCGGGTTCACCAAATCCATCGCCCAGGAAGTTGCCAGCCGGGGCATTACCGCCAACACGATTGCCCCGGGTTTCATCGAATCGCCGATGACGGACGGGCTGCCCGAGGCACAGAAAACGGCCCTGCTTGGTGGCATACCAGCAGGCCGGTTGGGGCAGGGTGGAGACATCGCCGCAGCCGCAGTGTACCTTGCATCCAGCGAGGCCTCTTACGTGACGGGGCAAACGCTGCATGTGAATGGCGGTATGGCAATGATCTGATTTCGCTACAGTAACCGTTGCTGCTAGGGCTTGGCGCTTTTGCCAAGTGTGTGCTAGGCGCAACACAATGGTTCAGAAATGAACCGGCTATCGGGCATATTCTAGAGAGGTATTCATGTCTGACGTTCTTGAGCGTGTTAAAAAAATCGTAGTCGATAATCTCGACGTGGATGCCGACAAGGTTGTTGAAAGCGCGAGCTTCATCGACGATCTCGGCGCTGACTCGCTTGACCTTGTCGAGCTGGTCATGGCCTTCGAAGAAGAGTTCAATATCGAAATCCCAGACGATGTGCAGGAATCGATCCGGTCCGTCGGTGACGCGGTCACTCACATCAAAGCCCACGTCTAAGACGGGGCGGAAACTGAATGTCTGACCGCCGCGTTGTTATAACGGGTATCGGGATTGTATCTCCGCTCGCTTTTGGGCGCGAGGCAACCTGGGAACGCCTGATTGCTGGAAAATCCGGAGCGGGGCGCATCGACGTCTTCGATCCGGAAGATATGCCGTGCAAGATCGCGTTCCAGGTACCATGGACCAACGGACGCGGCGGTGGGTCAGGCGACCCACATGCGTTTGATCCGGACAAATTTGTCTCCCCCAAGGAGCTGCGCCGGATCGACGAATTCATCCTTTACGCCATTGCGGCAGCGGAAGAAGCTGTCGAGGACGCCGACTGGCGTCCGGAAGATGAAGAAAGCCGTGAGCGCACAGGCGTGATGATCGGCTCCGGCATCGGCGGACTGGAATCCATCTACAAAACGGCCGTAACCCTGCACGAGCATGGCCCGCGCAAGGTCAGCCCCTTCTTCATCCCGTCGGCCCTGATCAACCTTGCCTCCGGGCAGGTATCGATCAAGCACGGCTTCAAGGGCCCGAACCATGCCGTCGTGACGGCGTGTGCCACGGGTGCGCATGCGATCGGCGACTCGGCGCGGCTTATCAAGTACGGCGATGCCGACGTGATGCTGGCGGGCGGTTCCGAGGCTGTGATCGGCCGCATCGCTATTGCCGGCTTCTGTGCCGCGAAGGCCATGTCCACCGGATTCAACGATACGCCCGAGAAGGCGTCGCGTCCCTATGACAAAGATCGCGACGGGTTCGTCATGGGGGACGGCGCAGCGGTTCTGGTGCTCGAAGAGTACGAACATGCCAAGGCGCGCGGCGCGAATATCTATGCCGAAGTTATTGGCTATGGCCTGACGGGCGACGCCTATCACATCACCGCGCCCGCCGAAGGCGCCGAAGGCGGCTACCGCGCCATGAAAATGGCGCTGAAACATGCCGCGATTGATCCGTCGGAAGTTGACTATATCAACGCGCATGGAACCTCCACGCCGAAGGGCGACGAAGGCGAAGCGGGTGCGGTCGAGCGAGCCTATGGCGACCACGCCAAGAACCTGTCCATGTCGTCCACCAAGTCCGCGGTCGGCCACCTCCTGGGCGCTGCCGGTGCCATCGAGACTGCGTTCTGCGCGCTGGCCATTCGTGACCAGATTATGCCGCCGACGCTGAACCTCGACAATCCGAGTTTCGAGACGCCGATTGATCTCATTCCCCACAAGGCCAAGAAGGGCCGCGTGCGGGCTGCCATGTCGAACAGTTTCGGCTTTGGCGGCACCAATGCCTCGCTCGTGATCCGGGAAGTGAAATAGGCCACTATCGCCGGGCAGGGGCGGGCATGTAAGCTGGCGGTGCCGGGATTCGTGTGAGGCGTTTCATGAAGTTCATCAAAGGCCTGTTGTCGCTTGTCATTGCGGTTGTGATCCTCGCGGGTGCCGTTGCCGGTGCCGGCTGGATCTGGCTTGGCAATGAAGTGGCCAAGGACGGACCGTTGCCCGCTGAAACGCTCGTCGTAGTCGAACCCGGCGAAGGCATGTTGAGCGTCGCGGCCCGCCTCGAGAAGGATGGTGTGATCCGGTCGGCCTGGCTGATGCGTCTCAAGGCCCGGATCGACGGCACCGAGACCGCGCTGAAAACCGGTGAGTTCACCATCGAGCCGCAGGCCAGCCTCGGCGAAGTCCTTGAAATCCTGATCGAAGGCAAGGCGGTGATGCACAAGATCACGCTGCCTGAGGGCCGGACCACGGCGCAGCTGCTGCGGTTGATCGAATCCGATCCCGTGCTTGTTGGCCCGATGCCTGAATTGCCTGTCGCCGAAGGCAGCCTGCTGCCGGACACGTACCTTTATCATCGCGGCATGACGCGGGCGAAACTGATCGTCCAGATGGCCAAGGCGCAGGACGAGCTGTTGAAGGAGCTATGGCCGAAGCGGCAGGACGGGCTCCTTCTGGCGAACCCGTATGAGGCGGTGATCCTCGCCTCCGTGGTCGAAAAGGAAACAGGCATTGCCGAGGAGCGGCCTGAAGTGGCCGCTCTGTTCACGACGCGCATGAAGCGCGGCATGCGGCTGGAGAGCGACCCGACCATCATTTACGGCATCTCGCAGGGCGAACCGCTCTACAACAAGGCCGGCGAGCGCCGGACCCTGTATCGCTCTGAAATCGACCGGAAGACCGACTGGAACACCTACCAGATTGACGGCCTGCCGAAGACCCCGATCTGCAATCCGGGGCGAGATGCGATTGCTGCCGTGCTAAACCCACCCGAAACAGAGTACATATTCTTTGTAGCTGACGGCAAAGGGGGGCATCTCTTCGCCAAGACGCTGGCCGAGCACAATCGCAATGTGGCGGCCTACCGGAAATATGAGCGCGAGGAAATCGCGCGGGAGAGGGCTGAGGAATGAGTGAATTGTCCGGCATGACCGGCTTTGCCCGTGTCGCGGGTGAAGCCGTATGGGGAAGCTGGGCCTGGGAGGCCAAGAGCGTCAATGGCCGCAGCCTCGATGTACGCGTGAACACGCCGCCGGGATTCGACGCGCTGGATCGCGCGGTGAAGGCCCAGGCATCGAAACTGTTCAACCGTGGCTCGCTGCAGGTCTCCCTGCGCATCGACATGAGCATGGGCGACGAGACGGTCACCGTGAACGAAGGCCTGCTGACGGCGCTGACAAATGCGGCGCAGGCGATCCATGGCGCTGGCCTGTCGGGCGAGGCGATTGCCACGCTGATGACGCTCAAGGGCGTGGTCGAAACCGGTGGCAGCTCGCTGCGGGAACTGGCGCAGGACGCGGCGGTGATCGAGCTCCTGTCGGACGCGGCCAATGCCGCCCTGAAGGACCTCGCCGAGGCGCGCCGGACGGAAGGCGCTTCGCTGACTGGCATCATGACCTGCCTTGTCGGCGAAATGGAGGGCTTTGCGGCGGCGGCGACGAAACTGGCCGACGCCCAGCCCGGCCTGTTGAAGGCGCGCCTTACGAAGCAACTCGACGAACTCGACGCCGAAGGCCGGGTCGACGCCGACCGGGCCGCAGTGGAAATCGCGCTCAGCGCCGCCAAGGCGGATGTCCGAGAGGAACTCGACCGGCTGGCGGCGCACTTTGCCGGCGCGCGGGACCTGCTCGCCGGCGGCTCTCCGGTGGGCCGGAAACTCGATTTCCTGGCGCAGGAACTCAACCGCGAAGCCAATACGCTCTGCTCGAAATCTGTCAGTCTCGATTTGACGAATGCGGGGTTGGGCCTCAAAGGGGTGATTGACCAGTTCAAGGAGCAGGCCGCGAATGTCGAATGAGCAAATGGGAAAGCGCAGGGGGCTGATGCTCGTCCTGTCGAGCCCGTCGGGCGCCGGCAAGACGACACTGTCACACATGTTGCTGAACGAGTTCGAAGACGTGAACCTGTCGGTCTCGGCGACGACGCGGATACCGCGGCCGAACGAGGTCGATGGCCAGCATTATCATTTCAAGTCGGTCCATGATTTCAAGGACATGATCACGAACCGCGAATTCCTCGAATGGGCGCATGTGTTCGACAAGTATTACGGCACCCCGCGCGCCGACACCGTGGCGAAACTGGAGAGCGGCGAGGACATATTGTTCGACGTCGACTGGCAGGGCGCTGACGCGCTGCATGACCAGATGCCGAATGATGTCGTCTCGGTCTTCATCCTGCCGCCGAGCATCGAGGAACTGGAAGCCCGCCTTGCGGCTCGCGAGGGATCGACGCCGGAAGATGTGGCGCGCCGCATGGTCGATGCCCGCCGGGAAATCATGCACTGGCGGCGCTATGATTATGCGATCATCAATGACAATCTCGACGAGGCGTACCAGCGCCTGCGCCGGATACTGCTGGTCGAACGCCTGAAACGGCTGCGCCAGCTCGACCTTGACGACCATGTCAGGCGCCTCCTCGGAGAGGCCTGACGCCCCCTAAATCCGACCCGTTCCGTACCACCGTTCTGCAAGTCTTCCCTGAAAAGGCCCGCGCATGACAAATGACAATGAACCGGAAACGGACGGGCAGGTGCCCGAGCCGCCGCAAACCCCTCCGCGCCCGAAGGCGCGTGCCGTGTGGCTGCTCTGGCTCCTGCCATTTGCTGCGCTCGTCCTGGTCGCCTGGTATGTCATGCGTGGCGGACTGGACCGCTCGGGCACGTTCGAGGAAGTCACCGATATCGTCGTCGAGCCGTTTGACGGGAAGTAGGTTCTGTTTGTTTCCGCATCCACGACGCAGGGCGGGGCCTCGTGCGGCTTTGTCCCGTCCTCCAATTGCCTGAGGTCCCGGCATTCGCCGGGAACACGGGATGTGGTGGCATTGGCCAGCACGGGGCCCGTCCTTCGACTTCGCTCAGGATGAGCCCCTGACAATCATTCCCCCAATTACCACAGACCCCTGCGCAGGCAGGGGTCCATGGACTGGTCTTTCCCCCCGGCTCCGTGGCGACATTCGTCCATGGATACCTGCCTCCGCAGGTATCTTCGGGGGGAGAGATGCGGGTGCATCCGGAAACACCTCTCAGCGCCCGGCAAACCTGTCTGACAAGCCTGTCTGACTCAGCTCGAATTATCCCATTTTTCCAGCGCGGCGGAGAGCAGGCCCGGGAGGGCCGTGGCGATAGCGCCGAGTTCGGGGCGGAGGCGATAGGCGCTGGCCATGGGCAGGGCGACGGGCTTGAGGTCGCCGCGCTTCTGCTGGCGGGCAAGGCTGCGCGCGAGGCGTTTGGCGTGGACCTCCGGGTTTTCCAGCACTCTGTAGAGGGCGCTGACGCGGGCGAGGAAAGGCGCGGCCGGCACCGGGCCGCTTGCACGAACGCTGCCCGGAAAAAGCACGGACGCTTCGGGGGCCACGGCGGGCTGCACCCGTCCCGACAGGGCGAAACGGCGCGGAGCCGGGAAGGTGACGAGCTCGGTGCCCTCGAGGAGCGGTAAGGAGGTGGCACGGGGCCGCACGGGCGCCAGCCTCAGGGCGAGCGCCATCAACACCAGCAGGCGCCGCACGATGATCTCAAGCTGTTTCAGCGGCCCCGAGGCCCGCTGCTTCAGGCCGCGCTTCAGCGTCAGCGGGCGCAGGTGCGCATTCGTCATGCCGATCAGCTTGGTCAGGGCGTAACGCGCCTGTTCAAGGCCATGGGTTACGATGTCGGGGGCATTGCTCATGCGGGCAGTATAGGCCCGGTTGGGCGTGGGTCGGATTGAGAGGGGGAGAGAGGAAGGGGCGCCGCCCCTGCCTTCGCAGGGGACACGGGAGGTTTGGGTATGGGGGAGGGTGAGGATCGCTTCGCCTGGGCCCGCCCTGCGCAGGCTAATCCTTTAAGGCTTCGATGATGTTCGGTATCTGGAGGCGGACGTCGTATTCCTCGTCGCCGTCATAGCGCGGGGCATAGGTGGCATAGGCCTTTGCGAGTTCCGCATAGCGGGCATCAATGTGCACCATATTGTAAGCGTGGCTGACTATGTAGAATTCGCCTGCGCGAACCTGTTCCATCACGATGGCGGCGAACCGGTCCGGGTCCATGGTCATATGCCTCAGGCGCGCATCGACGAGTTCAGTGCCGACCCAGCCGGGGCAGATGAGACCGACGGTGATGAAATCCGGCATCTCTTCGCGCAGGCCCACGGTGAGGCCGTGCACGGCGTGTTTCGATGCGAGATAGGCCGTATTGTTGGGGACGGCGCTGAAGAAGGAATTCTCCGAACCGAGATTGTAGATGGCCGCCGGCGTTCCCTGGGCCACCATGCGCTTGCCGAAAATGGCCGCGCCATGCCAGACGCCGAAAAAGTTCACGTCGAACAGGGCGTGGAGCTTTTCCAGCGGCAGGTTTGTGACGCGCCCGGGCCCGATCGAAATACCGGCATTGTTGATCAGGACGTCGACATGGCCATGGGTATCCCACGCGAAATCGGCGAGGGCCTCGACACTGGCCGGGTCTGTGACGTCGCAAACGATGTAGCTGGCCTCGATTCCAAGATCGCCGAGGGCGGCGACGGCCTCTTGCAGGCGCGCCTCGCGCGGCTCGCCGATCACGATTTTTGCCCCGTCTGCCCCGAAGACCTTGGCGAGGGCAAAGCCGATGCCGGTGGCCCCGCCCGTGATAACGACTGTCTTGTCCTTGAAGTCCTGCATGTGATTTCCGCCCTTGTCCTGCTTTTGGCCATTATGGGCGAAGGCGCCGGGGTGCGGTAGTGCGGATCGCCGGGCGCGGCAGCTTTCTTTGCTCGGAAATGTGCCCTACGCCAAGCTCGCCGCCAGCCTACGGAAGTCGTCTTGCGAGAGGATTTCGGCGCGGGCGGTCGGGTCGATGCCGACGCTTTCGAGCCAGTCGGCGGCTTTCAGTCCGTGCTTTTTCGCGAAGGGTTTGAGGGCGGCGCGCATCATCTTGCGGCGTTGGCCGAAGGCGGCGCCTGTG
>NZ_JBDNGN010000176.1:0-15791 GCF_041689225.1 Hyphomonas sp. | reverse complement strand
TAGGCGCGTGTTGCCAGGACGGTACTGTCGGGGTATGATCAGTTCAAACGACCTTGAGGTGATCGATCTCGGTGAGTAGCCTCATCCCATGTCGAAAAACCCGTTCCGCTACTTCAAAACCTCTCCCGAGATCATCCAGCTTGGCGTACTGATGTACGTCAGGTTTCCACGATCCCTGAGAAATGTGGAAGACCTTCTGCACGAACGCGGGATCGATATCTGCCATGAAAGCGTCAGCCTCTGGGTGGAACGGTTCTGCACCTGCTTCGATCACAAAATCCGGAAGCGGCGCTCAGAGTCGATGCGGCGGAGCCCGCAGTGGCGCCGGCATCCAGATCAGGTCTTCGTCAGCCGAAGGCAGGGCGCAGCCAAGATCCGGGGTGAACGATACTATCTCTAGCATGCCGTGGACCAGGAAGTGGAAGTCCTTCAATCGTTCGTTACAAAGAAACGTGACAAGGTTGCGGCGCTGAACTTCCAGAAGAAAACAATGAGGCGATAGAAAAATCCCGAGGTCGCAGTAACGGACAAATGCCCATCCTGCCGGGCCGCAATGCAAGTCAATGGAAATGAACGGCGCCGGGAAGCCGGACGCCGTCTCAACAATCGCGCTGAGAATTCTCACTTATCATTTTGAAGACGGGAAGGGCGTTGTCTCGATTCCGGCGCATGCGACGTTTGCAGAAGTTCGTCAAACTCCATTCGTCAGTGCACAACCACTTTAGCTGCCTAGCACAACCAGGAAACCAGCTGCGACTGCAAATATCACGATACTGATGACCATGGAGATCAGCGAAGGCATCTTGATAAACGTGGCCTTGCTTTGCTCCCCCAGACGCTGAAAAAGTTCGGGCCATGTATAGCTGACAAAATCACCCTGGCTCATCATCGAAGTCAAAACACCGGCATCGTCAACAATAGGCAAGTGCCGGAACCGCTCGTTCGACATTATCCGCAACCAGTCGAGCAGGTTGTCTTCTGCCTTGGCGACCTTCAGCTCCGTGGTCATGATCTCCGAAAGCCGCGTGGCACTGGGATCTTTATGTTTGGCCAGCAGCCGGCGCATAAGATCTCGTTCAGTCACAATTCCGACCGGCTTGTTCGCCGAGTCGACGATCACGACTGCGCCGTAATTTTTCTCGCTCATTACGGCGACGGCGTCCAATACCGGCGTGTCCTTGTCAAAAGACAACACCAAGCTCTTGCTGCGATATTCCGGCCGGTCTTTGATTTTCATGTAACTGTTTCCTTTGATTCAGATTTGGCGCATTTCGCGACCTGTGGAATAGTGTTTTTCACATTGCTGGTGCAAAGACGATCTTGACCGAGCTCGTCCAAATGGAAGGTCAATGGGCTTTATAGAGCACTCGGACATGCGCTACAAACATGTTATGATAGCTTGATTATTTTCCGGCGGCACCCCGCCGCGTTGCCTTCAGGTAGCCCGGTGAGGCACAATGTTTGTCGGGATGCTCGCGATGCTCACAATCTACCTGGACCTGCTTATCGCAGAACAAGTAGGTCTCTCGCAAATCGCGCCTCGCGCCAGATGCTTCCTGAATAGTCGTGCGGCCACCGGCGCCAGACTGCGAGGGCGCCTTGCGCAGAGATGTCAGCGCCGGGGAAGGCGTACCGGAATGAGCGCCAGCTTGGGCTGAGTGCCCAATGAGAGAAGTATAGCAAAGGCGCTGACCAACAGGTCCCGGGCATCGTCAACCATGCCATCGGTGTCCAGCATTCGGGCCTGCTTTGCGCACATCTGGGCCAATAGGCGATTGTCATATTGCTCGTTCATCGCGTCTCTCCGCTCTGTTTCGTTCAATTTACGAGCCGTAGCAGGCGATGGATCAGATGGCGCGTCAGAGTGCCGCAAGTTTGCGCGCCTTGACCTGTGATCCGGAGCGGGATCGCGATATCTGCCCGGCTGGCAAAGAACGCGTTGGCATTGTCAAAGGAAACGATATTGCTAGTGTATGATAGCCGATTGTTTCCTGTTGCTCGTCTCCGCACTGTAGCTGCCACAGGATCGTTCGCCTGAAATTCGGGCGACGAGGCAAGGAGGGACGATCTGAATTCGTTCCTTTGACAATACCATGGAGACCGGTTTGCATGCGTCTTACAGCACCCGCCCAACAGCCTCTCAGCACCGCGGCAGCAGCTTGGGCAGCCGAAATCGTGCAAGGAGCGACTGATCGGGATAAACGCCCTCTCCTCGGATGCGCAACCGGCGTTTCAGGTTGAACGGCCTCATTCGATGTCTACACTGGCACGCGGCAGCAGGGTGAAAGCACGTGGATAATCTATTGAGACAATTACCACAGATGCAAGCGCTCCTTGAAACAGCGCACATCGGGGCTTTACTTCAGACCTATACGCGCCCTGAAGTTACGCAGGCGCTTCGGTCGACGCTTCAGGCCCTGCGCAGTGGCGTCCGGTCGGGTCACATCACGAGCCTGCCTGACTTCGAGAGCGAAACCTTTGCCACCAGCCTGGTCAGTTCGATAGAAGCAGGGCGTCAGCCGAATATGCGCAGCGTTATCAATGCGACAGGCATTATCATTCATACTAATCTGGGCCGTGCCCGCCTCGCGCCTGAAGCGCTGGCCGCCATGCAGGCAATGGGGGCAAACTACTCAAACCTCGAGTTCGACCTTCATGCCGGAAAGCGTGGCTCGCGCTATGCCCATGTCGAAGACCTCATCTGCGAGCTGACGGGCGCTGAAGCCGCTCTCGTCGTGAACAATTGCGCTGCGGCTGTCTTGCTCAGCCTGATGGCCACTGCGCAGGGTAAGAAAGTCATCGCGTCACGTGGTGAACTGATCGAAATTGGTGGTGCTTTTCGCCTGCCTGACGTCATCGAGCAAAGTGGTGCAATCCTCAAGGAAGTCGGCTCTACAAACAAAACCCGTGCCTCAGACTATGAGCGTGCTATAGACAGCGAAACGGCTGTCCTCTTAAAAAGCCACACAAGCAATTTCCGCATCGTCGGATTCACGTCTGCGCCCAAGCGCGAAGACCTAGCCCAGCTTGCGCGCAATTCAAACACCATCCTCATGGAAGACCTCGGCAGCGGTGTCCTGATAGACCTTTCCGCCTATGGTTTGCGCGATGAACCTGTCGTATCGGACATCCTGAAATCAGGCGTCGATCTTGTCATGTTTTCTGGTGACAAATTGCTCGGCGGTCCCCAGTCAGGTATCATTGCCGGGCGCGCCCATCTCGTGCGCAGCTTGAAGTCTCATCCGCTCTGCCGGGCTGTGCGCATTGATAAACTCTCGCTCGCGGCGCTCGAGGCAACACTCCGGCTCTACCGGGAACCTCACGATCCTTTCCAAAGCGTGCCTGTACTGCGGGCCATCGCACAAACCGTCGGCGAAGTTCGCGCGCGAGCCGACCGGCTCGCCGACGCGCTCATTGCATCAGGTCTCGAAGACGTGACCGTTGCGAAGAGCGTAGCCTATGTCGGCGGAGGGTCTCTCCCCCAGCAAGATCTGGAAAGCTATGCCGTCTGTGTATCTGCACCGTCTTGTACCGCGGATGCGCTTGTCGCTGCCCTGCGCGCCGCCCAGACTCCCATCATCGGTCTCATCAGGGATGACCGCTTCGTCATGGACGCCCGCACGCTCAATGATGAAGATCTGCCCATTATCATGCATGCGTTTCGCGGACTGCGCGCTCGATGAAAACCTGTCCCGTCATCGTGATCGGACATGTCGATCACGGAAAAACGTCACTGGTGCGTGCGCTCACAGGCATTGAAACTGATAGGCTACCAGAGGAAAAGGCGCGGGGGCTCTCCATCACTCCAGGCTTTGCTTACCGGCAGTGTGGCGATGTCATGATCGACTTCATCGACGCTCCCGGTCATGAAGACTTCGTCCGCGCCATGGTCTCCGGCGCATCTGGTGCCCGCGCAGCACTCATTGTCATATCCGCAGTAGAGGGCGTCCAGGCACAAACCCTGGAACACCTTCAGATTGCTGAATCCCTCGGCATCCATGAGGGCATTGTCGCCATCACTCATGCGGACCGGCTTTCCAAAGGTGAATACGCTGCCTGCGAAGCCGGGCTGCGCGCCGCACTGTCAGACACACGATTTTGCGACGCGCCATTCATCTTCTGCTCTTCCACAACTAGGGAAGGGTTAGGCGCGTTCAGCGATGCATTGGAGCAACTTGGCATTCGGTCAAACAGCAGAGTACCCGTTTTTGCCGCCTTCCTTCCAGTCGATCGCGTATTCGTTGCAGAAGGGTATGGCACGGTTGTTACTGGGACACTGCATGGCGGATCGATAAACGTTGATGATGCCCTTGTCCTTGGTCCCAAAGCGCAATCCATAACCATCCGCGGGATACAAGTGCGTGGTCAAAAATCATCTCAAGCCAATGCCGGCGAGCGTACCGCGCTGAACCTGCGAGGTATCTCCGCCCATCAAATCAAGCCGGGTGACATCCTGCATCCACCGAATGCATTCGTTCCCTCCGTCCAATGTGATGTTTCAATCAGCCTGTCCCCCCGCGCCAGCCGCCCCGTCAAACACATGGAGCAGGTGCGGATTTTATATGGCACCGCCCATGCTGTCGCGAGCGTTCGCCTCTATGACGGCAAGCAATTGAACCCTGGCACATCGGCCGTTGCCCAGCTTCGCCTCCCTACGGCCATCACCACTTATGCGGGCCAGCATGCAATCATCCGCAGCCTTTCGCCAGCGGAGACCATCGGCGGAGCAATCATACTCGACCCCCTGGCGCCCGCGAACAATGCCCAAAAAAAGCGACGGCTTGAAACCCTCAAATCAGCTTGGTGCGGCGACACCTCGGGTATCGCATCAGCTCTCGCCCGCGAAAATCTGGGGATCGCGCGCATCGCAGACATCTGCCGCCTTGCACGTAGCCCTGCTGCAAAAGTCCGCACGGAATTGGGCGCGATGTTTGTGGACGTGACGGACACTCTTGTCGCGGTGTCATCCACTGTCGAAGAGGTCAAGGAAAGTTATATCGCGCGCCTTCAATCCTGTCATGAGGCATGCCCGCTCAAGCCACTGACCCCGCGTGCTCACATGCGCGTCCCGCACACGGCATGGGAACTGATCGAGTTTGTCGAGGGGCTGCTCGTTTTGGATGGAAAGTTGGTTCTTTCCGGTGCGGACGTGGCCTTGCTCACTCACGCTCCCCTCAATCATCTGACAGCACAATTACAAGAACGCATGGCCAGCATAATCGCCAAATTGAAGGAATCGGCTCTTGCCCCTCCAGCGTCAGATTCACTCCTC
Organism: Hyphomonas sp.; assembly: GCF_041689225.1. Taxonomy (GTDB): domain Bacteria; phylum Pseudomonadota; class Alphaproteobacteria; order Caulobacterales; family Hyphomonadaceae; genus Hyphomonas. Next base: position 10,519 of record NZ_JBDNGN010000176.1, on the reverse strand, counting down.
ATAGATCCAGTCGACGCTGACCTGCTGGCCCTTCTTATTCACGAGGGAACGGTCATTCGCCTGAACAATGTCTCACTCAAGCAGTCTCTCGTGTTTCACTCCTGCGCCATCGCTGCGGCCATCAGAACACTCAAGTCCAGCTATCCGGGTCAGACCGCCTTTTCGACGGGAGAGGCTCGCGCGACCCTGAAGACAACCCGCAAGTTTATTGTACCCATCCTCGAGCATCTCGATTCGCGTGGCGCTACAGTCCGCATTGGCGACGCGCGCTATATGGCTGACGATTGACGCGCCGCTGGCTGCCGCTAACGTCTGCTGTTCATGGAGGTGACTGGAGTCTGGTGGCTTCCCTGGTCTTCAAAACCATGGACGCGTCGTCAAGACGTGTGGTGGGTTCGATTCCCATCCACCTCCGCCAGCCCCAGCGTCACCCTAGACAAAACCTGTCTCTCCTCCCCAATATGAAATGAAACAAGCGCGCGAGAATCCATGGCGGACACCAAACCGAATTTCTCTCTGAAATCCCTTGCCGGCGACATCCATGCTTTCCCTGGCGACGGGCCGCATCTCGTCGTTTTCGTCAAGGAAGACTGCGAAACCTGCAATACGGCCGCGCCGGTCGTAGAGGCCTTCCACAAGGCGTACGGTGACAAGTTGCGCGTGCTGATGGTGGGGCAATCGGGGGCGGACAATGCTACCCTGAAAGAACGCCATCATCTCACGCTTCCGATCATGGATGATGCGACTTCTCAGGTTTCATTCGACTGGGAAATCGAGATCGTGCCGTCCGTATTCTGGATAGACGCCGATGGCACAGTGCAAACCCATTTCGAGGGTTTCGTTCGCGAAGAGTGGGAGAAACTGAGCGCAGATTTGGCCCAGCGCCTGGATATGCCTCAAGCCCAGATCGACTGGGAAAGCCTTCCGGTGTGGCGTCCCGGTTGCGGATCCAAACATCTCTATCCTGAAATATACGACAAGCTTCGCGCCAGCGCGGCGGGCAGTGACATGCTCGCTCGCCGAATCGAGATCGCTCCGGCAGATGATGTCATAGAGTTCATGTTTGATCAGGGCTTTTCAGATGGCCTGCCGCTCGTGCCGCCAACACCTGAACGCGTTCTCCGAATGCTCGAAGGAACGCACCGCTCCGGGCAAGATCTCATCGCGACCGTTCCTCCCAATATGGGTGAAGCGACAGTGGAAAAGATTGCCATCAATGCGGTCATGGCTGGCTGCAAGCCGGAATACATGCCGGTCATCATCGCGGCTCTGGAAGCCGTCTGCACTGACGCGTTCAATATTCACGGCGTCACCGCCACCACGATGGGAGCGGCGCCCGTGATCGTCGTTAATGGTCCCATCCGTGACAGGATCGGTATGAACAAGGGCCTCGGCGCGCTCGGGTCCGGTAACCGCGCCAACGCGACGATCGGCCGTGCCTTGCGCCTCATCGTCGGCAATGTGGGCGGCGGTAAGCCCGGCGGCGTCGAGCGCTCTACGCTTGGCAATCCGATGAAATACACGATGTGCTTTGCGGAAAACGAAGAACGCTCTCCGTGGCCGCCGCTTCACGTTGAACGCGGCTTCAAGAAAGAGGATTCGGTCGTTACGGTCTTCGCCATGACAGGCGGCCCTGTCCATATCGTTGACCAGGAATCGCGCAAGCCCGAACAGGTCGCCGGGTCTATCGGATTGGGACTGGAGGGGGTGTTTCTGCCGAAATTGAGAAACTTGCCAATCGACGCACTTCTCGTTGTGTGCCCGGAGCACATCGACACGCTGATGAGTGAAGGAGATTACACCAAGGATCGGCTACGCGCCCGGATCCAGGAAGTGACCCGGCGCCCCTTGAGCGAGATGGTTGCCGACGAAATGTCCGGCGCAGGCATCCCCAAGGCAACCGCCGAAAAAATGGGCGCGGGGAAGCTCAAGACTGAAGTGCCGAAATTCGCGGGTCCGGAATATATTCATATTGTCGTCGCAGGATCTGATGCAGGCAAGTTCAGCTCTGCTTTCCATGGGTGGGCGACCGGCGAAATCGGGTCGCAATCGGTGTCGCGCAAGGTCGATTTAGGCTAGAGACAAGCTCCCAAACAGGTATGATCAAAAAACAAGCGAGCAGAAGAAGGTTGGAACATGACAACAATCCTCGACCCCACTGACGAACGAAAGCCGGTGGCACGTCAGATCACCGCGAGAGCGGGAGCGCTCAAAGGCACCGTTGGCCTGCTCGACATCCGCAAGCCCCGGGGCAATGTCTTGCTTGATGAGCTTGAGCGCCAGCTCACAGCCGCAGAACCGGGCATTGTCGTGAAGCGCTATTCGAAGCCAACTTTCACTAAACCATGTCCTGATGACCTGCGGCGCGAAATCGCGAGCGAAGTGGACTATGTTATCGAGGCTTTGGCTGATTGAGGTTCCTGTACGACGTGCAGTCTGCACGACACAGTCTGGTTTGAAATCCAGGGAATCCCATCGGTCTCCATCGCTTCGTCCGAATTCGAGGAAGCTGCCAATTTTCAGCGCAGTGCTCTTGGCATGGAAGACGCCCGCTATGTCCTCGTCCCACATCCTATTCAGGATGCTACGGATGATGAAATGCGAACCAAAGCAAAAAATGTACTCACCAGCATCATTAGTGCGCTGACAAAGTAACAAAGTGGGCTGGAAACGCACTTCTGAGCAGCATTTTAAGGTGCACTGAGGTTGAGGTGATTAATCCAGGTGTTTAACCTCGGCAAATGAGCAAAAACCCGTTTCGCTACTTCATGCTTACTTGCCCGAATCTGGTCGTGCCAACCAAGGAATTGCACAATGGCAGACGATGAACACGGCTGCGCTGGCAGTGTCAGGGCAAACGGCCTTGAGGCGTAGGGCGGGGGCGTTTAGCCTCAGAAAATGGTCAGGAACCCGTTTCGCGGCGTTGTGAGAGATCGCGTTTCGGATTTGCAAAAGTGGCCGGTGGATTCATAGACTTGGCGTTGTGCTGTGCGACAAGTCCCGGTACGCGGAAGCCACCGATCCCGGTCTTCAGAGAGCGGCTAGTTTCACGTTGCTTTTCCAAGCGGGACATCTGCTCCTCCAATGGTCATTACCAAATTGGCCTGGGGGCGACGAAACCATTTTTCAAATTGAACAAATATCTCGTGTTGATAGGAAAAAGTTATCCTGCGGCCGGTGCGACATTAAGTGGTATTCGCTCTAAGAACCGAACGGCAATTCGCATCTATCTCAGGCGCTGCGAGATGTCGCCGTGTTCAAGCTGTTGAAAAGTAATATTGCCGGGTGAGAATATTACTCCGGTGCTGCGCGATCGGGAGAACGGTCCGAAAGCTTTTGTCCTGGTGGTTGGCAGCCTAAATGCGCCGCATCGATATAAGAAAACCCTATGAAGACCACACAATAATTCGAATATTATTATCCGCATTTCTGGATATCCTGTTCACTGAAGGAGCCGAACAGGAGATCCGATCATGACGATATTCGCTAAAGATGTGTTCCAGTTGCCTCCGCAAGATCAGCTTGCCAAGCATGACCGGGGCTGCGACCCGTTAGTTTTCCGATCCGGGACGTCCGCGACCAGGGTCGCGGCCGGTGCGGATCAAAAAGGAGCCGCAGCGCGAGAGTCGATCGGCTTGGGGGACTCCAATGTATGGGACTTGATTGCCGTATGGGATGGCTCTATTGAGGCCCTGCAGTATCATATCGAGTCTTTGATAAGCTGGGGTCCGTTCGAACTCACCGCTATTTCAGAGTCTTTTGTAGATGCGGACGACCATAGACTGGTGGCTTGCAGGTTCAGGTATTTCGGCCCTGAACGCGAAAAGGAAAATCTTGTTCGCAGTTTTCATGTTGCTGTCGCCCGCCTGACAGATTGGCACGTATTTTGAGACCGTCGCACGAAGTCGACTCCGATCCATCCTGATGTGAGTACCTGTAGGGTACGAATGAACGCAGACCCAAGTCCGGGACCCGAAACACCCAACATGAAAACAGTCATTGGCCTCACTTGGCGCGCTGCCAAGCGAGGCTCTTTTTTGAGCGCAAACTGGAGCATGAAAACCCAATGGACCTGATGCTGGCTACCTTGTTGTCGCCAATGGTATTGTTCTTTGTGCTGGGGCTTTCAGCAGCCCTGCTCAGATCACAGATGACAATTCCTGAAGCCTTTGCAAAAGGGCTCGCGATCTACCTGATGATGGCGATTGGCCTCAAAGGAGGCGTAGAGATGTCGAAGAGCGACTTCTCTTTTCAGGTTTGGGCAGTCCTGGCTGCGGGCATAGTCCTGTCCTTCTGCTTGCCTGTCATAGCCTTTGCGTTTCTGCGCCGGACCAGCAAGATGGACCGGATTGATGCTGCTGCAACCGCTGCTCACTATGGATCCATTTCGATCGTCACGTTTGTCGCGGCGACACAGTTTATCAAGTCGGCCGGGCTCGAGAGTTCGGGCTACATGGTTGCAGTTGCTGCACTCATGGAGGCGCCTGCGATCATCACAGCGTTGATTCTGGCGCAGCGGGGCCAGAAGAAGGCGCCGTCGGTGGCGGGCTCGGAATCGGGCGAGCTTTATCGTGAAGTCCTCCTCAATGCTTCTATTGTGGTTCTGGTTGGTGCGCTGGCCATAGGATGGGTGACGGGAGAATCGGGCATGGAGCGGATTGCGCCCTTCTTCGTTGATCCCTTCCAGGGCGTTCTCTGCCTCTTCCTTCTGGACATGGGGCTTTCTGCAGGCAGAGGGCTGCGGCAGGGCTGGCGCCAGTTGGATTTCAGTGCCGTTGCATTTGGTTTGTATATGCCACTCGTGTCAGCGACCCTTGGCGGAGCGATCGCCTGGAGCCTCGGAATACCGGCAGGCGATACGGCGCTGCTCATGGTGCTGGCGGCCTCGGCGTCCTATATCGCGGTTCCGGCCGCGATGCGGCTTGCGATGCCCAAGGCCAAACCATCGATTTATCTCACACTATCGCTTGGGGTGACCTTTCCGTTCAACCTGGCGGTCGGAATACCGCTCTACCTCTATTTCGCGAACCTGATTCAAGGCTGAGGATGACAACGTGCACGAAAAAATCCGACTGGAATTGATCATAGAGCGCATGGCGCTTAAGCGGGCTTGCCGAATTCTCGAAACGGCAGGCGTCTCTGGCTATACAGTGTTGCCAGCACTTTCCGGGTATGGCCGAGGAAGCCGATGGCAACGTGACAGGGATTTGTCGGCCAGTCAGGACATGGTCGTGATCATTTCCATTAGCGATGAAGCACCGATCCGGAATGTCTTGTTAGAACTCCACGAACTGCTCGATCAGCATATCGGCATCCTGAATACATCTCGGGTTGAGGTCCTGAGGCCTGATCGCTTTTAGGTGGTTTCTCCGCCGGGTGCCGGTTGGACGCAGACAGTTTAGTGGGCGGAACAACTCTATCTGGATATAGTAAATTTGTATCGAGACGATCAAAACATGCGATTTGAAGGATGGCTCCTGCAGTCCATTTCCTCAAGAACAACAACAAGCGGTTCGTCCGCTCTTCTGGGGTATTTTAAATGCAGATTTTGACATCTCGTTCGACGTATATGGGCGGTGCCGCGAGTTTTCTCGCGCTTGCGCTCGCGGGCTGCACCACTCTCTCCCCGCAGGGCGCAGAGGCACCTCAGTCGGAGGCAGTCTTGGTCGAGCTGAATGAGGCGGAGCCAACAATGGTCATGAACGACGTCGCGCCTGCAGCAGCGGACCTGTGTTTGGCGTCGGGGCCGCAAACGCCCCGGGATATTGCAAGCGCTTACGGTCTCAACCCGATCAAGTTTGCAATCGCGCCAGCGCCTGAGGCACTGAACCTCTGTAATATTCACACGCATACCAATGCAGAGCACAAAGCTCCGGGCTTTAATGTTTACGCTGGCGATGGACCAACGGGCGGCTACCGGTGCAACGAAACAGACGAGCTGACAGAGGCCGAAATGGTCGATCCTGCCAACGGTGAGGGAGCGTTCAGCGGCGTCAAGCCAGGTGACACAATTGAAGTGCATTGGGTCTATTCATCTTGCGATGTGGCTCCAGGCGAGGGCTTGGGGTCGTGTCTGAGCGACACGTGCGAAAATCCAACCTTGCGCGTCGAAGCGCAGGCGTTTCAAGTCGTCAACGACGCATCGGCGATCGATTTCAATGACTATGTGTACGAGAATACGGTCGTTGATGGGTTTCACCAGCCAAAGAACTTGCCAGCTGGAACGGGAACTCCGGTTGTCTTCCGTGGATCAACGACGGGCCCAAGCTACGATCAGTCGACATGCTCACCTTTGCAAGTGACCTGGAGTGTTCGCCCCATGTGTGCCCGCGTCGACATCAGTTCCCTCAATGAGTGGGCATCCAAGGGCAATGTATTCAATGAGACCAAGTCCCACGGTGTGCGCGCGCTTGTGACCGCACCCGAACTGTTGTCGCAGATCGAGTAGTTCGTCGGATATCTTTCACGAACGGGCAGGTCAGTCGACCTGCCCGCACACTTTTCTTGGAGTAGGGACACCTGCCTTGTTCGGGAATCGAAGCTTCAGTTTCGTCTCGGGTTTGGTGCAACCCTCCGTTCGCCAGTTTGGTGTACGGGGATACCGACACGCAGGCCGGAGCCTCCGCCGCCCTCACGGGGCCGGTTTCCGCGAACGGCAGTTGCTGGTCTGATCGCGTTCCATTGAAGGCGCCGCGTTCAGAAATTGTGTCCAACGAACTGTTTGTTGAGTTGAACGACGCGGACTGGGGGCAGGAAAGTGGTATTGATCGGAATGGGGCCTTTGTAGGTTGTGGCAGGACCGTGTTCCCAACGGTCCGGATCGAGGTGGGATACCTCAGAAAATTGTATCGCATACGTACGGATGATCAACAGAATCGCGTTCTATCCAATTTTCTCTCACCACTAGACTTTGAAATTCTCTCTCAAAAAAAACCGGCAGGCACGTGATGGCCTGCCGGAGGGGAGAGAGGTGTGTCCTGCGCCTAGCGGCGCAGAAACCGGTTGGGATCCATCGGTTTGGGCGAGACGACCGCTCTGGGCTGCCTCTGGGGGAGTTTCACCCGGCTCCGTGGATCCTTTTGGGGAAGAGCCGAAAACAACATCACAAAGTCTGCGTCAGACAGCATGGGAACGTCCTTATGCGCCGAGCGGCTGGGCATACCGTCGTTTGCGACGGGCGCGCCAGTGACGACGTTCCATACGCTTGGCGCAATCCTCGCTCTTGGGAGACGCAGCGAGCGTGAGGATATTCTCTGTGTAGCCACCTTGCCCGGTGGGTCGGGAGGGAGGGGCTTTTCTTGTCATTTCGGTCTCCTTTTTTCGAACCGTCTATTCGGTTCAGGATTGAAATAGACATAATTGTATATTAGTTCCAATATTACTATTCGTTCGAGTTAATAGAGAAAGACTATATTGTGCGCCCAACTCTCAGACAGATGCAGTACCTGGTTGCGATCGCCGACACCGGCAAGTTTGGTGAAGCTGCCAAGCTCACCAATGTCAGTCAGCCGAGCATGTCGGCCCAGATAGCGGAAATGGAAGCTCAGCTCGGCGCTGTGCTGATAGAGCGTGGTCGCCAGCAGGCATTTTTGACACCGATCGGTGAGGAAGTTGTCCGCCGCGCCCGGCTGCTTTTAAGGGATGCCGAGGACCTGAAGTCGGTGGTTCGTGCCGATGCGCAGGATCTGACGGGGCGCATCCGGCTTGGTGTCCTGCCAACAATTGGCGCCTATCTTTTGCCCTCAGTGACGCGTCATCTTCACTCAGAGCATCCCGATTTGCGCCTGATCGTGCGCGAAGAGCGCACAATCGATCTTGAGCGTCATTTGCATGACGGGCATTTTGATGCGGTGATTTCAACGGTTGAAGACCATTCTGACGTCGATCACGAATTCCTGTTCCAGGAAGATCTGTGGGTCTGTGCTGCGCCGGACGATCCATTGGCTCAAAAGACGGGTGATGTGTCCCTTGCGGATCTTGAAGGGCGCACCCTGCTCACGTTGGGCTATGGTCATCGTCTCAATCTGATCATTCAGTCGCTGGCGGAGGTCTCGGGGGCGCACGTGAACTCAGAGTATGAGGGCACAAGTCTTGATGCGATTCGGCTAATGGCAGAAATGGGTGTCGGCATCGCCGTTTTCCCCAGCCTATATGCTCTTATTGAAGCGCGCCGGGATCCCGATCTTATCATCCGGCGCATCAATGACACGCGTGCCAGCAGGCAGATTTCTCTGATCTGGCGGATGACCTCGCCTCTCGCCAGCCGCCTGCGTTTGCTGGCTGGGGAGCTTCGGGAGGCTGCCGGGTCGATCCTTCACAAGGTGCCTGCGCGGCGGAAGCGTTAGTTTCGGCTCAATTTCAGGCCTTGGCTGTGGCAAACCGACAAAGATAGTAAAAAGCTATTGGGTCGATGAAGATAATGAATTTGAAACAATGCCAACCATGGGCGATCTCTAGTCTTGGATTCGCACGAGGAGACATTGGAATGAACTGGTTGGACGACATGTTTTCGGAGCTCTCGAAAGCCATGACTGGCGATGACCGGCGAGAGCCGCGCAAGGTCCGCAGCCATGACGACCGACGGGACAAAGCATTCGGCGAAAACGATCGCGCTAGTAGGTTCGAAAGATCAAAATCCCGGCGTCGCCGGCGTGAGGACTTTTCCGAATGGGATTAAACCCTGGTGAGATCATCCTGGAAATTGGTTTCATCTGACGGATTCGCGGCGGATCTTTCTCGCCGCAATTCTTGATTGCGCCCTTTCTACGCAATGCCCCCATTCCTTCAAAGTGATACGATATGACCTTCGTAATTTCCCGTATACAGAACTTCATGAAACTGGAGTCGTCAGCTGGAATACTGCTGATCCTTGCCGCGCTTGCGGCACTCCTCGCCAGCAATTCGTTCCTCCTCGATCATTACAAGGGGTTGTTGCAAACTCCCGTTTCAGTGCAGGTCGGCGGCCTTGAGATCGCAAAACCATTGATCCTGTGGATCAATGACGGCTTGATGGCGATCTTCTTCTTCCTGATTGGTCTGGAGATAAAGCGCGAGGTCCTTCAGGGGGAACTCTCCAGTCTGGACAAGGCCGCCCTGCCTATCGTCGCGGCGATCGGGGGAATGGCGGTGCCTGCCTTGGTGTATCTGGGTATAAACATGAACAGCCCGGAGTCGCTGCGAGGCTGGGCCATTCCGGCTGCGACCGATATCGCGTTTGCGCTGGGTATCCTGATGCTCCTCGGCAGCCGGGTTCCTGTTTCGCTTAAGATCTTCCTGCTCGCGATCGCGATCATTGATGACCTTGGGGCGATCTTGATTATCGCGATGTTCTATACGTCCAACCTGTCACTTTTGGCGCTCGGACTCGCCGCGCTCGGTGTCGTTGCCTTGATCGGATTGAACCGATCAGGTGTGAAGGTCACCACGCCTTATTTGCTGATAGGCTTGTTTGTCTGGGTTTGCGTTCTCAAGTCAGGTGTCCATGCAACGCTGGCTGGCGTGTTGACGGCACTCCTGATTCCGATACAGGGTCGGACAGCTGAAGAACAATCCCCGCTGCATAAGCTAGAGCACGACCTGCACCCGTGGGTGGCCTTTGGCATCCTGCCAATCTTTGCTTTCGCAAATGCAGGCGTCTCTCTCTCGGGTATTGGTTTTGAAGACCTCTTGGCGCCGTTGCCGCTCGGAATCGCGCTTGGTCTCTTCTTTGGCAAACAGCTGGGGGTATTTGGTGCCACAGTCCTCGCCGTCAGAACGGGAATTGCAAAGCGACCGGAAGGTACCTCCTGGGCCCAACTCTATGGGGTCGCATGCCTGACCGGGGTCGGGTTCACAATGAGCCTCTTTATTGGAACGCTCGCATTCGAATCAGACGTACTTCTCGATCAGGTGAGGATTGGCGTGCTGTCCGGGTCTGTCCTTTCCGCAGTGACTGGCGCGGCGGTGCTTTGGTTCGCTTGCCGTGCCGGCGAGTACCCACGGATGGCATCGGTTGCCTCGTCGTGACGACGGTATTGTCAGGGCAAACGCCTTGAGACGCGGAGCAGGGGCGTTTAGCCTCGGCAAATGAGCAAAAACCCGTTCCGCTAGTTTAAAACCTCACCCGAGATCATCGAGCTTGGCGTATTGATGCCGCTGTCTCTGCGCAATGTCGAAGACCTCCTGCACGAGCGTGGGATCGACATTTGCCACGAAAGCGCCCATCTCTGGGTCGATCGCTTCGGTGCTTTCTTCGCACACGATCCGGAAACGTCGATCGGAGTCGATGCGGCGTAGCCCACATTGGCAGTGGCACTTAGATGAGGTCTTCGTGAAGATTAGAGGCGAACGACATTACCTCTGGCGAGCTGTGGATCATGAAGGCGAAGTCCTGGAATCCTACGTCACACAGAAACGGGACAAAGCCGCAGCATTGAAATTCCTAAAAAAAGCAATGAAGCGATACGGCAATCCAAATGTCGTCGTGACGGACAGATGCCCCTCACATCGTGCGGCAATGAAAGTGATCGGCAGCGAGGGG
>NZ_JBDNGN010000175.1:0-3778 GCF_041689225.1 Hyphomonas sp. | reverse complement strand
TTGGCAACCACGCCGGTAATTGGTGGTGCATGCCGGGTTTGAAGGACAATGCCGTTAAAGCCGAAGGCGGCGGCGGACCGGTAGATGGCGCCGAGATTGTGGGGGTCGGAGACCTGATCGAGGACGCAGATGCGGGAAATGTCCCGGTCTATCAAGTCTTCCAGGCTGGACGGATTCAGCGGGGCAACCTTCAGGGCCAGGCCTTGGTGTACGGCGCCCGGCGGCAGGCGGTTGTCGAGATCCTTGCCGAGGATGATTTCCGGCGTGATCCGGGCAGGTCCGAGCCGCGCGGCGGCATTTTCGGTGGCGAGCAGCATGTGGCAGGTGCGCGACGGGTTTGCCAGCGCCGCCACAACGGCATGTGTGCCCCAAAGCCAGCCTTCGCCGTCTCCGCCGCCACTGCGTTCGCGTGGGCGATCCTGCAGTGGGCGCGGCGATCCGTCCTGTCCGGCCGGGCCGGGTGCGTTTCGGCGTTTTGTATGGTTGCGCGCCATTTCTTTCATCCCTATAAGGCCGTCTCCCGAAGCGGGTAGAGGGCGCGATTGGTCGTGCCCTTTAGGCGGTTCGGGGCGACGGCGTCAATTATCGTAAGTCGCAGGCAGCCCTTGGAGGGGTGGCCGAGTGGTTAAAGGCAGCAGACTGTAAATCTGCCCGCATAGCGTACACAGGTTCGAATCCTGTCCCCTCCACCACTGTTTGTGCTAAGGATAAGCGACGTACCTGTTGCGGGTATAGCATAATGGTAATGCACCAGCCTTCCAAGCTGAGTATCTCGGTTCGATCCCGTGTACCCGCTCCAGTTTTTCCCAAATAATTCAGGTGCTTGAGCCGTCTTCCAGCGTCGCAAGTGCGACGAATCGTTGATTCGTGGGCGAGAGGGCGCCGAAAGGGTAGCACGTGGTCAGGGCGAGGGTGGCTGGTCCGTTGCCGCCGGGGGTGAGCGTGCTGGCGTCAGCGTCGACGATCCGGGTTTCGGTAAGGCGGTAGGTGTGGGCCACACCGTCGGGGCCGGTGAGGGTGACGGCGTCGCCGGGCCGGGCCTGCTGCAAAAACGCAAAATGGCTGTCGCGGTGGCCGGCAAGCAGGGTGAGGCCCGGCTGGCCGGGGGCGGCGGAGCCGTGCATCAGGCCGGGACCGAAGGCGAGGGCCTGTCCGCTGGTGCCGTTCAGGACAATCGCGGCGGCGTGGAGGCGGGGCAGCTCAAGCCGCGCGGCGGGGGTGATGTCGGCCCAGGGCCAGGGTCGGGCGTCTGTGTCGCCGGTGAGCGTCCTTTCCCATGATTGGGCGAGCAGGACCTGGGAGAGGCTGGCCTTGGCCCTCATGTTCGCGCCGTTCCCAAAGAGGAGGAGGCCGGCGATGAGGAGGGCGGTTGTGACAATATCCCCCCTCCGACCCCTTCGGGGCCACCTCCCCCTTGCAAGGGGAGGATAAGACGTCAGCGCATCAAGCGGCATGAATCCGTATCCTCCGGAAGATGAGTTTCAGCATGAAGCCGATGAGGATGAGGATTATACCTGCCAGCAGTTTCAGGTCGGAAAGGGTGCCGGTATTTGGCAGGAGTACGCCGCGTTCGACTTGCATCGGGGCGTTCATGGCCTTCGGATCGGGCTTGCGGAGGGCGAGGGCATCGACCGGGATCAGGGGCGCGTCCGAGCGGATCCCGTCATGGCCGAAGACCTTGTCGAAATCCCAGCCTGCCGGAAGGTTCAGGGGAACAGTCGCACTTTCGAGCGTTGCAACGTCTGGCCGGGCTGGCGTCACATCGACGGCGACGAGGCTGGTGAGGCGCGAGACGAGATGGTGGGCGAGGGCAACACTCAGTATCTGGTCGTCGACCAGGTCTGGCAGCGTGTCGGACCGGGCGCGGTCGAGTTCAAGCGAGCTGATTTTCTTGCGGGCCCAGAGTTTGGAGATGCCTTTACGCTCGGCGGCCTGTTTGACGGGGAGGCCGACTTTCCAGGGCTGGTCGCCGTTGAGGCCGGAGACCCAGACCAAGCCATCCTTCGTGGCGCCCTGGGCCGCGATGACCAGCGTTTCGCCGGCATAGACATCCGGCAGCGGCGACGGCCATGCCTCGACTGCCGAGCCGTCCGGCCATGTGGCGGCGACATTGGTGATGGCCGGGCTTTCGAGTTTCGTGAACAGTGCGCCCATGCGGGCGGCGACTTCATCGACATCGCCGATATGGGTGAAGGTGCCTTGGCCGAGTTCCGCGGCGCGGGACATGAAGAAGCTGTTCGGAGCCGAGCCGATGCCGACCGTGAAGATGCGGGCATCCTTGCGATTGCGGCTGATGGTTTCGAACAGCTGCTGCTCGTTGCCGATGGCGCCGTCTGTCAGGAAGATGACCTGGCGCAGGCGGCCGTCGGCATTGCCGTGATCGGCGAGGGCTTCGCGCAGGGCGGGCAGCATTTCGGTGCCGCCGGTGGCTTCGAGTCGCTCGACCCAGTTCGTGGCGCGGGCCACGTTTGACGGCGTGGCATCGACCGGATGGTTGAACAGGGCATGGGTGACGGAGTTGAATTCGATCACGTTGAAACGGTCAGCGGGCGCGAGGCGCTGGACGGCCATGGCGAGGCTCTGGCGGGCCTGACGGATCGACTCGCCGCCCATCGAGCCGGACGTGTCGATGATGAATGTGATCTCGCGCGGTGGCGGCGGCGCGGCATGCGACGTGACCGGCGGCGTCACCATGAGCAGGTAATAGGGCTCGCCCTCAACGGTTTCCCGGAATAGGGCCGCCGACGGGGCATGTGAGGCCTTGGGACGCCAGGTCAGTTCAAAGTCGCGATTGGCGGGCACGCTGCCAGCCGACAGCGTGAGCGTGGCGGCGCTCGCGCCGGACCAGTCCACGTCCATCGGGTGATAGGTGGATTCCAGCTCTCCGACCGGGAAGCCGGCATTGAGGGAGACGTTCAGCGTGAGCGGGTTCGTGTTGCCGAGTTCCGGGTTGAGCACGGGAGGTGAGATGCGGGTCCGGTCCGGCACGGGGTCGACCACCGCCCAGCCGTCATCGCCGAGCGAGGCGGTGAGGATTTGCGGGGCCGGATTGTAGCGGGGGCCAACCACCATCGGGAAGCGGAGGGAGAACTGGTCGTCTGTCAGGCGGACCGTTTCCTGGTATTCGATCTGGACAATGATCGTCTCGCCAGGGCCGATATTGGCGATGGAATTGGCGAAGAGGTTGGGGCGTTCCTGTTCGAGCAGGGCGGTTTTTCTGCCTTCCGATTTGGCCTGTTCATAGATGGCTTTCGCCTTCTGGCGTTCCTCGATCATGCCTTCGATGAAACGGTCACCAATCTGCATGCGTAGCGTATCGACGGCGCTTTCATCCGGCAGCGGGAAGACATAGACGCCTTCGATCCAGCCGTCGGTCGTGTTCTCGAAGCGCTGGGTGACGCGGGTGCGGGCGATCGGGCCGGATATGTCGATCTGCACATCGGTGAGCAGGGACGGGGCTTCGATATATTTCCCGGGCGTGGAGGATTTGAGCAGAAGGGCGCCGGTTGTGGCGTCATTCGGGGTGACGAGGCGCGGTTCCTGGTCGGCCCAGGCCGCGCCGGCTGCGAATGCCGCCGACGCCAGGATCGATCCGAGCCACTGGCCCGAGCGGGACAAGAGGGGGGCGTGGGCACGTATCCTGACGGCGGCGAGCATGGCGTTTTCCTTTCATTGCTGAATTGCAATGATTGGAAGCTGCGCCCCGAATAAGGCGGGAAAGGTCTGGCTTTCGGGCAGGGGTGGTACTTGTTCTGGGCGGTTTGGTGCGGGGAATGTG
>NZ_JBDNGN010000174.1:0-2178 GCF_041689225.1 Hyphomonas sp. | reverse complement strand
CCCCGTTCAGGCGGCTCGCAGGACTTAGGCGTCCACAGCAGGAATGATTGTCACGCTTTCACCGCAACCGCAGGCGTCGGTCTGGTTGGGATTGCGAAAAACGAACTTCTCTTGCAGCGGCGAGATCTCGTAATCGACCTCGCTGCCGAGCAGGAAGAGCACCGCCTTCGCATCGATCAGGATTGTGACGTCTTTTTCTTCGACCACTTCGTCCAGCGGTTCCGGCGCCAGGGCATAATCCATGACATATTCCATGCCGGCACAGCCGCCATTCTTGACGCCGACGCGCAGGAATCCTGCGCCGCGTTCTTCCATGATCTCCTGAACGCGCGCCGCAGCAGCGTCAGACAGGGTTACCGGTTTAGGGCGGGGTCGTCTGGCCATGATCTACAGATAGGGTCTGAAGGGCTGCGATTCAATTAAAGCATGTTCAGCGCGAGACGCGCTTCATCCGACATACGGGACGGATCCCAGGGTGGATCGAACGTCAGGCGCACCTCGACGTCCGTGACGCCTTCGACCGTGCGGGCTGCTGTTTCCACCCAGCCCGGCATATCGCCCGCCACGGGGCATCCTGGCGCTGTCAGCGTCATATCCACGTCCACCTTGCGGTCGTCATCAATGTCGACCTTGTAGATCAGACCCAGTTCATAGATATCAACCGGAATTTCCGGGTCATATACTGTCTTGAAGGCCGTGATCAGGGCATCCGTGATGCGATTCAGCTCATCCTGCGGCAGCGCCGATGGGGCCGCATCCGCCTGAGCCGACACGTCGATCATGTCGCGAGAAGTCATATCGTCTGCCATGTCTGACCTCTATACCAGCATTCCGCGCGCTTTTTCCAGCGCCTCAATGAACACGTCCACTTCGGCCTCGGTATTGTAGATCCCGAAGCTCGCACGCGCCGTCGCACTGACTCCTAGATGGGTCATCAAGGGCTGGGCGCAATGGTGCCCTGCCCGTATCGCCACGCCGTACCGGTCCAGTATCTGCGCCAGGTCGTGCGGGTGAGCCCCCTGCAGGCTGAACGCCAGCACCGACCCCTTCCCCGATGCCTCGCCATGCACGGTCAGGCCGTCGACGCCCCGCAGGCCCTCACGCGCCCGCTGGTACAGCGCATGTTCGTGTGCCTGGACCTCTGCCTGGTCGAATTGCCGAAACCAGCGAATCGCCGCGCCGAGCCCGATGGCCTCCAGGATCGGCGGCGTGCCGGCTTCAAACTTGTGCGGGGCCTCATTATAGGTGATCCGGTCCATCGCGACCGTCTCGATCATCTCGCCGCCGCCCTGATAGGGCCGCGCCTCTGCCAGCGCCCCAGACGTCCCGTACAGGATGCCGATCCCTGTCGGCCCATATAGCTTGTGTCCGGAAAACACATACCAGTCGCAGCCAAGCGCCTGCACATCGACACCAAGGTGCACAGCCGCCTGGCAGCCATCAGCCAGCACCCGCGCGCCGGCCGCATGCGCGATGCGCCCGATCTCGGCAACATCGTTCACGGTGCCAAGCACGTTGCTCATGTGGCTGATCGCCACCATGCGCGTTTTCGGCCCGATGGCGGCGCGCATGGCGTCCATGTCGAGCGATCCGTCATCATTCAGGCCGACCCAGCGCAGCACCGCGCCCTGGCGCTCGCGCAAGAAATGCCACGGCACGATATTGGAATGGTGCTCCATCACCGAAAGCACAATCTCGTCACCCGGCTGGATCGTCTCGGCTAGCGCAGACGCGACAAGGTTGATCCCCTCTGTCGCGCCCTTGGTGAAGATTATATTATCGGTGCCCGGCGCATTGAAAAAATCGCGCGCTGCTTCGCGCCCGGCCTCATACGCTTCGGTTGTTTCGTTCGACAGCGTATGGATGCCGCGGTGCACATTGGCATAGGCCGTCCGGCTCTGGTTCGCGATCGCATCGATCACGGCGTCCGGCTTTTGCGCGCTGGCCGCATTGTCGAGGTAGACCAGCGGCTTGCCGTTCACTTCCCGCGTCAGGATCGGGAACTCCTTGCGGATCGCTGCAACATCGAACAACCGCGTCATGACGCCAACCAATCCTGCGCTTCGGTAAGCATGACATCACGCACCGCCTCATCCGCCGCGCCCAACGCCTCGGCAATAAAGGCCTCGGTCAGCAGACCGCGCGCCTGCGCCTCCGGAATGCCACGCTGACGCAGGT
>NZ_JBDNGN010000173.1:0-5524 GCF_041689225.1 Hyphomonas sp. | reverse complement strand
TCGGTCGTCGTCAGGTTGCCTCCGACAAGCAGGGCCTGCAGGTTCAGGAGCAGTTCGTCATCGCTCATGTCGGCTTCGCCGCTCGCCAGCAACTGGACCATGTCGGAGATGAGGTCGTCGCGAGGCTCTGCACGCCGGGCGACCATCAGCTCGGTGAAATAGGCGTCGAGCGCTTCGGCGCCACTCATCAGGCGCGCGGTTTCCGCCTCGGTGCGCATGGGGTTGAGACCGAGGATCACGTCTTCCGACCATTGGCGGAAATCTGCGAGCCTGCTCTCATCGACGCCAAGGATGCGGGCGATCACGAGGACAGGGATCGGCACGGCTATTGCTTCCATAAGGTCGAACGCGCCCTGATTTGGCGCCGCCGCGATCGTGTCGTCGATGATCGCCTCGATCTCGGGCTTCATCTTGTTGATGCGCGCATAGAAGGCCTTGGCCAGCGGCTGGCGGATGCGGGCATGGTCCGGGTCGTCGAGAAAGAGGATGCTGGTGCGCCGGCCGTCCGGATCGTCGTCGTCGACCAGCCGTCGGGGCAGCGAGCCTTCCTCCGCCTTGCTCGGCAAGCGCACATGGCTGCGGTCATTGACCAGGCCGCGCACATCGTCATAGCGCGTCAGCAGCCAGGTCTTCGCCATTTCGTCCCGCAAGACCG
The DNA here is from genome assembly GCF_041689225.1 of Hyphomonas sp. Taxonomy (GTDB): domain Bacteria; phylum Pseudomonadota; class Alphaproteobacteria; order Caulobacterales; family Hyphomonadaceae; genus Hyphomonas. The sequence continues at coordinate 4,869 of NZ_JBDNGN010000173.1, read as the reverse complement.
GGCAAGCATCGCGCAAGGCCTTGAGCGGCGTGTGGGGATCTTTCCGGGCTTCGGGCACGAAGGCTGAAATTTCAATGATGCTCTGGGGCACTTTCACCGGGCTGGTATCGTCTGCCATCTGATTCCTCCTGGAATTCTTGTTTTCCGGAGACTACCACAAGTCAGAGACACTGGCGCAGATGCCGTTGCGTCAGCCCAGCCGCTTGAACGGCATCGGGATGGCGGTTGCCGTAGCCTTGGCGACCAGTTCGCCGTCCGGGCCGAAACATTCGGCCTCCATGAAAGCGGCCGACCTGCCGAGCTTCAGGATGCGTGCCTCGACATGGGCCGGGCCCGGCATCAGGCGGCGCAGGAAGCTTGTCTTCATTTCGAGCGTCGGCGCGGTCATCGTCACGTTCGACGCGATGATCACACAGGTGCTCATCGCCTCGTCCAGCATGGCGGAGATGAAGCCGCCCTGCACCGCGCCGGTGGGGTTGGCGAACATCTGCGGGACGTCGAAATCCATGCGGATGCGCATCGCGTCCTGTTCGACTTCGGCCAGCGTCATGCCGAGCGTATCGGAACAAGGCGGTCGTTTCTTCGAGCCCTGGAAGCGGGCCAGCATGTCAGCGTCGCTGATGCGGGGCTTGTCTGTCTCTGCCAAAATCCCGGCGGCCTATTTGCGCCGGAAGGCGTCGAGATTCACGACCGTGCCTGCGTCGGCAGTTGCGCTATCCTCCGCGGTGGCTTCGAAGACAACGGCCGGTGCAATGACCTCCGCGTCCTTGTTCGTGTTCTCGAAGGTCAGACCGAAATTGACCGACGGGTCGACGAAGCGCGTGATGGCGGCATAGGGCACGAACAGGTGCTGCGGCACGCCGGAGAATTTCAGGATGATCTCGAAATGACCCTCGTTGACTTCGAGGTCCCAGAACTGGTGCTGCACGACGATCGTCATGTCTTCAGGGAAACGCTCAGTCAGGTAGTCGGCGACCTTCACGCCCGGCGCCTTGGTGCGGAACGTGATGTAGAAATGGTGATCGCCGGGCAGTCCGCCATTAGCGAGCGCGCGCTTCAGCGATTCGCGAACGACGCCCCGCATGGCCGCTTGGGTCAGCGCGTCATATCCGATGTAATCCGTCATGTTCGCTGTATCGCCCTCGATCCTGATGTTGGTAACTTCTTGTACACTATGCCCGGTCCCATTCCCCCGCAACGGGCTTCGCACGGCAGGCGAGGAAAAAAGCAGCACTCGCTCAATTGCAGCGGCTAAGAGTGGATTGCCTGATCCTGTAATCACCCCGCCAGTTGAGCCGGGGGCTGACCCTCATTATCCTCTCCCCCCGCAACGCGCGACGCGGTCAACCTCAAGAGAAGCACCGCATGCCCTGGGGACATGCGGTGCGAACGCTACCGGTGATCTGTGCCTGGCAGAGTCAGTAATTGCCAGGTGGGTCGCTCGCCGGAAACGACTCGTCGCTCTCTTCGTCAACCTCGTCCCATTCCTCCGGTGGGTTTTCCATGTTCTCAGGACCCGCAGGGCGGATTACCCGCACATCTTCCGGGCCGTCTTCTTTCTCCGTGGGCTTGCCTGACATGATGCGTCTCCATTCATGATTGCGTTTCTATCAACGCGGGATGGCGCGTAAGGTTGCCCCGACGGGTGGTTCCTTTCCGCACTGGCCAAGGCCCGTGGCGACGCATAGGAATGAGGGCCGGACGAGAGACTTGCAGGAGAAGACGAACGATGAAGATGCCACAGGCAGGCCGTGAGTGGCGCGATGTCCGCGCCGATATGATCGCACGTGGGGGCGGCGACGCTGCCTGGCGCGACGGCCGCACGGCCGTCTATGTCTTCAATGCCGGTGAAGACATCTCCCGCATCCAGCACGAGGCCTATGGACTCTACATGGCCGAGAACGGGCTTGGCCCCCTCGCCTTCCCAAGTCTCGCGCAGATGGAGAAGGACGTCATCGGCATGGGCCTCGACCTGTTGCACGGGCCGGACGGCGCGACCGGCGCGATGACCTCCGGCGGCACCGATTCGATCACGATGGCGATCAAGACGGCGCGCGACTATGCCCGCGCCAATGGCACGCCTCGCGAGGGCGCCAATATCGTGCTCGCCCAGTCGGCCCATCTCGCCTTCGACAAGGCGGCGCTGTTGATGGATATCGAGATCCGCCGCGTGCCGCTAAAGTCCGATGGCTCGTATGAAGCCGACCCGGATGCGATGGGCGCAGCCTGCGATGCTTCAACGATCATGATGGTCGGCTCGGCCCCCAGCTTCCCGCATGGCATCATTGATCCAATTGCCGCGCTGGGCGAGATCGTCGCCAAGAAGAATGTCTGGCTGCATGTCGATGCCTGCGTCGGTGGCTATTTCGCGCCATTCGCCCGGATGAACGGCGTGCCGGTGCCACCTTTCGATTTCGAGGTGCCTCAGGTGCATTCGATGAGCGCCGACCTGCACAAATATGGCTATTGCGCCAAGGGCGCTTCGACCGTGCTGTTCCGTTCGGAGGAACTCTACCAGTACATGCCCTTCGACATGGCGGGCTGGTCAGGCGCGCCGATGAAAACGCCGACCCTCGCCGGCACACGGCCCGGCGGAGCGATCTCTGCAGCCTGGGCAGTGATGAACACGCTGGGAGTTGCGGGCTATCGCGAGAAACAGGGCCTTGTTTGCGAAACGCGCGAGCGGATCGAGGAAGGCGTCAAACGGCTCGGCTTTGAAATCCTCGGCAATCCGATGCTTGGCCTGATGGCCTTCCGCCACCCGGACCACCACGCCTTCGCGATCTATGGTGAAATCTACCGGCGCGGCTGGTTCACCTCGGTCACCAAGGAGCCGCCGAGCCTGCACCTGATGCTGTCGCCCAAGCATGCCGAAATTGTCGACGACTACCTCGCAGACCTCGAAGCCAGCATGGCCACGGTCGCCGGCGGCGTGGCCGGACCGAAGGTTGAAGCGCGCTACAGCTAACGCCCAGGCGGTGGACGAAATCTGACAGAGAAAAAATCAATCTCGTGCGGTCGCAAATTGGCTCTATCCTCCGCTGATCGGCATTCCTCCGGAAAGATTTCCAGACATGATTTTTGACCGGGTGAAATCGCTCGACGCCATCCTGGCCACGGCTGAGAAAAAATCACTGCATCGTTCATTGGGCGCCTTCCAGCTGACCATGCTGGGCATTGGCGCGATTATCGGCACGGGTATTTTCGTGCTGACGGCCGCCGCAGCCCAGAAGGCCGGGCCGGGAATGATGTTCTCATTCATGATTGCCGGGTTCGTCTGCGCCGTTGCAGCGCTCTGCTATTCCGAACTGGCCTCCATGGTTCCCGTGTCGGGCTCGGCCTACACTTATACCTACGCCGTCATGGGCGAACTCCTCGCCTGGATGGTCGGCTGGGCCTTGATCCTTGAATATGCCGTGGCCGCGTCGGCTGTCTGCGTCGGATGGTCGGGTTACGTGATCGGGCTGATTGCGCATACGACCGGGCTTGGATTACCCGAATTCCTGAGTAGCGGACCGGCATGGGGCCTTGTCGGTTTCATGCCAACGGTCGATTTCAGCCACGGCGTGATCAACCTGCCCGCCATATTGGTGGCCGGCGCTGTGACCTGGCTCCTCGTCCTCGGCACCAGCGAAAGCGCCTCGGTCAATGCCGTCCTCGTGGCGATCAAGATCGTGGCCCTGACGGCCTTTATCGTGCTCAGCATGCCCCTCCTGAAGGGCGAAAATTTCACGCCCCTCCTGCCGACCGGAATTCTGGGCCATGACGGATTGGGGGTTGTCGGCGCAGCCGCCTCGATCTTCTTTGCCTATGTCGGCTTTGATGCTGTCTCGACGGCGGCTGAAGAGACCAAGAATCCGCAGCGCAATGTGCCGATCGGCCTGATCGGGTCGCTGGCAATCTGCACCATATTCTACCTCCTTGTCGCCGCCGGCGTGGTCGGAACCGTCGGCGCACAGCCGGTGCGCGATGCCGCCGGCATGGTCCTGTCGCCGGACGGCGTGACCTTCGCCAATCGCTGTGCCGAGTTGTCGGGACTTGGCGAAGCACCCATCGTCTGTTCCAAGGAAGCTCTCGCCGAAACGCTGCGGCGGATCAATTTCCCACTGATTGGCAACCTTGTCGGCCTGGCCGCCTCGATCGCCCTGCCCTCGGTTATCCTGATGATGATCTACGGCCAGACGCGCATCTTTTTCGTCATGGCCCGCGACGGCCTGCTGCCTGAAAGCCTGGCCGATGTTCACCCGAAATACCGCACGCCCTGGAAGATGACCATTTTCACCGGCATCGTCGTCGCTATTGCGGGTGCGTTCTTCCCGGTCAGCCAGCTGGCCGACATCTCCAATTCGGGCACGCTGTTCGCCTTCTTCATGGTGGCGTTGGCCGTCATGATCCTGCGCAAGACCGACCCTGATCGGCACAGGCCCTTCCGGACACCGCTGATATGGATCATTGCGCCCATCGCGGCACTCGGTTGTCTCGGCCTCTACCTGAACCTGCCCTTCATCGCGAAGATGGTGCTGCCAATCTGGGGCTCTATCGGCCTGCTGATCTACTTCTTCTACAGCCGGGGTCACAGCCATCTCGGGCGCGGCTCAGTCGAAGTCCACGAGCTAGATCCGGACGCACCGCCACAACCTGTGCCGCCAATCGACTAGGCATGCGGAGCGCTCCTTGCGGCATGCCTTGTTCGGCATGGCGCCTTGATGCAGTCTACGGGAAACCTCAGAGTTATTGTCAAATCTGGTGTTTGAGAGTTTTTGGTCATGCGGCGATCTGGCCAGTTTCGGTGGTTTCGATCCCGTCTTTGAATTTGACGCCGGTAATGACTTTGGCGAGGTAGTCAAAGCCGCGTAGTTTTCGCCAGTT
>NZ_JBDNGN010000172.1:0-23281 GCF_041689225.1 Hyphomonas sp. | reverse complement strand
GCCTCATCCGTTGAATTTGAATAAAAGCAGGCTGGGTGGGGACCCGTACAGGCTTGCCGATGGTGGACGAGATGGCCGCTCCGTTTCCTTTTCAGGATACCGGGGCGGCCATTTTCGTTTCGACATGGCGGAAGCACCTTAACTCCGCTTTGGAGCCCCATGCGCCTCTCAGCGACGGTTATCTCAGCGGACCGCAACGACTTTCATACTGGGCAACCGCGTCGGGCATCCATTGCCGGAAATTTTCCACGCGGGTGGACGAGGCTGGGTGGGTCGACATCCATTCCGGCGGGCCCTGCCCCTCATTCAGCTTACCCATGCGTTCCCACAGTTCCGGCGCCTCGCGCGGGTCGTAGCAGGCGCGTACCAGCAGATCGAGACCGATCTTGTCGGCCTCCGTCTCGTGTGCGCGCGAGAATTTCAGCACCGTGCCCTGCGCCGCAACGCCAAAGGCCTGCATGATCGCCCGCTGCTGGCTGACATCCATGTCGCCGAGGCCTGCGCCGACCGCCATCTGGCCCATCTGCATCACTTTTTGCTGGCTCATCCGTTCGGCGCCGTGATGCGCCAGCGCATGGCCGATCTCATGGCCCATCACAACGGCCAGCTTGTCGGGATCGCGGACATCGTCGAGCGTCACCTGCCCGTCGCCATTGCCCGTTATGTCGAGAATGCCTATGTAGACGGCCACATAGCCGCCCGGCAGGCAAAACGCATTCGGCGTCGCGGAATCCACCACATAATAGGTCCAGTCAAACTGGTCGGCGACCGGGGTGAAGGCATAGCCCTGCGCCTCAAGCTCCGCTTCCAGCTCAATCGCAGCTGCTTGCAGCCGCTTGCCGATCATGCGCACGTCTTCCGTCAGCGTCAGTTCGGCGCCCTGGCACCCGCCTTCGGACGCACACAACACCTGATTGCCCTGTTCCTGTTCCTGGTTGAGGATATGCACATAGGATTGCTGGCCGAGCTTGACCTCGTCCTGCAGCGACATCGTGTTCAGCTGCTTGCGGCCGGAGAACGGCACTTCGGTCTGGTTCATCTGCCAGTAGATGAACAGGCCGACCAGGCCGACAATGATTATCATGAACCGGCCGCCCAGCAGTCCGCCGCCTCGCCGTCTTTGTGGCATACGCATGGTGTGGGCCTCGCCGGAAAACATCGTTGCGACGAGTAATAACCGAGCCTTCCCCTACGCGAAAGCGCCTGAGGTGCTTCAAGAACAGTTCCTGCGACGCTATCTCTAGGAGCATGACCGAACAAACAACCAAGCCAAAGCTGGAAATCCGGATCATTCCGGTGACTCCCCTGCAACAGAACACGTCCATGATCTGGTCGACCGAGACCATGGAAGGCGTGTTCATCGATCCGGGCGGCGAAGTAGACCGGCTGATGGGCGCGGCCGAACAGTTCGGCGTCAAGATTGTCGCCGTCTGGTTGACCCATGGCCACCTCGACCATGCCGGCGCCGCGACCGCCGTGTCCGAGCGCACCGGTTGCCCGATCATCGGGCCGCACGAGGACGATCAGTGGCTGCTCGACGAGCTGGAAGCCCAGGGTGCCAAATACGGCATTACCGACGGCCGCAATGTAAAACCCGACCGCTACCTGCACGATGGCGACGAACTGGAACTGGCCGGTCTGAAATTCGGCGTCGCCCACTGCCCCGGCCACACGCCCGGTCATGTCGTGATCTACAACAAGGAAGGCGCCCTCGCCTTTGTCGGCGATGTCCTGTTCCAGGGCTCAATTGGACGCACGGACTTTCCGCGCGGCAACCACCAGCAGCTGATCGACTCGATCACCGAAAAGCTATGGCCGCTGGGCAACAAAATGCGGTTCGTGCCGGGTCACGGCCCGATCTCGACCTTCGGCCACGAACGCCAGTCCAACCCTTTCGTCGGCGACGCCATTACCGGATACCAGGGCGCAGCCCAGCAAGGTGCCGACGCGATCAGCCAGAAACTGGCCAAGCGCTGGACCTGACGGAGGCGAGACACCGCTTTTCCTGACAGCCTTGTCACGTTCGTGTCGGAACCGCTCCGGTCGCGGGGAGTTTGCAACCCTTGATCAAGACAAGGAGCACACAATGAAAACCTCTATGAAGCTCTTCGCCGCCGGCGCCAGCGCACTCGTCCTGGCCGCCTGCACATCCAGCGGCGTGACGGAGCGTAACGCCGCCTACGGCGCTGCCGCAGGCGCAGTCGCCGGTGCGGTTATCGGCAATAATGTCGGCGATGGCGATGCCGATCGCGGCGCCGCGATCGGCGCTGTGCTTGGCGGTTCCGCCGGCGCAGCCAAAGGCTGTATTGAAGCCGAGGACTGCGACATGCCAGGCGTCAAGGACCAGGAAGACGAGCGCGACGCTGACGGCGACGGCTATGCCAACGCCTATGACAGCTACCCTTACGACTCGCGCCGCTGGTAGACCCTCGCCTCCGGGCAGGCAGTCATCCGCCTCTTGAAGCCCCGCATCCTTTCCCGGATGCGGGGCTTTTCGCATGTCATAAGCCTGATTATCCTTGCTTATGCCTGCGACTCCCAGCTATCAGGCACCCGTTTGACCGGGAGCACGAAACGACCATGCCGAAGCGCACCGACATATCTTCGATCCTGGTAATTGGTGCCGGCCCGATCATCATCGGACAGGCCTGCGAGTTCGACTATTCCGGCGTCCAGGCGGTCAAGGCGCTGAAGGCCGAAGGCTACCGCGTCATCCTCGTCAATTCGAACCCCGCCACGATCATGACCGACCCGGACCTGGCCGACGCGACCTATATCGAGCCGATCACGCCCGAAATCGTCGAGAAGATCATCGAAGTCGAGAAGCCGGACGCACTGCTCCCCACAATGGGTGGCCAGACGGCGCTCAACTGTGCCCTCGACCTCCATCATGCCGGCGTCCTCGAAAAGCACGGCGTCGAACTGATCGGTGCCAAGGCCGAAGCCATCGAGATGGCCGAAGACCGCAAACTGTTCCGCGAAGCCATGGACCGGATCGGCCTCGAAAATCCCCGCGCCGCCATCATCGCCTCGCCCGAAATCCGCGGCGAGAATGGCAAGATCAAGGGTTATGACCGCCTCACCGGCCTGAAGGCCGCAATGGACGCGCTCGAAACCGTCGGCCTGCCCGCCATTATCCGTCCCGCCTACACGCTAGGCGGCACCGGCGGCGGCATTGCCTACAATGTCGAGGAATACGAGGAAATCTGCCGCTCCGGCCTCGCCGCCTCGCCGAACGCCCAGATCCTGATCGACGAAAGCCTGCTCGGCTGGAAGGAATACGAGATGGAAGTCGTGCGCGACACGGCGGACAATTGCATCATCATCTGCTCGATCGAGAATATCGACCCAATGGGCGTGCATACCGGCGACTCGATCACCGTCGCCCCGGCCCTGACGCTGACCGACAAGGAATACCAGATCATGCGCAACGCCTCGATTGCGGTGCTGCGCGAGATTGGTGTCGAAACCGGCGGCTCGAACGTCCAGTTCGCGGTGAACCCGAAAGACGGCCGCCTGATCGTTATCGAGATGAACCCGCGCGTGTCGCGCTCCTCGGCGCTGGCCTCCAAGGCAACCGGCTTCCCGATTGCCAAGATCGCCGCCAAGCTCGCCGTCGGCTACACGCTCGACGAGCTCGACAATGACATTACCGGTGTTACGCCTGCTTCGTTCGAGCCCACGATCGACTACGTCGTCACCAAGATCCCGCGCTTCGCCTTCGAGAAGTACAAGGGCGCCGATCCCGTGCTCACCACGGCGATGAAATCCGTCGGCGAGGCCATGGCCATCGGTCGCAACTTCCAGGAAAGCCTCCAGAAGGCGCTCTGCTCGCTTGAGACAGGCCTTTGCGGTCTCGATGACCTCACGTTCGAAACCGAAGCGGCGCTGCGTCAGGCCCTCTCCCTGCCCACGCCCGACCGGCTCCAGATCGTCGCCCAGGCCCTGCGCGAAGGCATGAGTGTCGCCGAGGTCAATGCCGTCACGTCCATCGATCCCTGGTTTCTCAGCCAGATTCGGGAGATCACCAAGGTCGAGGCAAAGGTTCGCGCCTGCGGCCTGCCCGACGATGCCAACGCCCTCATCGAACTCAAAGCCATGGGCTTTTCAGACAAGCGCCTCGGCCAGCTGGTCGGCCAGACGGAATCCTGGGTGCGCGCCTATCGCCACGCGCTCGACGTGCGCCCCGTCTACAAGCGGATCGACACCTGCGCCGCCGAGTTCGCCGCCAAGACGCCCTACCTCTATTCTACCTACGAACATGCCTCGTACGGCACCGAGGCGCCCGATTGCGAGGCCCTGCCGAGCAACCGCGAGAAAGCCATCATCCTTGGCGGCGGCCCCAACCGGATCGGCCAGGGCATCGAGTTCGACTATTGCTGCTGCCACGCCGCCTACGCGATGGAAGATCTCGGCATTGAATCCATCATGGTCAATTGCAACCCGGAAACCGTCTCGACCGATTATGACACGTCAGATCGTCTCTATTTTGAGCCCCTGACCGACGAGCATGTGCTCGAGATCATCCACAAGGAGCAGAGCGCCGGCACGCTGAAGGGCGTCATCGTCCAGTTCGGCGGCCAGACCCCGCTCAAGCTCGCTGCCACGCTCCACAATGAGAACATCCCGATCCTCGGCACCAGCCCGGAAATGATCGACCTTGCCGAAGACCGCGAAAAGTTGGCCGCCCTGCTCGACAGGCTCGGCATCCAGCAGGCGCCGTCGCGCGTCGCGCGCAGTGTCGCTGAAGCCGAAGTAAAGGCCAACGAGATCGGCTACCCGGTCATGCTGCGCCCCTCCTTCGTGCTCGGTGGCCGCGCCATGGAAATCGCCCGCGACGACGCAGACCTACGCCTGTTTGCCGCCGAGGCCCTAAAAGTCTCCGGTGACGCGTCTCTCTTCATCGACCGCTACCTCTCGGACGCCATCGAAGTCGATGTCGACGCCATCTGCGACGGCACCAATGTGCACGTCGCCGGCATCATGGAACATATCGAGGAAGCTGGCGTCCATTCCGGCGACAGCGCCTGCACCCTGCCTCCCTACACGCTGTCGGCCAGCCTGCAGGCCCGCCTCGCCGAGCAGACCATCGCGCTGGCCAAGGCCCTAGAGGTGCGCGGCCTGATCAACATCCAGTTCGCAGTCAAGGGCGACGAGATCTACGTTCTTGAAGCCAACCCCCGCGCCAGCCGCACCGTGCCCTTCGTGGCCAAGGCCGTCGGCGCGCCGATTGCCGCCATCGCCGCCAAGGTAATGGCTGGCGAAATGCTGACCAGTTTCGACCTCACCAATGCCAATCCGCGCCGCGTCGCAGTCAAGGAAGCCGTCTTCCCGTTCGCCCGCTTTCCCGGCGTCGACCCGCAGCTCGGCCCGGAAATGCGCTCGACCGGCGAAGTCATGGGCTGGGACGATGATTTCGGCATGGCCTTCCTCAAATCCCAACTCGGCGTCGGCGTCCGCTTGCCCGAAAGCGGCAAGGTCTTCATCTCGGTTCGCGATTCCGACAAGAAGGGCGTCACCGAAGCGGCCCGCAACCTAGTCAGCATGGGCTTCACGCTGATCGCCACCAGCGGCACGGCGACGTTCCTCGAAGGCGAAGGCCTGCCGGTTTCGCGGATCAACAAGGTGCTGGAAGGCCAGCCCCATATTGTCGACGCCATGATAAATGGAGACGTGCAATTGGTATTTAATACAACCGAAGGTGCAGCATCATTGTCCGACAGCGCGTCGATCCGGCGCACCGCTGTGAACCGTAAAATTCCCTATTTCACAACACTTTCAGCGTCGATTGCCTCGGTTCAGGCCATTGCGAGCCTGAAAACAAGGGAAATCTCCGTGCGCGCCTTGCAATCGGCCTGACAGAGGGCCACTTGACGGCCTGCATTTTTGCGACAAGCATTTCGCGCCAATAAACGAATAAGGGACCTGACATGGAACGCATTCCCATGACTGCTGAAGGCCATGTTGCGCTTCAGACAGAACTGAAGGCACTGAAATCCGTAGAACGTCCGAGCATCATCGCGGCGATCGCAGAAGCGCGCCAGCATGGCGACCTGTCGGAAAACGCCGAATACCATGCGGCCAAGGAGAAGCAGAGCTTCATCGAGGGCCGTATCAGCGAGATTGACGACAAGCTCGCGCGCGCTGACGTCATCGATGTCAGCAAGTTCTCGGGCACCAAGATACGCTTCGGCGCGACCGTGACCATAGTCGATGTCGAAACCGAAGAGTCCCAGACCTACAAGATCGTGGGCGAAGACGAAGCGTCAGTGAAACTCGGCAAGATTTCCGTCACCTCTCCCATTGCCCGTGCCATGATCGGCAAGGAAGAAGGCGACGAGGCCGAAGTCTCCGCCCCTGCCGGCGCACGGGCTTACGAGATCACGAAGGTCGAGTATAAATAAATGGGCGGGCCCGGCCTGCTCGGACCTTCCGTCTGGGCGGTGTCGGACGGCCGCGCAGGCAACGCGGCGCAGGTGCGTGCAATCTTGCAGGCCCTTGGCGAAACCCGTCGCTGGATGAAGATCGCCCATATTGAAGGCGCAGCCCATCGCAGCGATCCGGTGACGCTCAGCCCCCGCGCGCCCTGGACATGGCTGCCCGCTGACAGATGGCCGCTGCTGACTCATGCGCTGCCGGCTGGGCAGCGCGGCGTGTTGGAAGGCCCCTGGCCGACCGTCTGGATCGCAGCCGGTCGCCGCTCGGCCCCGTTCACGCACGCAGTCCGCGACCTCTCAGGCGGCAAGACGGTGACCGTGCAAATCCTCGATCCGCGCGTCGCCTCGACGCATTTCGACATGCTGGTCGCACCGACGCATGATGCGGTAACCGGCCCCAACGTGATCCAGACGATCGGCTCGCCGTCCTATTTCGCACCCGACCAGATCGAAGATGCCGGACAGGCCTTTGCCGACCTTGCCGACGAGCGCGCCAAGAGCGCGATTGTCATCATCGGCGGCGATTCAAAGACGCACACATTTTCCGCCGCCGCCGCCGAGCGCCTCGAAGGGCAGCTGCGCCAGCTTGCCGCTGAAGGCTGGCGCCTGCGCATTACCACGTCACGGCGCACGCCCCTGCCAGTGGTTTCCCGCCTGCGCACCCTCGCCGATCAGGTCGGCGCCCGCTTCTGGTCAGGCCCCGAGGATGGCCAGAACCCCTATCTCGCTTGGCTGGCCTTTTCCGACGCCGCCATCGTCACCGAAGACAGTTCCAATATGCTGTCGGACGCCGCTTGGCACGGCCTGCCCGTGCACATTGCTCGCCTCGAAGGCCGACATGAAAAATTCGACCGCCTGCATGACAGCCTGATCACGCACGGCGCGGCGCGCTGGTTCGGCGGCACGCTGGAAAGCTGGACCTACCCGCCCTTGCGCGAAGCTGACCGCGTCGCCGATGCCATCGTCGCCAAACTGCTGGAACGCTACCCCCAGCCCGACATCCCCGCCAGCACCACCCACGTCGCCCCACCCGACTGGATGAGCTGAGCGCCCCCAGCCACACCCATATCACCCCCTCGGCAACCCCACATCCTCCCCCCTTCACAGGGGAGGTGGCACAGGCCTTTGGCCTGTGACCGCGGGGCACTTATCCACCCCCTGCCCCACCCGGTGTATAATTCGCCGCGATGCCCAGCTTCTCCCTCCTCACCCCCATGCCCGACCTGCCCTGGTATCTCCTGCCCATCTGGCCGCTGGCCTTCTGGCGGATCCAGCGCCTGAAAGCGTGGTTTCGCGCAGCCGGCGGTCCCGGCAGCCAGATGCTCTGGGGCGTGATGTGGAACGGACGTGTCGTAATCATCCAGCTCTCGGACGATCTCTCCGAACATCATCCGGGCTGTTTCCGTGCACCTGTCTCCGGAAGGCTGAAACTTGCCTTCAATGCCGAAACCAATTTCCCGTGTCCGCTGCGCAGGCAGGGGCGGCGAATCTCTGGCACCGGCTCGCACGGCCCCGCGCCCCTGGCTGCGCAGCGGACACGGGCCTCTACGGGCTGCCGCTGACCCATGCCACCCCGCAGCACACCCAAACCCCACCTAAAGCGCCCTAACAGGCGCCGCACCTGCAGGGCAGGCCTACGCCGCCACCACCCGCTCGTCTGCCGGGATGGCCTTCAGGATAAACCCGCCGCCAAGGATTTGCGTGCTGCCTTCGGGATCGTACAGCACCGCCGCCTGCCCGCGCGCCACGCCTTCTTCCGGTTCATCGAACCAGATCACCGGAATGTCGCCCTGCCAGCCGAGCCGTCCCGGCACCGGTGGCCGCGTTGAGCGTACCCGCACCAGCACCGGTGCACCGGCATCGGCTGCCGATTCCAGCGTGCCCTTGCCGAGCCAGTTCAGCTCTTCCAGCAACAGACCGGACGTCATCAGCGCTTCGCGCGGGCCGACAACAACCCGCCGGTTCGGCGCGTCGATCTTGACCACGAACAAGGGTTCGCCCACGGCCACATTAAGCCCGCGCCGCTGGCCGATCGTGTAATGGATCACACCCTCGTGCTGGCCGAGAACCCGGCCATCAAGGTGCACGATATCCCCTCCGCGCCCGGACCCGGGGCGGAGCTTCTCGACCACTTTGGCGTAGGAGCCTTCCGGCACGAAACAGATATCCTGGCTGTCGGGCTTGGCCGCGACCGGCAGGTTGAACTGGTCGGCCAGTTCCCGCACTTCCGTCTTCGGCAGCCCACCGAGCGGGAAGCGGATATAGTCCAGCTGGTCGCGCGTCGTGGCGAACAGGAAGTAGGACTGGTCGCGGCTCGCATCGGCGGCGCGGTGAAGCTCCGGCCCGTCCGGTCCGTCCGTCCGCCGAATATAATGCCCCGTCGCAAGGCAGTCGGCACCCAGCTCCTTCGCGGTGCGAAGTAGGTCCGAGAACTTGACCGTCTGGTTGCAGCGGATGCACGGGATCGGCGTCGATCCGGCGAGGTATGTGTCGGCGAAATCTTCCATCACCTGCTCGCGGAAGCGGCTTTCATAATCCAGCACATAATGCGGAATGCCGATCTGGTCGGCCACATTGCGCGCGTCATGGATGTCCTGGCCGGCGCAGCAGGCACCCTTCTTCTCGATGGCGGCGCCATGATCGTAGAGTTGCAACGTGATGCCGATCACATCATAGCCTTCGGCCTTCAGCATCGCGGCCACAACCGAGCTGTCGACCCCGCCCGACATGGCGGCGACGACCCGCGTATCGGCGGGGCTCTTGTCAAATCCGAGCGAGTTCAGGCCGCCCGTCCAGGCAGCGGTTTTGGTATCTGTCATGTCTTACTCCAACCGGGTTCAAGGCCCGGAGCAGCTTCAGGAAGGGCGCATATAGCGCGGGATGGCCGGAATTGCGAGGGGGTGAAGGCGTCTGCCTCAGAACCAGGTCCGTACGCCCGCCACGAAGATCGTGCGATCAGTGTCTTCCCCGGCGGCCTCGAGATAGTCCGCCGTGCCGCCAAAGCTGCCTTGCCACGCGACGCCCACATAGGGCGCGAACTCGCGGACGATTTCATAGCGCAGGCGCAGGCCCACATCGAGCGATGTCAGGCCGGAACCCGTCTCCAGCTCCGGAATGTCCTGCGCTGCGAACTCGGCTTCCAGGCGCGGCTGCAGGATCAGGCGCTGCGTCAGGCGGAACTCGTACTCGGCTTCAATCCGCGCGGTGAGGTCGCCATCGCTGCTGAGGAAGGCCGCCGCATCCACCTCGAACCAGTAGGGCGCGAGGCCCTGAACGCCGAGAACAGCATGCGTGCGGCCCTTCGGTTCAAAATCGTAGCGCACCCCGCCCTGGAGGTCGAAATAGGGCGAGATCGCGTGCGACCAGAGGGCCTGCGCTTCAGCGTCCTCGACAGAGTCCGTCTCCAGCGAATAGGCGCCCTCGCTCTTGATCCAGAGCTTGTTCACATCGCCGCCATACCAGGCATTGCCATCCCAGACGAGCGCGTCGCCCTCATCCGACGACTGGAGTTCCAGCCGGTCCGCCATCACAGAGACCTGGCGCGTGGCGCCGTGATGCGCCTGGACGTGGTCCCGAGCCTCAGCCATCTCGTAGGCATCGTAATATTCATCCGCCATCGACCAGGGCGGCGATGTGCCTTTAGTCTCCTCGGCGAAAACCGGCGCCGCGACAGATATCGCCAGCGCACAAAGGGCAATTCCGCGCATCATGGCTTCATCCCCTCATCGCCCATTTCGTCGTGGTTCATCTTCGAATGATCCATGGTCGAATGGTCCATCATTTCGTGGCCCTGATGGTCCGCCATCGGCATTGCCTTTTCCGATGGCATGACCGAGACGATCTGCATCATGCCAGCCGCCATGTGGAAAAGGAGGTGGCAGTGGAAGGCCCAGTCGCCGACATGCTCGGCGGAAATGTCCACGGAGAGCTTCTCCGCCGGCTTCACGATCACGGTATGCTTGCGCGGCAGGTGGCCACTGGCCTCCGCGCCGGGAATGAGGAGATCGAAGAACATGCCGTGCAAATGGATCGGATGCGGCATCATCGTGTCATTGATGAGGGTGAGGCGCACGCGCTCGCCTTCATGGAACTGGATGGATTTCGTCACCTCGGAGAATTTCACCCCGTCGAACGACCACATGTAGCGTTCCATATTGCTGGTCAGGTGGACCACGAGCTCGCGGCCGGGCGCCCGCGTATCCGGGTTCGGATCGAGGCTGCGCAACTGGCTGTAGGTCAGGGTGCGGTGGCCAATATCGTCAAGGCCGATTCCCGGCTCGTCGAGACGACTCATCGGCATGGCCGCCACATTGGCAATTCCGGGCCCGCGTTTGATCGGCGCCTCCATGGACACCATCTGGACCTCCGGCCCGTGCGGGTCCGGCATCGCATGGCCCATTGCCTTGTGATCCAATCCGGCCATCGCGCCGTGGTCCATCGTGGAATGATCCATTGCTTGAGGCGCATCGGTGCCCATGTTCATCGCTCCACGCCCCATGGCCGCATGGTCCATGCCCATGTCCTTCATCCCGAGCGTCGGCACCGGGCGCAGGGCGGGAACAACCGCGCGCATGCCCGGCCGGGGCCCCAGCGTCGCCACCGCCTGTCCGGACCGGTCGATCGATTCTGCGACGAAGGCAAACGCCTCCGCCACCTGCGGCGTCACGATCACATCATAGGTCTCGGCCACGCCGATCTGGAATTCATCGACCTCCAGCGGGCTGCACATTGAGCCCGTCGGCCTAGACGATCGTCATCGGCAGGCCCGGCATGCGGACATTGAAAAGAGTCATCGCCGCGGCATTGATGATCCTCAGGCGCACACGCTCGCCCGGAGCAAACACCATGTTGAAATTGTCCGCAGTCGACCGGCCGTTGATCAGATAGGTGTAGGTCGGCGCACCGACATCCGCGAGATCGCGCGGCGACATCCGCATCGCGCCCCACATGGCTCGGTCGTTGAGCGCGGACCCGAGACCATCGGCGGAGGCACCTTTCAGGAATTCCCCGACTGTGCGTTGCTGGAAGTTCTGGCTGTCGGAATGCTTCTTGAGTTTCGCGAACAGGCGATCCGGGTCGCCGAACGTCCAGTCTCCCAGCACGAGCACGTATTCGCGGTCATAGGCGACCGGATCAGCGCCCTTCGGATCTATGATGATCGGACCGTAATGGCCGACCTGTTCCTGCAGGCCGGAATGGGAATGGTACCAATAGGTGCCATTCTGCGGCACGGCATATTTGTAGATGAAGGTCTCGCCGGGCTTGATGCCCGGGAAGGAGACGCCGGGCACGCCGTCCATCTGGAACGGCACAAGCATGCCATGGCAGTGGATGGATGTGTCGGTCTCCAGTATGTTGGTGACGTTCAGCGTCACCTCTTCGCCCTCCCGGAACCGAAGCAGCGGCGCTGGCGCAGAGCCATTGACGCCAATCGCTTCGGTCGCGCGGCCATTGATGCGCATGGGAAACTTGCCCACGGTCAGGTCGAACCTATTGCCCTGCAGCGCCGGGATACCGAGATTGCCTTCGCTGGCCGAGCGCGCCTAGGCCCGCAGCGCGCCTGCCCCGGCCAGCGCGGCGCTGCCGGCGGCATATTTGAGGAAGTGGCGGCGGTGCAGCGTTGGCTCTCCTGGCGAAGTCACGACTGGTCAACTACGTGTCTGTCTAGCGGAAGCCAGGAGCGGATCGAAGCGGATTCGCGCAGCCGCCCGGTCACAAATCGGTCATCGCGCCCGGCTAGTGCCCGCCGCCGAAGACGCCCGTGCGGACATTATAGTCCACCGCCAGCGCGTAATCCGGATCATCGTCCGCATCGACCATTAGCTGCCCTGCGCGCTTGAGCAGCTTGTGGCAGTCGCGGGAGAGGTGGCGCAGGCGAAGCGTCTTGCCGTTTTCTGCATAGCGCGCAGCAAGGTCCTCAAGGGCCTGCAGCGCAGACTGGTCGACCACGCGGCTGCGCTTGAAGTCTACGATAACCACGTCCGGATCGGTTTCCGGGTGGAAGAGTTCGGCGAAGCCATCGGTCGAGCCGAAGAAGAGCGGGCCTTCGATCTCATACACATGCGCGCCGGGCGTGCGCACGCTGTCGCGCTCGATGACATGGATGCGCCGGGCATTGTTCCAGGCATAGGCCAGCGCCGAAACGATCACGCCAACGACCACCGCCGTGGCAAGGTCATAGGCGACTGTCACGCCCGTCACCAAAACGATGACGAAGGCATCCATCAGCGGGATCCGCGTCATGATCCGCAGGCTCTGCCAGGCGAAGGTGCCGATCACGACCATGAACATGACGCCGACCAGTGCGGCGAGCGGAATGCGCTCGATCAGGCTGGAGCCGACAAGGATGAAAGCGAGCAGGAACAGCGCCGCCGAGATTCCGGAAAGACGGGTGCGACCGCCGGATTTCACGTTGATCATGGACTGGCCGATCATGGCGCAGCCGCCCATGCCACCAAAGAAGCCGGTCACGACATTGGCCGTGCCCTGCGCCAGGCATTCCTGCGAAGCACCGCCGCGCTTTCCGGTAATCTCTCCGGCGAGGTTCAGGGTGAGAAGGCTCTCGATCAGGCCGATCGCAGCCAGGATCAACGCATAGGGAAAGATGATTTCCAGTGTCTCGAGCGCGAAGGGAACCGTCGGAATGGCAAAAGGCGGCAGGCCACCTTTCACCGAAGCCAGATCGCCCACCGTGGGCACGCTCAGTCCGAAGCCGATGACGATGCCAGCAACAATGCCGATCCCCGCGAGAGGGGCAGGAATGATCTTGGTCAGTTTCGGCATGCCCCAGATGATCGCCATAGTCAGCGCCGTAAGGCCCAGCATGATGGCGAGCGGCGCGCCGCTCATCCATTCGCCGCCCGCAAAGCCGTGACCGCCGACTTCCGCCGTTCCGGGCACCTTGAACTGGCCGAGCTGGGCCAGGAAAATCACGATGGCTAAGCCGTTCACGAAACCGAGCATAACCGGGTGCGGCACCAGCCGCATGAACTTGCCGAGTTTGAAGACACCCGCGATCAGTTGCAGTATCCCCATCAGCACAACCGTCGCGAACAGGTATTGCGGCCCCATTCCTTCGGCGATGCGGGGGTCATGCACCAGGCCGACCATGACAACGGCGAGCGCGCCGGTCGCGCCCGAGATCATGCCCGGTCGTCCACCGAACAGGGCGGTGATCAGTCCGACGATAAAGGCCGCATAGAGGCCCGCGAGCGGCGTCACACCGGCAACGAAGGCAAAGGCAACCGCTTCAGGCACGAGCGCGAGGGCGACGGTAAAGCCGGCGAGCAGCTCTGTCTTCACCCGCATCGGCGTCATCGCGGACAGTCCGTTTCCGGCCCAGTCGGTACGGGCGACGCGATCGGCAAATGCCGCGAAAGTGGATTTTACCATGTTTGGAGCCTGCTTCTATGTATTCAGCGCGGAGGAGCGCACCTCATACAGGCATCATGTTGCATTGCAACTTTGTGGCTGACGTCCGCCTATGGTGGATCATGCCGCCGATGCTGCGGCATTGGCCGTTCCGGCGGCAACCCAGGCGCCGCGGAAGTCGCGGGCGGGTTCCAGCTTGTTGGTCAGGCCAATAAGGCCCTCGCCGTGGCCCAGCAGAACCAGGCCGCCCGGCACAAGCTGGCTTGCAAGGCTTTCAACCACACGCACGCGCGCAGAACGGGCCATGCCCGGCAGCACATTGCGGCAGATCATGACATCGAACTTGCCGAGGCCAGCCGCGCTTTCGAGCAGGTTGTGCTGGCGGAAACTGATATGGGACCGAAGGGCTTCACTCGCTTCCCACTGGCCGGTTTCGAGTCGGTTGAAGTGCTTGGTCAGTCGATGAATCGACAGCCCCTTCTGGACATCATAGTGACCGTAGCGGCCCATACGGGCGTTCTCGGTCGTGACCTTGCAGATATCTGTCGACAGAATCTCGATCTTGGCACCGCGCAGGGCGGGCGGCAGTTCATCTTCGAGCAGGATCGCCAGCGAATAGGCTTCCTGTCCCGTCGAACCGCCCGCGAACCAGATTTTGAGCCGCCCGGTATTCGTCGCCTTTAAGCGCTCGGGCAACACGTCCGTCAATACGCGCTGCAGCGTTTCGCGTTCTCGGAAAAAGCGCGTGTCCTTGGATACGAGTGTTGCGGCAATCTCGGAGATAAAGGCGGGATTGGCCCGCGATTTCACGCAATGGACCAGGTCTTCCATCGTACCGAAGCCCTCTCGTCGCGCGATCGGGGCGAGTCGGGCTTCGATCAGATAGGCTTTGGATTTCGGAATCGACTGTCCGGACCCCTTCAGGGCCAGATCTGCCAACTCGTTGAACACCTTATCCTGCATGTCCTGCTCCGAACCCGGGGATTTTCACCCCAATCGTTACCAATATCGGGGCTTTTATTAAGAAATGCTTCAAACGAGGCCGACTTCTGCAAATTTGCTTTCGAGAATATCAGCGTCGAACGGCTTCATGATGAACTCGTCCGCGCCTGACCGGATGGCCTCGTTGATATGCTCGGCATCGTTCTCGATTGAGCAGAATACCACGAGCGGCTTCTTGCCGCCATCTTCGCGGCGCAATGCCCGCAGGAAGTCCAACCCGTTCATCACCGGCATGTTCCAGTCGAGCAGGACCGCGTCCGGCATGCTTTCCCGGCACGCCTTCAGGGCCTCGGCACCGTTTCCAGCCTCGACGATGTTGAATTTCAAATCATGGATAATGCGCGCCGCAACTTTCCTTACGACGCGAGAATCGTCAACGATCAGGCAGGTTTTCATGGTCGGTGCTCCCAAAGCAGACCTTCAGGTCGAGTTAAGGATTGCCCGACGAGCGTTAAGATTTCGCTGCCAGTCTCGAAGGAACCGGTCAGAAGTCGCATCAGCCTTCAGCACGGATATGCGTCGCCATGATGATGGCGACATCCTCGCCCTGCTTGGCCGTGATTTCGCCTTCCAGGCTGTCGCAGATCATCTTTGCGAACAGAGGCTGGATATTGTCGGGCTTCCAGCCGTCCTCAGGTTCGATTCCCTGAACAGACCGGGCGGCCTCGTCCTTCAGTTTCACCCGCTCGCCACGCGACGAGACCGTCATCGTCATGCCGGCCGCTTCGTTGCGCACGCGGGCCTGGATCACGCCACCGCGGGGCAGCGTGTCGACCGACATCATGATCAGGTTCATCAGCAGGCGCGCGTGCGAATAGCTGAGATGGTCAGTGGCGATATCCCACTCGATACTGGGCTTCAGGCCGTGAAGGAAATTCTCGGTGATTTTCTTGAACTCATGCATGTCGGCCGTGCCAGCCTGCAGGCCCAGCGAGCCATAGGAGTAGCGCAGGAACTGGATCGTCGCAGCTGCCTTGCGGGCACTGGATCGAAGCAACTCCTCGAACTGCTGATCCATGTCGGAATCACCGGGCTCGTCGAGCATTTCAAGAGCGCTGGTCACCCCGGAGACGGGTGACACGAGGTCATGGCAGATACGCGACGATATGAAGGCTGAAAGCCGTGCAGGATCGATCATGGAAGGTCCAGCCCGTTGTTGGCGTGAGATTACGTGCAAAATCGTGTGAGCCGCGCCTCGTGTCAATCAATCGGGCATGAAAGTCTTGCGAGGGCTATCAAAAGCGTGTCCCGGTCGGACGCCCGGGCGCTACTTCTTTTTCCAGGCGCCGGTTTCGTCCATGTAGTACTGGCCCGATCCGGTGCGCGCGATCTGCTTTTCGCCCGTCACGCGGGCCACCTGGCCAACCGTGGTTCCAGTTTGCTGCGACAGTTGCTCATAAAGCGCGCGGCGTTTGTTGTTGATCTCCTGAACCTTGCGGACGACGGCAGGATCTGCCGGGCCGACCACGCCGAGATAGCCGTCGATGCGCTCACCGACTTCGCCAGCGGAGATGGCTGCTTCGAGCTGGAGGTCACCAGCATGCGCATCCGGCGCGCTGACGATGGCGAGTGACGCGATGGCCAGAGCGATGAAGACATTCTTGATCATGTTCATGATATTTATCCTGTCGTCGCTATTGGGGGAACAGATCAGGGTTGTTGGAAATCAGGGCTTCGACATCCTTGTCGAGCTTGATGCGCACTTCCTGATCGATCTTCACGTTCAGATTGATCGTGATTGGTTTGTCGGACGGCTCAATACGGATTGTCGGCGTGCATGCGGCAGTAAGAGCAACGCAACCGACAAGAAACAGTGTTTTCTGCGGGGTCGTCATTTATGACTCCTTTTGTCTACTCCCAAACATGACATGGTTCAGCTTAACGTCAATCGACTGCACGGTTGTCTCTCATTCATCCGGCCGGCTGTCTTTATCGTTGGCCATATCGACGACCATTTTGACAAATTTATCCTGCTGGGCGGCATAGGACCCGCTTTTGACCAGTTCCGTCAGATCGGAATCGAGAGACAAGTTGAACTCGAATGCCTGCCCTTTCGGCACGGTGAGTTTCTTGCCAAAAGCAAGCGGCTGCGTATTTCGACCGATCAAATGCACGCTCGCCACGGTTCGGTTCATGAGGTCGCCTGACAGGCCGATTTCCAGGACGGAAAATTGTAAGTCCTTCAACGCGTCGAATGCCAGTTTGGCATTCGGGTCGCTGTCGGCCGCGGAATTGACCGCATCGCCTGTATAGGCGATCCGACCTCCCTTCGCGTCAGCCGCCAGAAGCGCGTCTTGCACCTGGACTTCGCTGCCGACGAAATCCACCGGGAATGTACCGCTGACCGTGCCCGTTGCCTGGACATCGGGCAGCTTCAGAACCGCCACCAATTGGCTGAGTTCAATCGCGTCAGCAGTTACCTCCACGCGCTGGTCGTTGCCGCCCAGCGTCCACTGGAGGGGCGAGACCGCGATCCGTCCTCCTGCGAACGGGAAACCGGCCTTTTCGATACCAAGGACCTTGCCCTTGTCGAGATGAAACTGAATACGGCCATCCGTTAGTGGAATGCCTATGCTGAGCGAGCCGACAATAACAACCTGTCCGCGATCTGTCGTCAGCTCCAGCAGGTCGCTGAACCGGACCTTGCCGTTGACGCCCTCAATCCGTCCAAGCCGCGTTGTCTGGAATCCAAATTTTTCAATCGTGACATCCCCTGTCGCGGACAGTTTCCCCGAAACAATATCCACATCTGCCTTTGCCGACGCATCACCAGCGGCAAGGGTAAAGACGCCGCGCAGCTTTTCGGACAGCATGACAGGCTGGAGTCCGCCAGCGCGGAACGTCAGCGGACGCGAACGGATGGCCGCCGTACCGTTGAGCTTGACCACGTCGAGATCAATCGTGGTGTCAGCGACCGTCGTGCCGCCCGCCTTCAGGCGCAACGGGCCGGTCATGACCAGCAGCCCATTGGTCAGCGTTGCCGTCATGTCCGAGATGAGCGGCTGGTAGAGCGGGTCGCTCCGATAGTCCTGGATGAGAACACCGTTGGCGTTCAAATTGCCGGACAGGCCACCTTTTCCACTGAACCCGTCAAAAACGAAACTCTCGGCGGAAACCTTTGCCGGCACCAGCGTCCCGTCGAATACCGTTGCACCCAGCTGCGCCGTCAGTTTCGGTGCACCGCGACCGGTCGCCACGCCCATGCGCGGCGTGGCACCCGAAAGGGTCAGGGTGCGCGATCCGATTACAAGAGGCAGATCAAGGTGGTCTGCGAGCACCGTCATCGCCAGCCCACCATTTGTCGACCAATCAACTGATGCCTTCGAGAGCTCCAAAGTGCCGGACGTGGACTCCGTAGAGAATGGCAGGCTGACTGCCCCCAGCGTGACCGTGCCGGCGGGAGACGCGCCACGCTTGCGGATAAAGCCATTGCCCTGCGGACAGGCATTCAGGCGAACAGGTTCGGCGCGGATGCTGCCGAAAACGAAACCCTGACTGGAAACACTGACGCATTTGGCGCCGTCCGGCTGCACCTGCCAGCCTGATTCATCTCGCGTGGCGTGAAGTCCGCCAACCAGTTCGGTCGCCTTCAGGTCGATCCCGAATATCTGTCCCGACAGGGACAAGCGTCCGCGGATCAGGAGGTCAAACTGTTCCGGGGCGCTGGTCATGGCGAACGTGCCGAGATCAGCCGATAGCGTCTTTCCGCCGGTTGTCCAGGGCTTAAGCTTGAATGCGTGTGACTCGATCTCGAGTCCCGCTGCTCCCTGCTGCAAGTCGTCGAGGCCAAGCTGCAGGTCCGGACCGCCGCCGCCAGACAGCATGATGTTGCCGCGCACGGCGCGCTCCGCCCCCTGAATCGACAGCCATGGCCCTTCCGCGGGTGGCATGATGTTCAGCCGTAATCCGGATGCCGCCTTCAGAAACGTTTCCCGCCGGCTTGAGAATGAGAAGACACCGTCTCGCGTGCCCGCACTGAACGCCATATCAAGATCGAACTTTGACAGTGCCCGGACCGCCGCAGAACGAAAACTGTTTCCGTGATCTGATAATACACCCGGAAATGCGATCGGCGCAGTGAATTCCTGGCGCAAGTCTGGGGCAACATGCGCATCCGTTGCGGACGCACGGCCGACATACAGCAATGTGCCTTCGGCTGACCGGCTAAA
The DNA here is from genome assembly GCF_041689225.1 of Hyphomonas sp. GTDB lineage: Bacteria > Pseudomonadota > Alphaproteobacteria > Caulobacterales > Hyphomonadaceae > Hyphomonas. The sequence goes on along the minus strand of NZ_JBDNGN010000172.1, from coordinate 4,302 downwards.
TGTGCCATTCGATGCCAACGCCCCGGCGCCACCTCGCGGCGCGACGGCCTGGGATACCGAGAAGCTGACGGGTCCGCCGATGTTTCCGGTATCGCCTTTCAGGTCGCCTTCAAGGCTCAAAGTGCTTGCGCCATACCCGTCGCGTAACACGTCTCCGGACTCCAACTTGAACGTCGCAGCAGTCAGCGGCGCCAGTCCGTCTTTTGCCGAGAGGCTCGGCAGCTCGGTGAAGCTTGCCTTGCCACTGGTCCGGAACGCGCTCAAGTGCCCGCCCGGAAACACACCGTCCGCAACCGAGCCGGTCCAGTTGAGTGTCATCGGTCCATTGCCGACATCGGCGGCATCAATTTTGGCCGCAAAGACGGCATCCGTGATCGAGACGGTGTTCACGACAGCACGCTCCAGGACGACGTTCGCGTCGCCCGAAATTCGTCCCCTTTCAGCGACAAGGGAAATGCCGCCTGCGGACCAGTTGAATTCGCTCTCAGCCCCCTTGAGCGAAGCCGGGTCGAGCACTAAGTCGAGCGTGCCTTTCTGCGGAAAGGTGCCGTGCATTTCCACGGTCGCCGACAGTTCACCCGCCTCCGTTGAGAAGAATATCCGCCCATCGGTGATCTCGATGGCCGGCAAGTTCAGCTCTCCGGCGCCATCCGATTGCCCGACGAGCTTCTCGAGCCCGTAGAAGCGCATGCCCTTTTCATCGAGCGTACCGCGCACGACCGGCTTGTCCACGGTGATGCCCGCCAATTTCGGCGTGAGTAGCCGCGGCCAGCTGAGATGCGCGCTGGCTTCCGTTGTCTCGAACGGTACGTTAGCGCCCGCACTGACTTTGAGGTCCCGAATAGTGGCGCCGTGTGAACCAATCTGGACAAATTTACCCTCGCAGGAGAGCTGTCTCTCGGTGCACCAGCCAGCCAGCGCACGCTCGGCGACAGTCTTGCGCAGGAACCATCCCATCGCCAGAACGCCGATCAGGAGTACAGTTACAGCCACGACCGTCCAGCGAACCCAGCGGATCGGACGCGCCAACTCGTCGTCGCCCGGGATTCCTACATTTTGGTCATCTGTCGTATTCACGGTACAATCCGGCTTGCTTCTTGCTAGTCTTGAATTCTAGAGTCCTAAAAAGCCAAGAAGGCTAAAATGCGCGCGTTCTGCAATCTTTAACGCGCATATGTCAGAATGAACGCTCGTTCATCCGCAATTGCGCAAGCGACGCGGAGGGACTTGGTAATTACGGGAAGTTGCGCGTGAAAGATTACACCGAAACCGAACCGCACGCGACACGGCCGCCGAAGCGGAACGTGTCCCAAGGCATCAAGAGCCTCGCTGTCTTGTTTGTGCTGGGCTCAGCGTCCGCTGTGGCTGGTTTGTTCATGGTCGACTCGTCGGGCCAGCCCGCCCATGGGACAGCCGTAGCCGCGACGCCGCCCCCGCTCGCGGTAACCCTGCTCAGCGCCACCGACATGACCGATTCCACCGCTCTCGTCCATCAGACAGGAACACTGAAATCGCGCCAGACCCTGACGGATCTCGTCGTTAGCCTCGGTGCCAACCATCAGGATGCCAATGGCGCCCTGCAGACACTCTATTCCGGCGACTTGCTAGACGCGCGCCGCCTTCATCCCGGGCTGACTGCAGAGGCGTATCTGGACGGTGAGCGACTGAAAGCCTTGTCGATACGTGCCGAAGCTGACCGCAGCCTCCTGATCACGCGGAGCCAGGACGGTAACTGGGAAGCGACCGCCCTGAATGCCCGCCTGACCCCTAGTGTACACCGCATCGCCGCCTCGATCGACACGTCCATCTACGACACCGCCCGTCGACTCGGCGCAGGTGACCAGCAGGTCGTCGATTTCGCCAACGCATTCGCATACGATGTTGACTTTCAAAGGGAAATTCATCCCGGCGACCAGTTCGAGATCGTCTATGAGACCTATGTCGATGAACGCGGAACGCCGGTCAAATCCGGCGATGTGATCTTCGCGTCACTCAATGGACAGGCGCTCAGCCGCGATTTCTATCGCTTCACGCCGAGCGATGACCAAGTGCCGGATTATTTCGACAGCAAGGGCGAAAGCGCCACCAAATTCCTGATGAAAACGCCGATCAATGGCGCACGGTTGTCGTCATCCTTCGGCAAGCGCCGACACCCGATTTCGGGCTATACACGCCTGCACAAGGGAACTGACTTTGCGGCCCCCTCAGGCACCCCGGTCTTTGCCGCCGGACACGGTGTCGTGGTCCGCGCCAGCCGCTATGGCGGTTACGGAAACTATGTCAAAATCAAACACGCCAATGGCTACGAGACCGCGTATGCGCACCTCTCCCGCTATGGCCGGGGGATGAAATCGGGCAAGCGCGTCCGCCAGGGCGATATCATCGGCTATGTCGGCTCTACCGGCGCCTCTACCGGGCCTCACCTCCACTATGAGGTTTACATCAAAGGCACCCCTATGAACGCTATGGGGCTCAAATTGCCGACCGGTCGGAAACTTGCTGAAACGCCTGCAGTCCTTGAAGAGTTTGCCGTCAAAAAGGCCGAAATCGACCAGATTCGCGCCAGTCAGGGGGCCGATATCGGCCAGGCCCTCCTCGTTTCGGCCTCGACCGGACGCCACTGATCGATCCTCAATACTGTTCAAATTAGCTCGAACTCGCGTTGTTGGCGTATTTCTTGCTCGTGATCCTCTGAATCACTCCGCGTGGTCCATCCGGACCCGGCAAGGGACATCAGGTATGACGAAAAAACGTTTGGGCCCGGCAGAGGTCGATCGCACATTCCGTCCACACCATATGCTGGAATGGGCCATGGCCACCTGTGTTGTGCTGGGCATGCTTTTGCTCTTCATATTCGTTCGCCCGCAACAGCCGGAAAGCCTCGCCAGCGCTGACGCTGCGCAGGCGATGCTCGATTTTCGTGAAAACATGCCTTCGGCCTCGACGGCTAACAGGATAGGGCAGGTCACAGTCGGGGCCGCCGCCGCTGACGTGCTGGAAGTCCTCGGCGCCAGTGCAGAAGACGCGGAAGCCGCCGTCGACGCTCTGCGCCGGACCGGCCTTGTCGACCGCAAGCGCATGCGTCCCGGAACGGCCCTCACCGCCTATTTTGACGAGAGTACCCTGCAGGATGACACAAGCCGACTGATCGCGGTGTCGATCAAGCCGAACGCCAGGCACACGCTCCTGGCAACGCGTCAGGCGGACGACAGCTTCTTTGTCAGCGTCCTCACCGCGCGCCTGGTTACGTCGCATAGGCGGGCTGCGGGCAGAATAGAAACTACACTCCCTGCTGCGCTTGTCGGCGCGGGTGGCACGCCGGCACACGCCGCCGCACTTGCTGCCCTGTTCCCGGATGATCCTGCCCTCTCTACTGGCGGACAAAAGGGAGAACGCTATGACGCCGTATTCGAGGTTGCCGAAGACGAACGCGGAAATTTCATCGAAAACGGAGACCTCGTGTTTGCCGCATTCAACGGCGTGACGAGCCACGGCAGTTGGTATCGCTATACGCCGGGCGACTCTGGCCGAACGGAATTCTTTGGTTCAAATGGCGTTGCCGCACACCCATTCCTGACGCGCTTTCCGATCGGACGCGTGGCGATCAATTCAGGCTTTGGCCAGCGCTACCATCCCCTGACCGGGCAATTGCACTTGCACACCGGCATCGACTTTCGGGCCCCCGCCGGCAAACCCATTCAGGCGGCAGGCGACGGCATCGTCACGTTTGCGGGATTTAGCGAGGGATACGGGCGCCATATCCGCATCCGGCACAAGCGCGGTTACGAAACCCTGTATGCACACATGTCGGGCTTTGCCGGTCTCGCTGCGGGTGCCACAGTCAACTCTGGCGACGTCCTCGGCTATGTCGGCGATACAGGGTCTGCAACAGGCGCACACCTTCATTATGAAATCCGGCGCAATGGCCGTTACGTGAACCCGATGACACTGGAACTGCCGTCTGGCCGCAACCTGGCTTCCGAGCCCGAAGAGTTTGCTGCATTCCTGAGGCAGAAGGCCATGATCGACACGCTACGCGGCGGGACAGTATCCGACATGCTGACGGCCTCCAATTTTCTGCCAGTGGCCCAGCCGACCAGTCCGTGATCCAGGATTCCTGATGGCCGCATCCTTAATGAGCAGGCGCGGCCATCAGTGCAATCCTAGAGCGGTTCTGTCTTTGACAGAATCGGACGGATTCCCAGACACTTCGAACTCTGATTCAGTTTCCGGACTGGAAGAGGAGGTTTATCACCATGGGCAAGTACTATTCCGTTGATCTTCGCGAACGTGCCGTGGCGG
>NZ_JBDNGN010000171.1:0-20352 GCF_041689225.1 Hyphomonas sp. | reverse complement strand
TGCGCACATCGCTAAAATCAATGGACTCTCGGAACCTACTGCCAAGACGGCGCTGGGGATTGTGTTGAATTCAGCTGAGCGACAGGCTTCATCCTTCGCACCGGCAATGTTCAAGGCCATTCCCGGCGCTCGGGCACTCGCTGCCCGCACGGGCTCAGAGTTCGGCGCCGCCACCGGAATCATTGCCCGCCTGATCGAACAGACCCCCGGCGGCAAACGCGTCGTCGCACAGACGATGATCGGCTCGCTCCACACGATCGGCCTGGACCACAAGGCGATTGGCCACCTGCTGCCATCGATCTCAACCTTCATGGAAGAGAAATACGACATGGTCGGCTTCGGGCATCTCGGCGACCTGATCGGCCATGATCTGGACGCGGAAATCAGCGCGGCCAAAGCGGCCTGACCTGCCAATCAGTTTCGCACCCACCAAATAAAGCCGCCTGACCGGGCGGCCTTTTTGATTCGTGCTGCTGAGGGCCCAACCCGCTTGCCGGGCCGGGGCTCTTTTCTTTGTCCGCGCGTGTGGTTACAGCGGTGCCAGCTGAATTGAACGAGGAGACGAGATGCGAACCGACACCGGACTGCGCGCCGACGAAGCATTGGCACTGGACCTGATGGCCGCGATCCGCGCTGACGCCGAAACGCGTTGCGCCCCGGACAAGGTGGAACTGGTCTCCGTGACGATTGACGTCACTGGTGCGGATGTGACCGGAACGCCAACATTCACTGCGCGAGTAGACCGCAAGACACGCACGGTGCTGTTCACCGGCGGCTCCGCCACGTGCGGCGACCAGATCGTGATGACTGCGACAGCCGTTTACCGGATCGCGTCGGCCTAAGCCTACATCGGCGTATCGCGCAGTTTCAACAGGTCAGGGAAGTCAGGATCACGTTTCTCGGCCCGTGCTGCGAAGGCTTCCTGCATGTGCGGCGGCGGTATCATGCCGGCGTTCCAGACACCGATATAATCCAGCGTGTCAGCGGTGTTGTGATCGCGAGCGTAATTGATCATCGTCTTGCAGCCGGTCACCGTCAGCGGGTCCTTCGACGCGATCTCTTTTGCTGTTGCGAGAACGTGAGCCAGCACGTCCTCGTGCGTTTCGAAGACGTCGTTGACGAGTCCGATTTCCTTGGCTTTGGCGGAATCGATGCGCCGGCCCGTATAGGCCATTTCCTTGACCCAGCCCTCGGGGATGTAGCGCTGGAGACGCGGGAAGGTGCCGACATCGGCGGTCATCGCGATGTTCGTTTCCATGATTGTGAAGAAGGCGTCCTTCGTGCACCAGCGAATGTCGCCGGCGGAGATCATGTCGATGGCGCCACCGATGACGCCGCCCTGGAGCGCAAAGAGCACCGGTACGCGGGCCTCTTCCAGTGCGTTGAAGCTGGACTGAATCTGGCGGATGTTGGAGCGGAAGGCTTCGGCGGCGACATAGCGGTCGACCTTGCCGCCGCCCTCGCCCGAGCCGAAGACAGCGAGGTCCATGCCGGCCGAGAAGTGCTTGCCGGTCGAGGAGATGACGATGCAGCGGGCGCGCGCATTCATGTCGATATCGCGGACGATGGCAGGCAATTCGTTCCAGAATGCCTTGTTCATCGTATTCATCGCTTCGGGGCGATTCATCTTGATGTGGGCGACCTTGTCTTCGATCGTGACGGCGAAGGCTTCGTAGGTTTTCTGCAGCATGGAGCGTCTCCTCGGTTTGGCCGAAGTCTAGCACGGGCCAACGTACAGGCCAGATGTGACGCTGGGGGAAGCCTCAGGCGAGGACGGATTCGGCCTTGTTGGGCCGCATCAACAGGGTCGTGATCGCCTCGTCGACACTGATGTCGCCTTCGATGACGGCGGCCACAGCGGCGCAGATCGGCATGTCGACGCCGTGCTTGGCGGCGAGCTTGCGCAGGACCGGGGCAGTGGCGACGCCCTCGGTGACGCTGTTGCGGCCGGCCATGATGCTGTCGAGGCTTTCGCCGCGCCCGAGGGCAAGGCCGCAGCTCATGTTGCGAGAGGTTTCCGACGAACAGGTGAGCACGAGATCGCCGAGGCCGGACAGGCCAGCCATGGTTTCGCGCTCTGCGCCGAGGGCGAGGGCGAGCCGGGTCATTTCCGCGCTGCCGCGAGCGATCAGGGCAGCATGGGCGGAGCGGCCGAGCCCCTTGCCAAGCGCGATGCCACACGCGATGGCGAGCACGTTCTTCACCGCGCCGCCAATCTCGGCGCCAAGCAGGTCGCTGGCGAGATAGGGCCGGAAAGTGGGCGTGGAAATGGCCTGGATGAGTTCGGTGCCGATGGCTTCGTCCTCGACGGCGAGTGTCACCGCCGTTGGAAGTCCCTTGGCGACATCGATCGCGAAACTGGGACCGGACATGACGGCGGGGCTGGCCTCGGGCAGTTCTTCGGACAGGACATCTGTCATGAAGTCGCCGGTAGCGAGTTCGATCCCCTTCGAACAGAGGACCACAGGCGTGCCGGGCTTGATATGGCCCTTCAGCGCGGCCAGCGTGGCGCGTGTATGCTGTGCCGGAGCGACCGCGAACAGGGCGTCCTGATCGTAGAGATCGCAGAGGCTGGTCGTGGCCCGCAAGGCGGGCTTCAATGGCACCCCGGGCAGGAACACCGTGTTTTCGTGGATGTTATTGATCGCCTCGGCGACCTCGGCCTCTAGGCACCACAGGATCACGTCCTGCCCGTCGCGGCAGAGCATCTGGGCGATGGCGGTGCCCCAGGCGCCGCCGCCGATTACGCCTATCCTGTGGAAGTGTGTCGTCATGTGCCGACATTGGGACATGTTGCGATTCCGGGCAAGAGTCCGGTGGCGGTGACCTCAGGCTGGGGGCGGTGCAACAGAATTCAGGCGAATCCGGCCGCCGACAACCATCAGCGCCGCGAAGGCCGCAAATCCGGCACCTGCCAGGAAGGTTGCACCTGATCCCACCTGGTCCCAGAGCAGGCCAGCGATGACGCTGGCAAAGAGCATCGCGATACCGGTCGTTAGATTGAACAGGCCGAAGGCGGAGCCGCGCAGGTGCGCGGGGGCATGGTCAGCAACGAGTTTTGCGAGCAGGCCCTGGGTCATCGCCATGTGTAATCCCCATAGCGCGGTGCCGAGGAAGGCCCCGACCAGGCCCGGAACATAGACGAGGCTGATGTCGGCAACGATCAGCGCAAGCAGCCCCAGGAGCAATAGCCTGGTGGCGGGTACGCGGTCTGACAGGATACCGGCCGGATACGCACCGAGCGAGTAGACGACATTCATGACCACGAGGACCAGTGGTGCGAGGAGAAGCGGCAGTCCCTCTGCATGTGCCTTGAGGATCAGGAAGGCTTCGCTGAACCGTGCGAGCGTGAAGGCGACCCCGATTGCGACCACCGTCCAGAATGCTGGCGAGAGCCGGCGCAGCGCCTTGAGGTCGATCGGCGGCTTCGCCTGGCTGGAGCCGGCACCCTCATCAGGCTCGCGGACTCCGAGAAGGACACAGAGGACAGCCAGCATGCCGGGAATGACGGCAACCCAGAATACGGCGCGGATGTTGGAGGCAAAAAGTGCCATGAGCGCGATAGCGAGTAGGGGACCTGCGAAAGCACCGGCGGTATCCATTGCCTGGCGCAGGCCGAAGGCGCGCCCACGGATGTCGGTCGGCGTGACATCGGCAATCAGCGCGTCACGCGGCGCGCCGCGAATGCCTTTGCCGATCCGGTCAGCGAACCGGGCACCGAGGACGATGAAGGGCCCGCCCGCCATGGCGAAGAAGGGTTTGGTGAAGGCGCCAAGGCTGTAACCGAGCAGAATCAGCGGTTTTCGGCTTCCGATCTTGTCGGAGATATATCCGGAAAAGACCTTGGAGATGGCCGCCGTCGACTCCGCGATGCCGTCGATCAGCCCGACAAAGGCGACGCTGACGCCCAGGGTTCCTGTCAGGAACAGGGGCAGCAGCGAGTGGATCATCTCCGATGAGATGTCCATGAACAAGCTGACCAAGCCGAGCGCCCACACCGTCGGCGGAATACTCGACCTCGGAGACCCGGAAGAGGCGAAGGGCAATTTCATTGCAGGACGCTAGCGGGTCCACCGGGCGATCCAAAGCGCAAATGAGCGCCTCTAGACGAAATCGAAGGTCCCGACCTCGTCTGCGACAGTGATCTTCACTTTGCGTCCGACGGGGCTCACCTCCTCACGCAGCACGGCGAGGGCCGCAGGCGTCGCATTGGCGAGCGCGCGGCGGCCATCAGCGAGGCGGGCAAAGATGATGCCTTTTTCCGGACCCGCCTTGCCATGGGTGACGGTGAAGGTTTCCAGCGTGCCTTCGCAATCGGTGTCGCAGAGCGTCACCTGTTGCTTCGGCTTGGCTGCGGGCGCCACCGGCGTGAAGGCGTCTGGCCTGGTGGTGCAATAGACTCCGACAGCCTCTTTCGTCATCCAGCCGCCATTGGCGAGGACAAGGCCAAGCGCGCCGGGCGCGGCACGCAGCGTGCGAACCATCTCTGCGATCCCGTGCAGTGAGTAATTGTTTCCGGGGCCTCCGAAGAATGGCAGCCCACCCGTCAGGGTGAAAGGACGCGTATCCTTTTTCCAGTCGATACCCATGGCGGCGGTCGACGAGAAGACGGCGCAGGGGAAGCAGGAGTAGAGGTCGAAATGCAGGATGTAGCTGCTCGTGACGCCAGCCTGCGACAGCGCGCGATAGGTTGCCTGCTCCATCGCCCAGGACCCGTCGAGGCACGGGCGTTCGGAAATGTGATCGTCGCCCGCTTCTCCGCCGCCATGGAGGTAGACCCGATTGTCTTGGCGGATGCCGAGTTCATCAGCCTTTGATTCGCTCATGATGATGGCAGCGGCGCCTTGGTTCACGGCGTCCTGCGCGATGAACCATTTCAGGAAGGGGTCGGCATATTCATAGTTCTCGCGCGAGGGCGTGGCGAGGAAGTCGATGCTGTGTTCGACCGGGAACTGGGAGAACGGGTTTTTCGCAGCGACGGCAGAAAAGGGCTGGAACAGTTCTGCCATGGCGCGCCGGTGCTGGCTGCGGGTGCGGCCTTCGCGGGCGGCAATGGCGTTCTCGAACAGGCCGTAGAAATAGGCTGCCGCGATCAGGCCGTGCTTGATCTCGCCGCGGCTGAGCAGCATCGCCCCCATGCCCCGGTCCTCGAAGGGCGCCGCATCGTCATCCGCCCAATTGATCTCGACGTCGTTGCGCCGCGCGCCCTTGGACGCGCGATTGGCCTCCGAGCCGGAGATCAGGGCAATTTCGACTTCGCCGGCATGGATGCGGGCAGCCATCTCGTTGACGAGGGCCTGCGGGCTTTGGCCACCGACACTTTCATAGATGAGGCGAGCGGGACGGGCACCAAGGTCGCGCGCGAGGGTGCCCGGCAGGTTGGCATTGTGGCCATGGGGGTGCGCGGCACGGCCGATGGAATCCTCGAAGATTCGCACGACGGCAATCGTGTCGATGGCGGCGGCAATGTCGCCTGCGCCGCAATTGGCCAGAGCGGCCTTTGACGCGTCGCGCATCAGCGACAAGGGCGACGGTGCACCGTCGGGACCGGCTGTGCCGTCCCACTGGCTGAGGCTCTGTCCGACGCCGACAAGTACCGGCATATCTCCCTTGGCCATGATCAATGCTCCCTGATGCAATCTGTTGTGTGCATTGGGCTTAGCGTGCTCTGCACCGTAATTCGAGACGGTACGTTGGGGAAAGGGCTAGACGGTCTGATCCGGGCCGGTCAGCGCAAATCCCTTGTAACGATTTGCCACGACTTCATCACATGTCTCGCGGTACAGTCCGAGCCCGCCCGGATAGGGCATGAAGACGCGCGGCTTTCCCGGAATGTTGGCACCGAGGTACCAGGAATTGGCCTGCAAATAGAGCGTTTGCTCCGCGAGTTCGTTGACATGTGCGACCCAATCCTGCTCGGCGGTGGGCGTTGCCTCGATGACGCTGAGCTGGCGGTTGCCGAGATGGTCGATACAGTCGGTGATCCAGTCGACATGTTGTTCGATGGCCAAAATCATGTTGGCCAAGACCGACGGCGAGCCGGGCCCCGTGATCATGAACAGGTTGGGAAAACCTGACGTCATCAGGCCGAGATAGGTCAGCGGCCCGGCGGCCCATTTGTCCTTGAGGCGCAAGCCGTCTCGCCCGCGTATATTGATCCGGTCAAGTGCGCCGGTCATGGCATCGAAGCCGATGGCATAGATGATCGCGTCGAGCTCGTACTCGTGAGCGCTCGTGCGGATGCCGGTCGGCGTGATCGCCTGGATGGGCGTGGTCGCCAGGTCGACAAGCGAGACATTGTCCTGATTGAAGACCTGGTAGTAGCCGGTGTCGACGCACATGCGTTTCGCGCCGACCGGGTAGGTCGTCGGAATGAGCTGTTCGGCCACGTCCGGATCGTCGACAATGCTGCGGATCTTGTCTGCGACGAACGCCGCTGCTTCGTCATTGGCCTGTTTGTCGACATTGACGTCGGCAAATGCGCCGAGAAGGGAGAAGCCGCCGCGGGCCCAGCGATCCTCGAATGCGCGCCGGCGTTCGTCAGGCGATGCGTCGAATGTGAGTGTTTCGTTTGGACTGACCTGCAGGATACCGGCGCCTGATTTTCTCTGCATGGCGCGATAGTGTTCGCGATTGGCTTTCCAGTCGGCCGCGACCTTCGGATCGATCGGGCCGTTCTTCGCCGGGACACTGAAACTTGGCGTCCGCTGGAAGACGGTAAGTTCGCGCACCTGCGGGACAATCGTGGTGATCGTCTGAATGCCCGAGGAGCCGGTCCCGATGACGCCGACCCGCTTGCCGGTAAAGTCGACGCCGACCTCCGGCCAGTTTGCCGTGCTGTAGGTGTCGCCGGAGAAACTGTCGGCGCCGGGAATGTCGGGTTGCTTGGCCGATGAAAGACAGCCCGTGGCCATGATGCAAAAACGCGCGGAGACGGTGTCGCCCGCATCCGTGGTCACGGTCCAGCGGTCGCGCGTCTCGTCAAAGATCGCGCTGGCAATGCGCGTGCTGAACCGGATGTCGGGGCGCAGGTGAAAGCGATCGGCGACATGGTTGACGTATTTCAGGAGTTCCGGCTGAGCGGCGTAGCGCTCGGTCCACGCCCATTCGACTTCGAGTTCAGGCGAAAAGGAATAGGAATATTCCTGGCTTTCGACATCGACCCGGGCACCGGGATAGCGGTTCCAGAACCATGTCCCGCCCACATCGCTGCCCGCCTCGTAGATCCGTGCCGAGATGCCGATTTCTCGTAATTTATGCAGCATGTAGAGCCCGGCAAGGCCGGCGCCCACGATAACCACATCCAATTCGCCAGAGGCCTGTCCGGCCGCCGCGGCGGGCCTGTTTTCCGGCATGACCAATCCTCCCAAATCAACCGTGCCGCTTCAAACTAGCACAGGTTCGGGAAATGGAACGGGGTTCCTCAAGGGCAGGCCTGCATGGGTCGCCTAGTCAGCGAGGAAGCCCTTTTCCTTGAGGTAGCCTAGGATCTCCTCGGCCGCGTCTTCCGGGGACTGGCCAACCGTATTGATCCGAAGCTCGGGATTGAGCGGCGGCTCGTACGGGCTGTCGATGCCCGTGAAGTTCTTGATCTCGCCGGCGCGGGCCTTCTTGTAGAGGCCTTTCACGTCGCGCTGTTCGGCGACGTTGAGCGGCGTGTCAACATGGATCTCGATGAACTCGCCGTCGGCCATGAGATTGCGCGCCATCTGCCGTTCATCCCGGAAGGGGGAGATGAATGAGACGAGCGTGATGAGGCCTGCGTCGGTCATCAGGCGGGCGACGTTCGACACCCGGCGAATGTTCTCGACCCGGTCGACATCGGTGAAGCCGAGATCGCGGTTGAGGCCGTGGCGGACATTGTCGCCGTCGAGGATGAACGTGTGCTTGCCGAGGGCGAACAAGCGCTTTTGCAGAGCGTTCGCGATGGTCGACTTGCCTGAGCCCGACAGGCCCGTGAACCAGAGCACGGCAGGCTTCTGGCCCTTCTGCTCGGCGAGCGTGGCGCGATCGATATCGATGGCCTGCCAGTGAATGTTCGAGGCGCGGCGCAGGGCAAAGTCGATCAGGCCCAATCCGACCGTGTCATTGGTCTGCCGGTCGATGAGGATGAATCCGCCCATTTCGCGGTTATCATCATACGGATCAAACGCGATGGCCTGGTCGAGCGAGAGCGTAGTGACGCCAATCTGGTTGAGCTCGAGCGTCTTGGCGGGAACATCATTCAACGTGTTGATGTCGATGCCGTATTTTGGCGCGTTGATTGTGGCGGTCACCGTCTTGGCACCGATCTTGAGCAGGTAGCGGCGGCCGGGCAGGAGAGGCGTGTCGCTCATCCAGAGGACGCGAACCTGGAACTGGTCGGAGACTTCGGCTGGATCGTCAGCCGAGACGATCACGTCGCCGCGCGAACTGTCGACTTCATCGCTCAGGGTCAGGGTGACGGACTGACCGGCGAAGGCCTCGTCGAGATCGCCATCCGCCGTCACGATCCGCTCGATCGTGGACTGGCGCCCGGACGGAAGTGTCTTGATCCGGTCACCCGTCTTGATGGTGCCGGCGGCGATCTGGCCGGAGAAACCGCGGAAGTCGAGGTTCGGGCGGTTGACCCATTGGACGGGCATCCGGAAGGGCGCGTCGAGACGCTTGTCGCCAATCGGCACTGTCTCGAGATATTCCATCAGGTTCGGACCGTCATACCATTCGGTCTCGCGCGAGCGTTCGGTGATGTTGATCCCGGCAAGTGCCGACATCGGGATCGCCTGGATTTCGAGATCGGTCGCAAGCTCGTCGGCGAAATCATAGAAGTCGTCGACAATGTCATCGAAGACCTGCTGGCTGTAGTCGACCAGGTCCATCTTGTTCACGGCCAGCACTAGCCGGCGGATGCCGAGCAGCGTGGTGATGAAGCTGTGGCGGCGCGTCTGGGTCAGGATGCCCTTACGCGCGTCTATCATCAGGATGGCGACGTCGGCCGTGGAGGCTCCGGTCGCCATATTGCGTGTGTATTGTTCATGGCCGGGCGTGTCGGCGACGATGAACTTGCGCTTGTCTGTCGCGAAGAAGCGATAAGCGACATCAATGGTGATGCCCTGTTCGCGTTCGGCGGCGAGGCCATCCACGAGCAGGGCGAAGTCGATATTCTCGCCTTGCGTGCCGACGCGCTTGGAATCGGCTTCCAGCGAGGCCAACTGGTCCTCGAAGATCATCTTGGAATCGTAGAGGAGGCGACCGATCAGGGTCGACTTGCCGTCATCCACGCTGCCGCAGGTGATGAAGCGCAGGAGCGACTTGTCCTCGTGCTTTTGCAGGTAGGCGCTGATATCTGTCTCGATGAGGTCGTCGGTGAGGCGCATCTAGAAATAGCCTTCCTGTTTCTTTTTCTCCATGGAAGCCGACTGGTCGGCGTCGATGACGCGTCCCTGACGCTCTGACGTCCGGGTCAGCAGCATTTCCTGGATGATGTCTTCAAGCGTGGCGGCCGTGCTTTCCACCGCGCCGGTCAGCGGATAGCAGCCGAGCGTGCGGAAGCGCACCGACTTGATGACGGCCGTCTTTGCAATTTCCTCGGGGACGCGGTCATCGTCGACCAGGATATCCACACCGTTCCAGTTTACGACAGGGCGCGGAGCGGCGAAATAGAGCGGCACGATCTCGATCTGCTCGCGGCGGATATATTGCCAGATGTCGAGTTCGGTCCAGTTGGACAGCGGGAAGACGCGGATGCTTTCGCCAGGATGTATGCGCGTATTGTAGAGGTTCCATGGTTCGGGGCGCTGTTTCTTGGGGTCCCAGCGGTGCTCGGCCGAGCGGAACGAGAAGACGCGCTCCTTGGCGCGGGACTTTTCCTCGTCGCGTCGGGCGCCGCCGAAGGCCGCGTCGAACTTGTACTTTTCAAGAGCCTGTTTCAGGCTCGCAGTCTTCATGACGTCTGTGTGCAGGGCCGAGCCATGGGTGAACGGGCCGACGCCATCGCGGACACCGTCTTCGTTGATGTGGACCAGCAGGTCAAAGCCGAGCTCGGCGGCCTTGCGGTCACGGAATTCGATCATCTCGCGGAATTTCCAGGTCGTATCGACATGCATCAGCGGGAAAGGCGGACGCGAGGGATAGAAAGCCTTCATCGCGAGATGCAGCATGACGGCCGAATCCTTGCCCACTGAATAGAGCATGACGGGATTTTCGCATTCCGAAGCGACTTCACGCAGGATGTGCAGGCTTTCGGCTTCAAGCCGGTCGAGATGGGTCATTTTGGCCAAGGGTCGAGATGTCCTCTTTCGCGTTGCGTCGTCCTAGAGCCCAAAGAATGGGGATGGAAGGGGGCAATGAGTAGCAAACGCACTTGTAAGCGATACTATACGGTTGTGAAAAAGGACTGGCAGCTCAGACTGTTGAACTTAGACCCGTTTTCCCAAACCACCCCGAGATTGTCGCATTTCCCAACAAACTGTCATTATTCAGACCGAATAAGCAGGTCTATCTAGACGATCAGATTCGTGGAGGTAGATTATGTGTGGAATTGTTGCGATTGCGGGATCCGAACCTGTTGCCAACCGGCTGATCGACGGCCTGAAGCGGCTTGAATATCGCGGCTATGACAGCGCGGGCATTGCCATTTCGAGCCGCGGCAAGATCGAGCGCCGCCGCGCCAAAGGCAAGATCGTCAACCTGCAGGCCCGGCTGGAAGACTTGCCGATGGATGGCCTGACTGGCATCGCCCACACGCGCTGGGCCACGCATGGCAAGCCGAACGAGGCGAACGCCCATCCGCACATGTCCGGCGATGTCGCCATCGTCCATAACGGGATTATCGAAAATTTCCGCGACCTGCGGGCTGATCTTGAAGCCGCTGGCCGGGTATTCGAATCCGAAACCGACAGTGAAGTCATCGCGCAGCTGATTGCCCAGAAGATGGACGAAGGCCTCACTGCGGTAGATGCGTTCGAGGCGACTCTGGGCCAGCTGCATGGCGCCTTCGCGCTCGCCGTCATCTTTTCGGGTGAGGAAAGCGTGCTGATGGGCGCGCGCAAGGGCAGCCCGCTCGTGCTCGGCTATGGCGAAGGCGAAATGTATCTCGGATCGGACGCCATCGCGCTCGCGCCGCTGACGCGGGACGTGACCTATCTGGAAGAAGGCGACTGGGCCGTTTTGCGTCCAGACAGTTTCGATATCCGCAATGCACGCGGCGACCGGGTGAACCGGCCGCGCGTGAAGTCTGCCGTGAACGACGCCCTGATCGAGCGCGGCGAGTATGATCATTTCATGTTGAAAGAGATTCACGAGCAGCCGGAATCGCTGGCCCGCTCGATCCTGCCCTATATCGACCAGGCGACGCAGACGATCCAGGCGGGTGAAGCCGCCGACCAGATTTTTGCGGATGCAGACCGGGCCGTCGCCATCGCCTGCGGCACGGCCTATTACGCGGCCATGACGGCGAAATACTGGTTCGAACAGATTGCCCACCTGGCCGTGGAAACCGACATCGCGTCGGAGTTCCGCTATCGCAAGCCCGTCCTGCCGGTGACCGGGCCAGCACTTTTCGTCAGCCAGTCGGGCGAGACCGCTGACACACTGGCCGCGCTGCGCTATTGCCGGGACAATAAGTCGCCTGCGATTGCCGTAGTCAACGTGCCGGAAAGTTCGATTGCCCGCGAAGCCAAGGTGATCGTGCCGACCCATGCCGGTCCCGAGATCGGTGTCGCCTCGACCAAGGCCTTCACGGCCCAGCTCTCGGTTCTGGCCGTGCTCGCTCTCTCGGCGGCCAAGGCGCGCGGTCATCTCAAGCCGGGCGATGAGGCCCGCTATGTCAAAAGCCTGCTATCGTTGCCACGCAAGGTCACCGAGGCGCTGGAAGCCGAGGCCGAGATCAAGGCCGTCGCCCAGACACTGACCAAGGCAAAGGACGTGCTGTTCCTAGGCCGGGGGCGCTATTTCCCATTGGCACTCGAAGGCGCGCTGAAGCTGAAGGAAGTCTCGTATATTCACGCCGAAGGCTATGCGGCCGGCGAGTTGAAGCATGGGCCAATTGCCCTGATCGAGCAAGACCTGCCGATTGTCGTGGTGGCGCCTTATGACGACATGTTCGAAAAGACGCTGTCGAACGTGGAAGAAGTGCGTGCGCGCGGCGGCCGGATCATTCTCGTGTCCGACGACAAGGGTATCAAACTGGCCGGCAACCGGGCCGACCACGTGATTCGCCTGCCGGATGCAGATGAGATAGCGATGCCGATCCTGGCCGCGATCCCGTTGCAGCTGCTCGCCTATTACGTCGCTGTGGCCAAGGGCACGGACGTTGACCAGCCCCGCAACCTAGCAAAATCCGTTACGGTGGAGTGAGGCGCTGAAAGCGCCGCTGGTCTGATCGCCACGGCGGGATCGGTTACCCTACAGTCGGGCGCATGAGCAACTCGCATTCTCGTAAGGTTCTGGTGATCGGGCGCACAGGTCAGGTTGCGCAGGCCCTCGCGCATGCCGGAGCAGGCCGTGTGGTTAATGTGGGTCGACCGGACCTCGACCTGCGCGATGCGGTCTCGCTATCCCGCGCGATTGAGCGCTACGCGCCGGATATCGTGATCAATGCCGGCGGGTTCACAAAAGTGGACCAGGCCGAAGCAGAGCCGGGTGCGGCCTTCGCCCTGAATGTAGACGGTCCCCGTGCGCTCGCGATGGCATGCGCGCGCAAAGGCATACCGCTGGTCCACCTGTCGACAGATTGCGTTTTCGACGGGACGCTGGCGCGCCCCTACTGTCCGGACGATCCGCCAGCGCCGCTCAGCACCTATGGCCGCAGCAAGCTGGCAGGAGAGTGCGCCGTCGCTGACGCTACGGCCCAGCACCTCATTGTCCGGGTCTCGTGGGTCTTTTCGCACCTTGCCGGGAATTTCGTGCGCACCATGCTGACCCTCGCCCGGACGCGGGAAACGGTGACGGTCGTCTCCGACCAGACCGGCTGCCCGACCTATGCGCCTGCGCTGGCCACTGCCTTGCTGGCGATAGCGGATACGGCCTGTACAATCGGCTTCTCCGGCTGGGGCACCTATCATCTCGCAGGCAGCGGCGAGACAGACCGGGCAAGCTTCGCCCGGCATATATTCGAGGTCAGCCGGAAGCATGGCGGCCCGGCCGCTTCTGTCACCGGCGCGCTGACGGCCGACTTTCCCACTCCCGCAACGCGCCCGCTGAACGCGCGGCTGGATATGACGCGCACAACCGACATGTTCGGCGTCACGCTGCCAGAGTGGCAGGCAGGCATGGCCGACGCCGTTCCGACACTGGTCCGGGAACTTGAAGGCGGGTGAATTCCGGTCATCGTACTGGAAATCCTTGCGTTCAGGTGCGAGAAGTCGCCCAGACACATTTTGCCAACCTCTCCGAAAGCTGATGGATGCCCGTTCCCGATCTCACTGAAGTCGAGGCCCAGATCACCGCGCTCCTGAGAGAGCACGGGCCCATGATCGGTAAGCAGCTGGCGGAAAAGTTGCCCGACATTCCAATGCTCGCCTTGTGGCAGGCCTGCTACCAGAGCCGCGCGCTGCATGTGTCTCACTTTGCCAGCTATTATCTGCGCTTCGACATCACCCGTGACGATCAGGTGCGGCTCAGCCCATCGATTCTGCGCGACTTCCTGTCCTTTTCGCTCTTCGGACTGCCGGGTCAGCGCGATCAGATGATCGAACGCCAGGGCACATTGTCGAATATGCACCGCGAGATCAGCCGGGAAAAGATCGGACTCGCCCAGCAGGTGATGAAATCGCTGTTCCTGAAACTGCCGCGCGAGGTGCGCTCCTCCATGTGCGCCTTCATCGCGGGCGACCTTGCCTATTTCCTCGCTCATAACGAACCGCGCGAGCATTCCGCGTCCGGTGAGATGGTCAAGGGGTCGGATATCGATATCGTCATTATACTGAGCGATGATCTGCCGGATGACATGCGGAGACAGATCGATACGGACATGATCGTGCTGAAGAATTACTACCTGAAGCACCCGGACTACCGGCACGAGATAGACTTCATCACCAAGCGCAAGTCGACTATGGAACGCCAGTTTCACTACACTGATATCCACGACAAGATCGCCAGCAAGATCGCCTATGAATCCATGTTCCTCGGCGGATCCCTGACCCTCTACATGGAAGTGCGCGATGCGATGGTGTCGACCGGCGTCGACCGGTTGATCGAACAGGATTTCGACCACGCGCTCAAAGACCGCAAGAACGCGATGCAGAAGCTTCTATTGGTGTCGAGCGATGAGATCGACGAGGAAACCCGCTCGCTGTTCTACTTCTCCCAGGAACGGGTCGAGTTCACCTGAGATTGCCCTAAAGTCGCGAGCCTTTGTATGCGCGGAACCAGTCAACAAAGATTGGAATACCGATCTCGAGCGGTGTGGATGGCGAAAACCCATAATCTGCTGTAATCGCGGAAATGTCGGCATAAGTCGAATGGACGTCGCCGGGTTGCATGGGTTCGAACTGCATTTGCGCCGTCTTGCCGATCGCCTGTTCGAGGATTTCAATGAATCGCAGAAGCTGAACCGGGGTGTTGTTTCCGATATTGTAGATCCGATGAGGCACATCGTCGACGGGCTTCATAGGTTGCAGGGCGGTCGCGACGACACCAGCAACGATATCGTCGATATAGGTAAAATCACGCTCCAGTTGGCCATGATTGAAAACCTTGATCGGTTCGCCGGCGAGAATTTTCTCTGTGAATGACCAATATGCCATGTCGGGGCGGCCCCATGGACCGTATACGGTAAAAAACCGTAGTCCAACCTGGCGCATGCCATAGAGGCGGGCATAGGACTCGCTCATCAACTCGTCGGCGCGTTTGGTAGCCGCATATAGCGAAACCGGACTGTTTACCGGATCCGACTCGCTGAATGGAACTTTGGTGTTGGCGCCATATACGGAGCTGGATGAGGCGTAGACGAGCAGCGGTCGCTTTGGTGCGTAGCGCACGAATTCCAGTACAGACAGATGTCCAATAAGGTTCGATGCAGCATAGGTGAAGGGGTTTTCGAGCGAGTAGCGCACACCCGCCTGCGCTGCCAAATTGATGACAACATCCACATCGCTGACGTTGGGCAACGCCAGGAGACCGGTATGATCCGAGATGTCATGGCAATGAAAGGAAAACCCGGCATGCGGCGATAGGCGTTCCAGCCGGGCGAGCTTCAGTGCCACTGGATAGTAGTTGTTGAGATTGTCCACCCCAATGACCTTGATTCCTCGCTCAAGCAGGGCAAGCGATACATAATAGCCCACGAAGCCGGCGGCGCCGGTAACCAATACGGTATCCGGCTTTGACGAAACGTCTGGAGAAGAATTTGTGGTGTTCATCTCTTGGGTTCCTATGCCGTATCCGATGATCTTGTCGATGAAGTAACGCGCTCGTTGTTCTGCACCCGGCTAGGCCATGCCGGTTCTGTTTGGCGTTAAAACTTGTCGGTCAAGCCGCGCGCTTTCAGGGCGTCTATCACGAGGCTGACATCTTGGGCGCGAGATTTCGACATTACGAGTACGGCGCCATCATGGACTGCAATGACGAGGTGTTCGACGCCGAGGGCCGCAATCAGCGTGCCCTGCTCTGAGTGTATCGTGCAATTTTCGGCATCGATCAGTACGGGTTGAACCGGGCCGCTGGATGTCTGCAGGTCGCCGACCGCTGGCCAGGTGCCAACATCGCTCCATGCGCACGACAGCGGTCCGAACACGGCCGCGTTCTTTGTGTGCTCCATGACGGCATAGTCGATCGAAATGGAGCGCACTTCGGAAAACGCGGCTTCGTCGATCTGGTGGACCAGTCCGTCGGGCTTTGTCTTGTCCAGTGCGGACTTCACGCTGGCAAGCACATCCGGGGCATGGGTCTCAAGTTCGTCGCACATCAGGTTGGCGGGAAACATGAAGATGCCCGCATTCCAGGAATAGTTGCCATCGGCCAGATAGGAGAGGGCCGTCACATGGTTCGGTTTCTCGCGGAAGGATGAGACGGCATGCGCCGACGGCCCGATCGGTTCGCCGGCCTTGATATAGCCAAAGCCGGTTTCGGGCCGGTCGGGAGATATGCCAAAGGTAACGATGCGGCCTGCCTCGGCAACCGCGATGGCGTCTATAATGGCCTTCCGGAAGGCGCCCGGATCGCCGATGAAATGGTCGGATGGCAACAGAAGGACCAGGCCCTTTGGATCAATCCGGCCGACAAAGTCTGCTGCGACGGCTGCCACGGCTGCCGTATTCCGCGCACAAGGTTCCAGCAGGATGGCGAGGGGCGAAATGCTGTCCGCTTCAAGCTGTGCATTGATCAGGTCAAGATAGCGGGCATTGCTGATGACAATAGGCGGCGCCAGATCGAGTCCATCCTCGCCAGGGGCCAATCGCGCGACCGTCTGGCGAAACAGCGATGTGTCCGACACAAGGTTCACGAACTGCTTTGGCGTGCGTGACGTGGATACGGGCCACAGGCGCGTTCCGGAGCCGCCACACATGATTACAGGATAAATTTTCATGGACGTAGCCGTTCCCGCCAATTCTGATTCTGTCGTTGGTAAGCAAGACTCACACCACACGGTTATTATCTCAGAGACGCCCCGAAATATCCAGCCTCGGATGGGTGCTAGGCCCGGCCGGACTGTACTCAGGCGGCGTCTGCCGCTTTGGCTGCCTTGACACCCGGATGCTGCAAAGCAACGCTTTCCTAACGAGGTAAACCAACCATCCGGTCCAGCATCGGACGGGTAAGCATCAACAGACTCAGGAGCGCAGTGTGGCCGGCTACGAAAAGAACTGCATGACGTCGATTCGGCTTGTTCTGACGGCCGCCTTGCTGGTGCCGACCGGATTGATGCTGGGGGCGTGCGCAGGCGGCGGCGGAGGCGGCGGCAGCGCCGTGACACCCCTTTCGCCCCCTCCACCTCCTCCGCCGCCACCTCCGCCCCCTCCACCTCCACCTTTCCCCGCCACCATTGCGCAACCGTCTGCCTTCGAGACGCGCGAGTATAACGCGACGGTCGGATTGCCCCTGATCGGTGCCTCATCCGCCTATGCGATCGGCGCGACGGGGCAGGGGATCAGGGTCGCGGTCATTGATACCGGCTCGATCACCGATCACCCCGACTTCATCGGTGCCTCAATCACGACATTCGACGTCTGCGCCAGTACGGCTTGCCCTGGCTATGATGTCACCGGTGATTCGATCACGCAGATCCGTCAGTCGGACGACATAGACACAGGCGGCCACGGCACGCTGGTCACAGGTGTCATCGCCGCCGTGCGTCAGGACGATTTCACCACGTCGGTGGACGATACCGTGGCAAATGGGATTCAGGGGATCGCCTATGAGGCGTCAGTCCTCGCTATCCGGGCCGATTCGCCGGGCAGCTGTGCCCGGACGGGACAAGATGAAGGCTGCGCGTTTGCCGACAGCAACCTTGTCAGGGCAATCGATTATGCGATTGCGCAGGGCGTAACCATCATCAACATGTCCCTGGGCGGCGAGATCGACTCCGACCCGACACTCGAAAACGCCGTGAGACGAGCGGCCCAGGCAGGAATTCTCGTCGTGATCTCCGCAGGCAATGAGGCCGAGCCGGCCGGAACCGACGACATGGGCAATTCGGTCGACGCCGTTGGTCAGACACCATCCGAGCCGGCCTATATTGCGGGTGAGGCGGCCTCTCTTGGCCGGGTCGTCGCCGTAGGCTCGATAGACACGTCCCGCAAGATTTCCGATTTCTCGAACCGCGCAGGCAATGCGGCGATGAACTATTACCTGATGGCACCCGGTGAGGGCGTCGTCACGACAGGTCTCGATGACAACATAACAAACCCTGGCGATCCGACGAATGACCTCGATTCCGACGGTGACTACTATCGTGTGTCCGGCACATCCTTCTCGGCGCCCTATGTGGCCGGCGCGCTCGCGCTGCTGCTGGATGCGTTTCCGAACCTGAAAAACAATCCGGAGCTGGCCTTGCAGATCCTGCTCGATACGGCCGACGATTACGTCGACGCCAGCCCCGACCTGATCACGGGTGAGGTGGCAGGGGCAGGTGCCGACTCCGTTTCGGGTGTCGGGATCATGAACCTTGCCGAGGCCTTCCGCCCGCAGGGCCAGCAGACCCTCAGCATTTCAATCGACCGCGTTAGTCTGGGTGAAGCGCTGGCGCCGTCAGGCGGCGCTTTTGGTGACTGGGCCTCCAATTCGGGGGCGTTCAATGGCCTCGTCTTCCAGGACAAGTATGATCGCGGTTTCCGTCTGGACGCCGAAGCAACGGCGAAAAGCCTGCCGAAAGGCTTGCTTGGATCGCGGGTCGTCGACATGAACACCCGCGCCGACTGGGCTGCCAGCCAGTCGCGCGCCATTGCCGTCGGAGATCTGTCCTTTGCCTGGTTCACCCCGCGCGTGCAGGAAGACCGACTGGCCCCCTATCAGGCAGAGCCCGTCACGAATTTCCAGGCCGCCTATAGCTTCAGCGGCGGAGAGGTCGAGTTCGGTCGCGGCGGCGGCATCTCGCGCCTTGCCCCGGTGGTCACCCTGTTCAACGAGCCGGGGATCGGCAATGCCTTCTCGACCAGTGGAAGCTGGGCGCGCGTCAGTCACGAGATTGAGTTCGGCCTGACAATGGATCTGTTCACTGCCACCGAGGAAACACGCTCCCTGACCGGCGTCAGCGTCGGACGCGACGCGCGGTTCTGGTCCTTCCGGGCCGGCATCTCGTCGGCCTCCGACGAGGAAACAGCGCTCGGAGGCAGCCTGCAAAACCGTTTCGGCGAAACTGATCAGGCGGCCATGACCGCCTATTCCCTCGAAGGCGAGTGGAACCCGTTCGGACGCCTCACCCTGAATTCGGGCATGGAAATAGCGAGCGTCAACCTGCCGGGTGTTGATACGCAGGATATCTGGACAAGCCGCTGGTCAGTGGGAGCCACCCATCCTGCCGGACCGGGCGCGCTCAGCTTTGTCGTTGCACAGCCGCGCCGGGCCGAAGCCGGCACGATCCGTTTCCTTGCGCCCACCGGCATTGATGACAGGGGGGAAATCCTCCAGTCGGACGTCGAAGCCGGCCTGACGCCGAGCGGCCGCCAGATCGATTATGAGACCCGCTACCGGTTCACCCTGTTTGGCGACTGGACGGGCGAAGCCTCGGCCGCGCTCTCGACGTCGCCGAACCATATCAGCGGGTCAGGTGATGAAAGCGTCGCCTGGTTCGCCGTGGGGACGAAATGGTGAGGCGCCCGGTCATCCTGTCACTGTTGCTGGCACCGCTCGGCGCCTGCACGCTCTGGAGCAATATGATGAGCCCCAAACCCATTGCAGACTGTCCAACGGTTACACGTGCCACAGCCTGGGTGGACCAGATGCCGAAGATTGGACCAGGGCCTCACAAGATGATCGTGGCCGTGGCGCTGGACGATGACCGGCCGTGGCTGTTGACGCCCGTGCCATCTGACGTGCCTGGCTTGCTCACGCTCGAATTGTCGCTGGGCGGTCCTGCCGTGCCCGGACATGCGAGTTATCATGAGCCGGTCAGCAAGGCCAAGCGCGACATGGTCAGCATCGTCTGCGGCGGCGAGGAACGCGCCCGCATCGACAAGATCACGATCGCCATGTGAAGGCCCCGGCGCCGAAGCGCCGGGTATTGGCCTAGTTGATCAGGCGCTTCAGTTCGTCGACGAGATCCGTCTTCTCCCAAGTGAACGTGCCATTTAGGCCCGGCTCGCGGCCGAAGTGGCCATAAGCGGCCGTCGTCGCATAGATCGGGTTGTTCAGCTTCAGGTGCGCGCGAATGCCCTTCGGCGAGAGGTCGAACAATTCGCGCAGCATCTTGGCGATGCGCGCTTCATCCGCCAGGCCCGTGCCGTGCGTGTCGACATAGACTGACAGGGGCTGGGACACGCCGATGGCGTAAGAGACCTGGATCGTACAGCGCTTGGCAAGGCCGGACGCAACAACGTTCTTGGCGAGATAGCGCGTCGCATAGGCAGCTGAACGATCCACTTTGGAAGGGTCCTTGCCCGAGAACGCACCGCCGCCGTGCGGGGCTGCGCCGCCATAGGTATCGACGATGATCTTGCGGCCCGTCAGGCCTGCGTCGCCGTCGGGTCCGCCGATCACGAACTTGCCGGTCGGATTGACGTAGAACTTGTCTTCCGGCGGGAACCAGCCCTCGGGCAGGACACCCTGCACGATTGGGCGGACGAGTTCGCGCAGCTCCTCAAGTGTTGCGCTCTCCTTGTGCTGGGTCGAGACGACGACGGCGTTCACGCCGACAGGCTTTTCATCGACATAGCGCAGGGTCACCTGGCTCTTGGCGTCAGGTTCGAATTCAGGGCGTTCGCCCGAATGGCGCAG
>NZ_JBDNGN010000170.1:0-2818 GCF_041689225.1 Hyphomonas sp. | reverse complement strand
CTCCGGCGGCAACGGCCAGATCAAGGTTGGCGACTCGGTCTGGGGCGCAGAAGCTGCCGACCGGATGATCCCCATCCTTGCCGGCGAATCTGTCATCGTCGAAGGCGCGCGCATGACCATTGCGATCGTGCGCAAGGTCTAACGCCTATTGGCCGGACCTGATGAAGGCGCGTACGTCGTTCGACAATTTCGCGCCTTCGGGTTCTGACAGGTACATCATGTGGCCGGCGTCATAGTAGTCGAACTCGACCCGGTCGAGCACGACGCCGTTCTTGAACAGCGCCATCTCGGCCCCGAAAAAGGGCGTCGCAAGATCGTACCATCCCGACGCCAGCATGACCTTCATCTGCGGGTTCTCGCGCATGCCCTTGCCGAGCCATGGCGTGACGTTGACATATTCCGGCCAGCCACTGTCATTCGTGCTCCAGTTCCAGTTCGAACCGGGCTCGCCGGTCAGCACCTTGTAGGGGCGGGTGAAGTCGATCTTCAGTTCGCGGGTCAGGTAGTCGTTGATGGCGGTGACATAAGCGACGTCCATTCCGTAGCCTGACGGATCATTCTCCGGCGAGTCGGCGGTCCCCTCGCTGTCGACGCCCTTGTAGCGGCCATCGAACCTGCCGATGGAATAGCCTTCACGGCGCAGCAATTCCTTGCGGAAGCGGGTCGGGTCGACGCGCAGTTTCGCCTGCCGGATCCATTCTGCCGAGACGCCGAGATAGGCGCTCATCTCATTGGCGATGACGGCTTCCTGCGTGGCGCCGAGCGTGTTGCCGCGGATCAAGGCCGGAGCCAGCGTGTCGATGGCATAGGTGCGCGCCGCGTTGACGAAGGCGTCGAAGTCACCGTTCCATTTCGCCGTGTCGACCTTGCCGTGATACCAGGCGATGGCGGCTTCGGACGGGAAGTAGGAAATGTGCGCGGTGTCGTTGCCCGGCGCGAATTCGCCGGTCTGGAAATCGAGGATGGCGGAAATCAGGATCACGCCGTTGAGACCGATCCCGTTCCAGCCGCCCTGCAGTTTTTCGGTCAAGGCCGCGGCGCGAGTGGTGCCATAGCTTTCGCCAGCGAGGTATTTCGGGCTGTTCCAGCGGCCATTCTCGGTGATCCAGATGCGGATGAATTCGGCGATGCTCTCGGCGTCTTCATTGACGCCGTAGAATTCCTTGCCGTCATTGTTGCCGAGGGGGCGGGAATAGCCGGTGCCGACGGGATCGATGAAGACCATGTCTGTCACGTCGAGCAGGGAGTTCTGGTTGTCTCGGATCGTGTAGGGCGGGGCGCCGACGCCTCTGGCATCGGACGGGGTGATCACCTGTTTCGGGCCGAAGGCGCCCATGTGCAGCCAGAGCGAGGCCGAACCCGGCCCGCCATTGAACACGAAAGTGACGGGGCGCTGGCGCGCATCGGAGACGCCGTCGCGGACATAGGCGACCGAGAAGATCGAGGCGGTGGGCTCGTCTTTGTTGTCGCGCAGGTAGGTCTCGCTGGCGACGGTCTTGTACTTGATGGTCTGGCCATTCAGCTTGAGGGAATGGTCGGAGGAGAAGGCCTGAGCCTCCGGGATTTGTGGCTTTTCCTTGGCCTTGTCAGCCTTTTCGTCAGCCAATCCCGGTACGGCAACGAGTGCCAGGCACAGTGCCAGCAATAATCCGCGCATCATATCAACCCTCAGCAATCTGGTGTGGCCGGGACAGTATCAGCCGAACCCGCCGGAGCAAGGGCCGCGAAAAAATGACCCCGCACCGGGAGGGATGCGGGGCCACAAATCATGCCGGAATTGGGGACTTAGCCCGGCATGACGACAGTATCGATCAGGTGAACCACACCATTTGATGCGTCTATATCGGTCGCGATCACGGTGGCCGTTCCACCGGCTGCATCGGTCAGGACTACCTTGCCGTCGACGATGGCCGCGGTCAGGTTGGCGCCATTGACGGTCGGAATGGTGTACGTGCCGCCATTGTCGGTGATGGCCTGGACAAGGTCAGCCGCCATCACTTCTCCTGCGACTACGTGATAGGTGAGAATGCCAGCCAATGTGGCCTTGTTCTCTGGCAGCAGCAGTGTTTCCACTGTGCCTTCTGGCAGTTTGGCAAATGCGTCGTTCGGCGGCGCGAACACCGTGAACGGACCGTCGCTGTTCAGCGTGTCGACAAGGTCAGCCGCCGTGACGGCAGCGACCAGTGTGGACAGGGCGTCATTGCCAGCGGCGACGGCGACGATCGTGCCGGTTTCGACAGCGGCCTCTTCCATCATGGGTTCAGCAGGCGGTGTTGCCGCTTCGGTCGGCATTTCGACCTTGGCAGCCGGGGCGGCATCATAGTCCGACTTGTCGGCTGCATCTTCGCAGGCCGCGAGCGACAGGGACGCGGCAATGGCCGCCGTGATCAACAGATTGGTCTTGAGGGGCATATGTGACTCTCCATGCAATGCGCAGGGGTACGCATGCTTTTATATACGCAGCCGCGCGAAAACGGTTCACATCTGGATGCAAAAAAAAGTTCAGGTGGTGGCCTGACCGGGCTGCCACGCGCCATCCATCGCGGCGTCGGCGCCCCAGCAGACATAGGTGATGGCCGAATGCGCCGGCCTGCCCGGCGGGCGGCTGGCCCGGCCGGGCATCAGGCTGCGCGGGCGGATGGGGCCGAGGCGGGCGACGCTGCCTGCCGCCCTTGCGCCGCGATTGCGGACGATCCGGTGGGCGAGACGGGCGGGCATGGGCGTCCGGGTCGGCCAGCACCGCGTCGAGCCGGCTGAGCCGGGCGAGCAGGGGCGCGGTGGGCAGGGGCGCGGTGGGCAGGGGCGCGGTGGGCAGGGG
>NZ_JBDNGN010000169.1:0-2515 GCF_041689225.1 Hyphomonas sp. | reverse complement strand
TTATATCAAAGTATGTTCAAACGAGATTATTTTTTATCGGACATCACTATACCCCCTCCCTCCCGGGAGAGGGGGTTGAGGGTGAGGGGGCACTTACCTCTCCAAACACGCCGGGCGTTCAGGCGGCACGGGTATTTCCCCTCACCCTCGGTCCCTCTCCCAAGGGAGAGGGAGGCACGCCGCCTGACCAACCTATCCACCCCCTTGCCGTACCCGGTGTCCAATGCGCCGCGATGCCAGCCTTCAGCCTCCTCACGCCCATGCCGGGCCTGCCCTGGTACCTGCCTCCCATCTGGCCGCTTATCTTCTGGCGCATCCAGCGCCTGAAGGCATGGTTCCGCGCCGCAGGTGGCCCGGGCGGCCAAATGCTGTGGGGCGTGATGTGGAATGGCCGTCTCGTGATCATTCAGTTTTCGGATGACCTTTTCGGACATCCTTCGGGTGTTTTCGATGCACCTGTCTCGGGCCGGCTCAGGTTCGCGCTGACAGACACCCCACTTCCGTGTCCCCGGCGAACGCCGGGGCCTCAGGCCATCCTGTCCGGACGTGCTTCACGAGATCCCGGCCTGCGCCGGGAATACGGAGTCGAAATTCCCGACACCTGACACATACCTCGCCTCAGGACACCCACCCCACCCCAAAGCGCCCTCACAGGCGCAGGGGTCAGGCTTTGACGGCGGGCAGGAAGTGTTCCGCCATATCGTCCGTGGCCTGTATCAGCTTGTCGACAATGCCTGGCTCCATCGAGGAATGTCCGGCGTCCGGAATGATGTGCAGGTCGGCTCTTGGCCAGGCCTTGGACAGTGCCCAGGCCGTCGACAGCGGTGTCACCACATCATAGCGCCCGTGGACGATGACGCCCGGCACGTTCTGCAAGGTGCGTTCGGCCTCCTCGAGCAGCCAGGCATCATGCGCGAAGAAGCCACGATTGATGAAATAGTGGCACTCGATCCGCGCGAAGGCGTCGACGAAATCGTCCTCGTTGAAGCGCGGCGGCGTCGTCACCGGTCCCTTGATCGACAGGGTCTCGCCTTCCCAGCGGGCCCAGGCCCGCGCCGCTTCAATCCGGGCGTTCTTGTCGCTGCCGATCAGGCGCTTGTGAAAGGCATTCAGCAGGTCGCCGCGTTCCGATTCAGGAATTGGGGCGACATAGCGGTCATAGGAATCGGGGAACAGGCGGCTGGCACCGGACTGGTAGAACCAGCTGATCTCGGCCTTCGAGACAAGGAACACGCCGCGCAGGATGATTCCGAGGACCCGTTCCGTATGCGTCACGCCATAGGCGAGCGACAGAGTCGAACCCCATGAACCGCCAAAAACGACCCATTGGTTCACGCCGACATGCTCGCGCAGCGTCTCCATGTCGTCGACCAGGTCCCAGGTCGTGTTCTCGCGCAGTTCCGAATGCGGGGTCGAGCGGCCGCACCCGCGCTGGTCAAACAGGAAAATCCTGTACCGCGCCGGGTCGAAGAACCGTCTCATTTCGGGATTCGATCCGCCGCCAGGTCCGCCATGAAGGGCAACCACCGGAACGCCGTCCGGGTTGCCCGATTCTTCCCAGTAGATTTCGTGCACGTCCGAGACGCGCAGGCGCCCGCTGCGCCGGGATTCGTGTCTCGGATACAATGTCCGGCGGGTGTGGCGTTTATTCATGCGTTCTTCACTATTTCTCAGCCAGTCTGGGAACAATGACTGGACTTGGCTAATTACCATTCGTAAGACTTATTACGGGTGGAGACCCGAACACGTGTGTAGGTGGCGGATTGATGCGTAGCGTAGTACTGACAGTATCCCTATTCTTTCTGGGCGGTTGCGCAACCGTATCCATGGTTCCGGGGCAGGTGACAGTTCTTAGCGGGCTCTCGCATAACCAGTCGGTCCTGCGCAAGGTTTCAGGTGAATATTGTGACGAGGCGGTCAAGTCGGGCTGGGTCGAGGCGTCAGGCGGCCTTGCCGGCCTCGCCGATACGTTGATTAACGGACGCGATTCGACAGTCGAAAACTATGCCTCGCGCATCGGTGCCGACAAGAACGCGCCGTCGCTCGTCCTCTCGCGCATCTCGGCTGACGCCCAGTCGGCCCGTTCTGGCCTCGCCAATGTGTCTGATGAGGCAAACGTCATCCTCCGCAGTCCGGATAGCGATGCCGCCTCCCGCGCCGACGTGATGAGCTACGAGCGCGCCCTTGTGCGTGCCCAGATGGCCTATCGCAATTTCCAGAGCGCCCTCAGCACGGTGGCGGCCCGCGATGACATGGATATGGACACCGCGCCGATCGATGCCGAACTCGCCGATTTTGCTGATACGATCGATGCGGCCCGCGAGACGGCTGACGGCCTCGCCGACAAGTACGCTTCGCTCAATTCGAAATCGTCCTAAAGCACATCCGCGACAAAAGGAATCGTGAGGGATTCCCTTTTGCTTCGAACTCTGATTCTCCTATTCGGCAGGAGGATTTGTCGATGGCAGTTTCGTATTCGCTTGATTTTCGCCGGGCTGTTGCGGCCCATGTTGGC
>NZ_JBDNGN010000168.1:0-97634 GCF_041689225.1 Hyphomonas sp. | reverse complement strand
TAAGGTGCTTCCGCCATGTCGAAACGAAAATGGCCGCCCCGGTATCCTGAAAAGGAAACGGAGCGGCCATCTCGTCCACCATCGGCAAGCCTGTACGGGTCCCCACCCAGCCTGCTTTTATTCAAATTCAACGGATGAGGCGCACCCATTTGTAAGTTTTACATACCACTGGTATGATAGACGTTCAATACAAGAAATCCCCATGCCAAAACGAACACAGGAACAAGCTGGTGAAACCCGCCGCGCCATTTTCGATGCGGCGCGACAACAGTTTGAAACGGAAGGCTATGCTGGCGCCTCCATCTCAAGCATCGTCGCAGCGGCCGGTACCACGAAGGGCGCCCTTTTCCACCATTTCGCCAGCAAGGAAGCCTTATTCCTGGAAGTGTGGAAGTCACTTCAGTTGAAGATGGATTTAGAGGCCCGCGCAGCCGCAGCGGCGGGTCGATCGAAAGAGGACCCGTATGCGGCCATGCTCGCCGGCACCCGGGCCTATTTCAAGTGGGCCGCCACCCCGGCCTACCAACAGATTGTCTTGATCGACGGGCGCGCCGTCATGGGCCTCGCGCGCTGGCAGGAAAACGATGACCGGCTTGGCCGCAACAATGTGGAACAGGGCATGCGCTACCTGGCCCGGAAAGGCCTGATCAGCGAAGAAGGGGTCGTGCCCCTGTCGGTCATGCTGCTGAACGCCCTGAATGGCGCTGGCTTTGCCCTGACGCGCAAGGACCCCGGTATTACGGCGGATACGCTGTTCGACGCCTTCGAGAAATTGTTGCGCGGCCTGCGCTAGCTTATCGGATCGATGCGGGTGTCGCCGGACTGGTTGACGCGCCACCAGCCTGCAATTGCGTAGCGCCGCGCGTGTGTGACTTCGACCGCGTGGGGCACGGTTTCTGACAGCATGAACGCCACGCCCGCGCCGTGGGGCAACAGGCGGGCCGATGGCGCATCTGTCTCGCTGGCGCGTTCCGGCCAGATGACCAGAGCGCCGCCCTTGTCGTCCGCCCAGTCTTCATTGAGATAGACGATTAGCGACAAGACCCGGTTTCGGGCGCCCTCGAAACTGTCGAGGTGGCGATCATAGAAGCCGCCCTCTGGATAGACCGCAAAGCAGGACTCGAAGTCGAACAGTCCAATCATCAAGGCGCGGTTGAGGCTTCTCCGAAGCGGTGCGGCCCAGTCGAAGAACGCCCGCTGTGCGGGGCTCGATCCGTCCATCCAGGAAATGCGGGTGAGGCGCACCGAGCGATCAAGCTGGAAGGCGTCCTCCCGTCCGATCCCCGCCATTGGGAGATCCTGCTCGGCATCGCGCGCGAAAATCTCGGATCTCAGGGCGGTCGTCAGGTCGTCAGGCAGGAAGTCAGGTTGCCAGCTCCAGCCTTGTGCCGCGATGTCGCCGGCAATGGTGGCAAGGCGATTGTCTTCGGGAACCGGGATGGGGGTATAGATGGGGTCTGACGCACCGGGCAGCCCGGTACGTACCGGAGGCGTCACCCGCGATGGCTTTCCATCAGTCCGGCGAACCGCGCGAACAGGTAGAAACTGTCCTGCGGGCCAGGAGAGGCTTCAGGGTGGTGCTGAACCGAGATGATCGGCTTGCCTGCGACACTGAGGCCGGAATTCGTTCCGTCGAATAGCGAGCGATGGCTCTCTTCGACGCCCGCTGGCAGCGTGGCCGGATCAACCGTGAAGCCATGGTTCATCGAGACGATCTCGACCTTGCCGGTCGCGATGTCTTTCACGGGATGGTTCGCGCCATGGTGGCCCTGCGCCATTTTCATCGTCTTTGCACCGAGGGCGAGGGCGAGCAGCTGGTGGCCGAGGCAGATACCGAGGATTGGCGTACCGCTGGCAATCACATCGCGGATCATGTCGCCTGAACGCAGGATCGTAGCGGCCGGGTCGCCCGGGCCATTCGAGAAGACCACGCCGTCCGGCTTGACCGCCGCAATTTGTGCTGCTGTTGCATCGCCATTCACGACCGTCGTGCGGGCGCCAACGCTGGCCAGGTTGCGCAGGATGTTCTTCTTCACGCCGAAATCGACGACGACGACGTGGAACTTTGCGTCCTGGAGCGCGCCATAGCCGCTGCCCGCCTGCCAGAGCTGCTGAGTGTTGTGATAATTGGCGTCGCTGTCGACATCGGCGGCGAGATCGGCATCGTCGAGGCCTTTCCACGCACGCGCCTGCGCGATCAGCGCATCGGTGTCGATGCCGCCTTCCGGCTGGTGGCAGATGGCGGCCTTCTGCATACCGCGTTCGCGTATCAGCCGAGTCATGGCCCGGGTATCGACGCCAGACAGGCCGATAATGCCGCGCGCTTTCAGCCAGTCATTGAAATGGTGGGTTGAACGCCAGCTAGAAGGCGCTGTGATGGGCTCGCGAAATACCGCCCCGCGCGCCGCGCGGGCTGCGGCAGGCGAGGATTCTTCATGATCGTCCAAGTTTGCACCGACATTGCCGATATGCGGGAACGTGAAAAGAATAATCTGCGACGCATAGGATGGGTCGGTCAGGATCTCCTCATAGCCGGTGATGCTCGTGTTGAAGCAGAGCTCCCCGATATTCGTACCTGCAGCGCCTGCGCCGAATCCCAGAAAAACTGTGCCATCCGCAAGGGCAACTGCTCCCGTCGCAGGCGAGCCCGCTTGAATTTTCGTGTCTTTAGTCATATCTCGTTTTGCTTCCGGACTGTTTTCCGGTCGTTAACCCAACCGACCGATATTTTGTCCGGTTAATGGGGCTGAGTCTACGCATCGTCAAGCAAACTGGCGTTCGCGGTATGTGAAAGGCAATAGCGGCATGGGCCGAGAGGACACAAGTGAGACCATGTCGCTGAAGGCGCGCATCGTTCAGGCACTCAAATCCGAAACCGAAAAGGGCGCGAGCGACGTGGAACTTGCCACGCTGCGCCTGATCGAGTGCGCTGTGCGTGACCGTGACGTCTGCGCACGTGGCAGGGGCGTGGGTGAAGGCTGCCCGGACGCCGATGTCCGCGCCGTGCTCGAAACCATGGTGGCGCAACGCGAAGTCTCCGCGCGCGAACACGACTCAGCTGGCCGGATCGAGGACGCGATCCGCGAACGTGAGGAAATCGAGGTCATCGAGAAATTCCTGCCGGTTCCTCTCAGTGGGGCCAAACTAAATGCAGCCGTCCAGGATATCGTCGAGGACCTTGGCGCGTCCAAGCTGAAAGATGTGGGCCGCTGCATGTCGGCGCTCAAGGACAAGTTCCCGGGCATGGTCGAATCCGGCACTGCCGGCAAAGCTGTCCGCGACGCCCTGACACGGTCCTGACGCGGCAACCCATTGCTTCTTTTGAAAATGTTGCGCGTGCCAGGCGCCGCGCGATTATTCATGCTCGAAATTGCAGGCACTTTCCGGAACCTTGCGCGCGCCCCTCGCGTCTAATGGGTGTTCTCGCAAGGAAAGGAACATCCTATGAAATACCTCATTGCCCCCGCTGCCCTGATGGCCGCCCTGGCTGCATGCTCCGGTGCCGACGCCTCCATTGAAATAGCTGACTCGAACAGTTCTGCCTACACTGAATCGGCGGATGCCGGCCCAGTGACGGCGGACGCTACCGTCGAAAATACGGCACTGACTGAAACGGTCCTGGCGCGCCCTGCCTACGTCATGGCGGCTGGCGAATTCAAAGCCTCGGACCTGATCGGCGACAATATCGTCGGTGTAGATGGCAAGACCATCGCCACCGTGGCGGACGTGCTGATCGGCAACGACATGAGTCCGAGCCATATCGTTTCCGTGATGGCGGCATCCTGGGTGTTGCCGGTGACCTCGGCACACTGCCGTTCAGCGCGGTAGCCGTGAAACTGAATGCTGACGGTGAGCCGACCATTTCGGCCGCACTCGTCGATGAATCGCTCGACGGTGCCGACGATTACCGCCTGGCGTCTGAACTGATCGGCACCAATGCCGAACTCGCCGTCGCCGACAGTTGCACGCGTATCACCGACCTTATCACCAGTTCTGACGGGTCAGTGAAGCATGCCGTCGTGACCGATGGCATGTCTGGCGGCGCAACGGCGGACCGCCTCGTGATTGCCTTTGATGCGATCACGGTCGTCCAAGGCGACAGCAATGTTGAAGTGATGGTCAACATGACGCCGGAACAGCTGGAAACCGCGCCGGTCCTGAACGACGCCTAAGGCGCCGTTTGAGTCCATTTCGCACTCAAGGAATGGCCCTGCCGGAAGGCGGGGCCATTTTTTTGCCCGTGTCTCTCCGGTATTCTGTGCGTTCCCGAATCCGGCCCGACGCGCTACACTCGCTTTAATGTCCCAGACTGTCCGCATTCCTGATGGCTTCGTCGACGAACTGAAGGCCCGTATCCGGCCTTCGGACGTGATCGGTCGCAAGGTGAAACTGGTCAAGAAGGGCAAGGAATGGGTCGGACTCTCGCCCTTCACTGCTGAGAAGACGCCCAGCTTCTACGTCAACGACCAGAAGCGCATCTTCAAATGCTTCTCGTCCGGCATGGGCGGCGACGTCATCAGCTTCGTGATGGAGACTGAGCGTCTCTCCTTTATCGAGGCGGTCGAGAAACTGGCCGAGGAAGCAGGCATGAGCCTGCCCAAGGCGAGCCCGGAAGCCGCAGAGGAATATGACCACCGCAAGCGGCTTCAGGCGGCGTGCGAGGCGGCTGCAACCTATTTCGAGGACTGCCTGCAAGCCTCCGAGGGCGCGGCGGCACGGATCTATCTCGAAGGGCGCGGCCTGTTGCCAGCCGCCTGGCGCAGGCACCGGCTCGGCTTCGCGCCGGACGACTGGCGCAAGACAACCGAGCACCTGAAGTCTGAAGGTTTCACGATCGCGGAAATCCTCGAGGCGGGCCTCGCCAAGGAAAGCGACAAGGGCGGCGAACCCTATGACGCCTTCCGCGGGCGGCTGATGTTCCCGATCCCGGATTCGCGGGGCGGCGTCATTGCCTTTGGCGGCCGGGGCCTGATGCCCGACGCCAAGCCGAAATACCTGAATTCCGGTGACACGCCACTCTTCCACAAATCCCGCGTCCTGTATCGCTACAAGGCGGCTCGCGAAGCGCTGGGCCATGGCGAAGGCGGCGGGCTGATCGTTTGCGAAGGTTATATGGATGCCATCGCCCTGACCGAAGCGGGCTTCGGCCATGCCGTGGCGCCGCTGGGCACGGCGCTGACCGAAGACCAGATTGCGCTGCTCTGGCGCGCCGGGCCGGAACCGGTACTTTGCTTTGACGGCGATCGGGCCGGCCTCGGCGCCGCCTTCCGGGCGCTCGACCGGGCCCTGCCGCACGTCGAGCCCGGCCGGTCGCTGTATTTCGTGCTGCTTCCGGACGGCATGGATCCGGACGACCTGATTCGCGAGCGCGGACCGGCCGCGATGGCCAAAGCACTCGAAAACCGGCTTGCCTTGTCAGAATTGCTCTGGCGCCGGGAACGCGACGTCGAACCGCTCGACACGCCCGAACGCCAGGCCGGTCTCGAGGCGCGTCTCGCGACGGCGGCGGCGCAGGTCAAGCACCCCGGCGTGCGGGCGGCCTATGAGCGTGACCTCAAGGCGCGCATGCGCGATCATTTCTGGCAGGTGCGCCAGGCAAATCGCAGCAATAACAGCAAGAAACGCCCCGGAACGGGACACAATCCCGCGTCAGGAGATTCCGGCCAGGCGGCGCTCAAGGGCGGCGCGCCAGCCAAGCTGCGCGGCCTCGGTGCGATCGTTCGCGCCGTCGACAGCCCGTACCTGCTCGACTTCGGCGCCGAAACGCTGGCCGTCTCGGCCTTTCCCGATCCGGACGTCAGCCAGATACGCGACTGCATCCTCGACTTTGTGAACGCAGGGAAACCTATTGACCGCAAGGCCCTGAGCGCCCATTTACTTGAAGCAGGGAACATGCGCGCTTCCAGATTGCTCAAAGATTATCCTGATACGCCTCAGATAGCGGCCGATGGGCCCGAGGCACGGGAATGGCTAATAGCCCTCGAGCAATACATGGCGGTGAGAAGTTCCGACGGGCAGGAACCCGGCTCTGGCATGGATGCTGCGAGCGGGGAGTCAACGGCGTCGCCATCAGCGTGGCGCCGGCGTCACCAGCTTGTCGCAGAACGCCGGGCCCTGAGGGCCCGCATGAACGAGGCAGCAGGAAAAGTCGGCGAAAGCTAAGGCGCAGGTCAGTTTTTTGGGCAATCCACCAGGGCAGCGGCGGATATTCCCATGGGAGATATTTGAATGGCAACAGCCACCAAGAAGAAAAAGAACACCGCAGGCGATGGTGAAGGCGAAGATGAAAAGGACGGCGACGTCACGCTTGTCGACTTCAACGCATCCGACGTCAAGAAAGTGCTCAAGCGCGCTCAAAAGCGCGGCTTCATTACGCATGACGAAGTCAACGCCATGCTTCCGGCCGACGAGATCACGTCTGACCAGATCGAGGACGTGATGAGCCAGATCTCCGAAATGGGGATCGCGGTGGTCGAGAGCGAGGAAGAGGCCGAAGCCGAAGGCAAGGCGCTCACCAAGATTGAAGACAAGAAAGTTGTCACCAAGAAGGGCAACGCACGCGGCTCTGACCGCACCGACGACCCCGTGCGCATGTACCTGCGCGAAATGGGCGCCGTGGAACTGCTCTCGCGTGAAGGCGAGATCGCGATTGCCAAGCGTATCGAGGCCGGCCGCGATGCGATGATCCGGGGGCTGTGCGAAAGCCCGCTGACATTCGAAGCCATGATGGTGTGGCGCGACGAGTTGATGAACGAGCGCATTCTGTTGCGCGACCTGATCGACCTTGAAGCCACCTATGGCGCGGAAAACCCGCCGCCGGAGCCCAAGCCCAAGGAAGAGGAAGACGAGGACGAAGCCAAGGCGAAGGCCGAAGGCGCGGAAGGCGAAACCAGCGACGACGACGAGGACGACGACGAGGATGACGCCGCGGCGATGTCTATGTCGGCCATGGAAGCCGAACTGCGTGACGGCGTGCTGGCCAAGCTCGACGAGATCGCAGACGGGTTCGGACGCTACCGCAAGCTCCAGGACAAGCTCGTCAACCGCCGTCTCGAAGGCAAGGACCTGACCCCGAAGGCACAGGCCGAATATGACGAACTCTCGAACAATATCGTCGAGAGCCTGAAGACGATTCACATCAACAATGCCCGTATCGAGGCACTGGTTGAGCAGCTGTACGCGATCAACAAGAAGCTGATGGGCCTTGAAGGCAAGCTGATGCGCATGGCCGACGCCCATGGCGTGCCGCGCAAGGAATTCCTCGAGAACTATTTCGGCCACGAACTGGAGCCGGAGTGGAGCGACCGCGTCCGGGCCCTGTCGGCAAAGTGGAAACGCTTCGTCGACGGCAAGACAGAAGACATCGAAGACGTGCGCGGCGAGATTTCGGAAATTGCCCAGGAAATCGGCATTCCGATCGATAATTACCGGGTGCTGGTCCAGACCGTCCAGAAGGGTGAGCGCGAAGCGCGTATTGCCAAGAAGGAAATGGTCGAAGCCAACCTCCGCCTCGTGATCTCGATTGCCAAGAAATATACCAATCGCGGCCTGCAATTCCTGGATTTGATTCAGGAAGGCAATATCGGCCTGATGAAAGCCGTCGACAAATTCGAATACCGTCGCGGCTACAAGTTCTCGACCTATGCCACCTGGTGGATCCGTCAGGCGATCACCCGGTCCATTGCGGACCAGGCCCGCACGATCCGTATCCCGGTGCACATGATCGAGACGATCAACAAGATCATCCGCACCCAGCGCCAGATGCTGCACGAGATCGGCCGCGAGCCGACGCCGGAAGAGCTGGCCGAAAAGCTGGGCCTGCCGCTGGAGAAGATCCGCAAGGTGCTGAAAATCGCCAAGGAGCCGATCAGTCTAGAAACACCGATTGGCGACGACGAGGATTCAAACCTCGGCGACTTCATCGAGGACAAGATGGCACTGTTGCCCGTCGATGCCGCGATCCAGTCGAACCTGCGCGAGACCACCACCCGCGTGCTCGCATCGCTCACCCCGCGTGAGGAACGTGTGCTGCGCATGCGCTTCGGCATCGGCATGAACACCGATCACACGCTGGAAGAAGTCGGCCAGCAGTTCAGTGTGACGCGTGAACGTATCCGCCAGATCGAAGCCAAGGCGCTGAGAAAACTCAAGCATCCGAGCCGCAGCCGCAAGCTGCGCAGCTTCCTGGATACATAATGGTTTCAAAGGGCGGCCCGCGGGCCGCCCTTACTGTTTCACGCTAGGTGCGTCTCGTGGACTGTCACTCCGCGCCTTGCAGTGCTTGACGGCGGCGGGCCGGAACAGGCTTACTTCGCCCGCTTCCAACATGCGCAGTCTCGACGCGATCGCCTGTTGCGGCGCTGACAGGATGAGCATCGCCTCTTCCGGTGTATCAGACGTATGCGGCGCCAGCTCGCAGGCGGCGGCGTTCACGCGCATGGCGAGCCGCGCATGCTGTAGGCCGAGACATTGTTGACCAGTTTGGCGGTCGTGAAACCGATCAGGCCTAACAGGAACAGGGCCCGCATGTTCCTGTTGAGTTTCGGCAACAGGATCAGTGCCGCGACAATGCCGCCCAGCCAGGCAAAGTTCGATATCGTGATGTAGCGATTTGAAAAAGCCTGTTCTGCGCCAAAAGTACCCCAGCGTCCGAGCCCGGTCAGAAGCGCCGCGCCCATGCTGAAGGCAATCAGGGCCACGACGCCGCGATAGGCGATCAGGCGTGTCCTGAAATGCTGCCAGGTGAGCCAGAGCATGACAAGGACGGCGGACAATGGCTGCCGGTGCAACGAGAGCAGCGGCGGGCTTGTAGCCCCTGAAGACCGGGCTTGTGAAATAGTTGGCAACATATTGGGCGATGCCGATCAGAGTTTTGAGAGCTGACCTGTCCGGCAGCATGGCCGCCGTATAGTCAGCGCGTACGGACGTGAAATGCCACAAGAGCAGACCGAACAACAACGCCGCCGCCAGCGCGGCAACGGCGCGGCGGCGGCGGCTGGTATTCGGCACAATCGCAATCAGGAAGAATCCGATGGGCAGCAGGCACCAGGCGGTGGCAAAGCCATACACGGCGATTGCTGCGGAGGTGCAGGCGAGTACGAGACGTGCCCAACTCAATGACGGGCGCATCAAAAGTGCGATGCACCAGACAACACCCGCTATGCTGGCAAAGAGTGAGACCCGCCACGTCCAGAGCCAGTTTTCGCTTTGATCAAGCGAGAAATAGATGAAGGCCGCGAACGCGGCGACCAGGGGCAGGGATCGCATCTCGTCCAGCTCGGATAGCGTGCGGCGCAGGATATCGAACAGGCCAATAAAACCAATTCCGGAAATGAGCAGGCTGATGGTGACGACAGGCCAATGGGCCATGTCTATCAGCTCAGCATTCGCAAGCATCACGACATAGCCGCTTGCGACCCAATGGCCGCCATGTTGGACAAATAAGCGTGCGGGTTCGAGTGAACCTGTCTGTACGTCTCTCCAGACGGGTACGAGTTCCCAATCATCGAAAATGGGGTGCCTGATAGTGAAAGATGAGCGTGTAAGCCGCTGCCGCAGCAAAAAAGATGGCGGGCCAGACGAGCAGGCGAATGCCAACAGGCGTCCGGTCGTTCATCGCCCGATCCGGCCAGACTGTTTGCCAATACGAACAGGGCCGGAGGCAGCACCAATGTGGCGACAGAAAATGCAAGCCAGCGGCTGGCGCCGAACACATCGGTCATCATGGTGAAAACCAGTGCATTGATGCAGGCGCCTGCGCAGGCCGTCAGGCCGAAGCCGGGGCTGGCCTTTCCGCGGAAACGTTCGGGATGGACGTCAAAATGGTCGCAAGCGCGATAGCCGATTGCAATGGCAGCCAGGAATGCGATCAGCATTGCGTATGAGGCGCGCATTCCCAATCTATCGGCCAGAAGCCAGAGCAGGGCGCCCTGTAAGACGATCGCGAGGGCGATGATCAAACCGATGCGGACGACCGGTGCATTCCCGCTTGCGGGCTCGATATCGAGGGCCATTTGTATTCCGGCTCACATATATCGTGGTGCCTGCTGGGAGCCAGATGCGGCCCTTTCGTCCGGGAATAGGCCGACACCAATTTGCCGCTGCCGAGCATGCCTGCGTGGCACGCGGTGTCCGATTTGAAAATATGGATGGGGCCTACATCGGCCCGCTCGCGGGGACCCAAGCGCCGCGTCAGTCGAGGCAGAGAAGGGCCTCTTCGGCGCAGATTCGGCGCATGTTCATGATGTGGTCGCGCTGTGGATTATGCCAGTTGGTGATATTCAGCGGCGGCTCGAGATGGCGGACAAGCAGGGATTTTACTGACGCCACGTCGCCGGAGAACGGTAAGCGCGACACGAGCAGCGATGCCCGGATCCAGTCGGACAGGCGCGCCTCGCCTGTCCGGGAGAAACAAAAGCTCGACACGTTCCCGCTGTTGATGTCGAACGATCCTGGCTGCGCCGTCAGGTCGAGGTCTTCTCGCAGCAGGGCGCCGAGGGTCCGGCGTTCGGTGCTGGTGCCGCTGTTTCTGCCGGGCGGGTCGAAATGATCCTGCGGTGACGTGCCGGTTTCGGTCTTGCCGATGAAGAGGAGTCCGCTGTCTGAAACCGCGATTCCAGGGAGGTCATGACCCGCCGCGAGATACACGCCATAGACGCAGCGCGCGCTATGGCCCGGTGCCGTCCACCGTGTACGCAGCGCAGTTAGCGCGTCCTGAACATCTTGTATTCGCACGTTTCGTCCCCGGTCCCATGGGTGACGTTTACTTTTAGTTAATCTTTCTGTCCAGCGCCCCTGACAAATAAAAAGGGAAGTATTCGCGTGTGCACGTCCGGGGCTACGTTCCGTGCGCAGTCCAGTCCCTCCCCGACCAGGTGGCCTCAGCCGCCCATTGCGTGCCACCGGTCCATGCCCTCGCAGATGCCTTCCTGTTGCAGGGCGGTCTGGGCGGCAAAGTTGAACTGGTCGCTGGCGGACGCGGCCCATACGGCGGCGGCGGCATCAAAACTCGTGAACCCGATTTCCGACATGCCGCGTTCGATCCGGCTGCAGATCAGGCGAGCTGTGTCTGCGTCGGCTGTGTCGTTGAGGCTGGCGATCCGGTCGGCCAGGTCGAGGCGCGAGAAGATATAGTCATATACCGTCAGGTCCTCACCTACTTCAAAGGCCAGGATGTCGCCAGACGGGATGCCGGTATAGTCCGGCATCTGACCGTCATAGTCGGACGTGGCTGCGGTGAAAATCGAGGGAATCGGCTGATCGAGATAGACTGCCCACTGACCGATGGCGCCCTTGCCCTTGGTCTGCTTGATATTGCTCGCTTCCGGCAGCTCAGCAGAGACAACTAGGATCGGCGTATCGCTCCATGACTTGACCGAGAAGGCGCTGGTCGACTGCTCGGTAATCGACTGGCCGAACAGCGTGGTCGAGGACGTGTTCAGGAAGTTCGATGCTTCGAGCATGAGCGGCTGGTTGAAATATGTTACCAATGTCGAGGTCGGTGCGATCAGGTTGGCGGCGGTCGTCAGCGCGCCCATCACGTTGGCCCCGGCACTCCCCTGACGCTCATCGGAGAGCTGAAGGCGGAACCGGCCTTCGATCGTCGTATTCGGACCGACCTTGAAATAGGGCGTGGCATAGAGAGCGATGCTCTCATTGGTTGTCCAGGATTCGCCTTCGCTGCTGTCGGACGAGAAGGTTGCCGAGAAAAGCGCCTTGGTCGCCTTGATGTCCGGCTTGGTGACATCGAACTCGGCGATCAGCGTGCGCGTGACATTGCGCGAGCCCATCATGCGTGACAGCCAGTTGCGGCTTTCCTTGTTATAGTTGCGCGTGTCGAGCGGCTCCTTACGCGCGCCGGAGGAGACGCCCTCTATGTCATAGGCATCCGGCTTGAGGGTGACGATCTGGATGCGCGTATAGCGGTCCTGCAACATAAGTCCGTATTCTGAGTAAAGGGCGTTCTCGTCTATCGCCACATCAATGAACGGCAGATAGTCCTTGGCCGGTTTGGCGTTGCTGACGGCGCGTCCGGTGGACCGGCGCGGCGTTGGGGATGGTGCGCCAGCGGCGGTGGGCGGCAGATCGTTGATATCGAAATCGTCGTCGCCGCCTGGCAATCCGCGGCTGGGGCCACCCGAACCGACCATGGGACGCGGTGGATACCCTGCGGCTTCCTCCTCTTCATACACGGGTGAAGGAGGAGGGGGCGGCGGAGGTGGAGGAACTTCAGATTGCGGCGCCGAGCCGCCCGGCTCGACCTGTTGCGAGGCACAGCCTGCCAGAACAAGAGTGAGTGCGAGAATGCTGATCTGACTGTACTTCATTGCCGTCGTCCCCTGAGCGTGCGTCGTGTGGTTAACAGAACGGTAATAGGGTTGCGCGGTCAAGGCGAGCTATTTCCCGAATATTCGGGCATCACGTGTATTCGCCCTCAATATTGTATTGAATACTGGAGCACAGGTGCACGGCCCATTGCAGATTGCGCTTTACCGAACGTATGCTGCAATGCAATAAACCCATTGCCGACGGGGCAGCAGAACCCCATACACTCATTATGAGCATATTCGCCACGCTGTCTAATCGCCGGGAGGGCGCATCTTGTTGCTCAACATGCTGAAAGCCAAACTTCATTCTGCCACCGTCACCCAGTGTGACTTGCACTATGAAG
Organism: Hyphomonas sp.; assembly: GCF_041689225.1. Lineage (GTDB taxonomy): Bacteria > Pseudomonadota > Alphaproteobacteria > Caulobacterales > Hyphomonadaceae > Hyphomonas. The sequence continues at coordinate 84,964 of NZ_JBDNGN010000168.1, read as the reverse complement.
GCTCCGTTTCGATTGACCAGGACCTGCTGGACGCGTCCGGCATCCTGCCGCACGAGCGTGTGGACATCTGGAGCGTCACCAATGGCGCGCGCATCCAGACCTATGCGCTCGAAGCCCCGCGCGGCTCGCACACGATCGGCGTCAACGGCGCGGCTGCGCGTCACTTCGCCGTGGGCGACAAAGTGATCATTGCGGCCTTTGCCAGCGTTGAGGCCGAAAAGGCCCGCCAGCATGCCCCGACCGTTGTGTTGCTGGACGATGCCAACGCGATCAAGCTGCCCGCCTAGAATCCTGCCGGTTTGGGCAGGCCCTTGCTGGAAATACAGATCGCCTTGAAGCGCTCGCCCATGTCTTTCGGGTCGATCAGGCGCTGGGCGGCGCTGAAGATCACGTCACCATCGTCCTCGTTTGCTTTCACGAGCTGGTTGAGCCGCGCCTGCGCGCCGAGGCCGAGCAGGAACATGCCCTGCGGCACCGGTCCGGTCACATCGAGACCCGCACTTTCGGCCAGCCGTTTCAGCCGCCCGAAATCCACGTCCACGGTGAGGTCCGTCTCGCCCGGTGCGTGAAGCGGCGAGACCTGCACGCCGTCCTTGAAAGCGCGCAGGGAGTCGCCGGGCGCTGCATCGACCGGACCATAGTCGACGAACAGCGCGTGCACGGGCGCGCCCTTCGCGGCCCGCGTCGCGAGTTCGGCGACGAGAATGTCGAGTCCGGTCTGGACTTCCACGCAGGCCGCTGACTTTGCCGCGCCTTCGGGCGCTGCGCGACCGTCAGCTGCGAGGCCGAACGCCAGCGCGCCGTCTGTATCAAGGCCCACGACACATTCGTGCCATTCCTCCCCGTCGCGCCGGAACTGGCGCGCGGGCAGGCAGTCGAGATATTCGTTGGCGAGGATAATGGTCGGCAGGTCCGGCACTTCGGACGCCTGCTCGGCAAATTGTGGTTCGTAGATCGCGAGCCGTTCCACCTGCACGTCGCGCAGCGCCGGGCTCGCTTCGACCAGTACCAGTTGCATCGCATCGGCAAATGGCTTGCCACCCGCGACGAAGGCCATGCGCAGGGCGTCCTGCATCAGCACGCCGCGACCTGGGCCGATCTCGACCAGGCAGAAGGCGTCTGGCGACCCCATCGCCTGCCATTCATGCACGGCCCAAAGGCCCAGCAATTCGCCGAATACCTGGCTCGTTTCCGGCGCGGTGATGAAGTCGCGCCCAAGGCCGGGGCGCGTCGCATAATAGCCATCCTGCCGGTCGTGCAAGGCAAGCTGCATATAGGTCGAAACCGGAATTGGGCCGCCAGTTTCAATCAGGCGAATGAGGCGCTCTTTAAGGGTCATGTCAGTCTAGTCGGGTGAGTGAAGCGGCTTTGGCTTGAGAGCATTCCAAACCAGCCACGCGCCGCCGATCCACATCGGTGCCGACAGGATCATGCCCATGGTCAGGCCGAATGGCAGGTTGCTGGCAAAGGAGTCCGGCAGGCGAAAATTCTCGACCACGGAGCGGCCCGTGCCATACATCAGCAGGAAGAGGCCCGCGATCAGGCCGGGCTTTTTCAATGCGCCGAATTTCCAGATCAGGAGCGATGCCACGACCACCGGCAGTAGGCCTTCCAGTACGGCTTCATAGAGCTGGCTCGGATGACGAGCGAATTCGTGGCCCGTATAGACCCATTGCTTCGCAACCCAGTCATAGGCCGACGGAGTCGAGCCGGGGACATAGCCTTCCGGGAAGATCACGCCGAGCGCGCTGTCTGTCTTGCGACCATAGAGCTCGGCATTGATGAAATTGGCCAGCCGCCCGAACATGATGCCGATCGGCGCCACGACGCCAGCAATGTCGCCCAGGGGTAGAAGACTCAGCTTCCGCCGGCGCGCAATCATCGCGATGGCCAGCGTCACACCGATCAGGCCGCCATGGAACGACATACCGCCATCCCAAATCTTCAGCACGCTCAGCGGGTTCGCCGCGATTACATCCTGCTGGTAGGGGACCATGTAGAAGAGGACGTAGCCGAACCGTCCGCCGAGGATGATCCCGAGGATGATCCAGAACATGGTGTCGTCGAGATCGTCTTTTGTCGCCTGACTGGTACCGCCGAACATGGCCGGCCGGTTGATCAGCGCCGTTGCGTACTGCCAGGCCAGCATGATGCCGGCGATATAGGCGAGGGCATACCAGCGCAGGTGAAAGGTGCCGAGGCCCACAAAACCGAAGTCGATCGAGACCAGCGCCGGGCTGAATTCCGGAAAAGGCAGGCCGCCGGCTGCCATGGGCAGGGCGATCAGTGTCAGGAGGTCTGTCATGCGGCGTCTTTTCCCTGTCTGGAACGCGTCCTATCTGTTAGGCAGCTGCCAATCATGGCCCAGCCGCCCCCGCGCGAAGGAGTAGCCTCATGGCGAACACAAATCCACTGCTCGATGACATTGCCGGTCTGATGACTGGCGTGATGGGCGCTGCCCGCGCCGCCGGCGAGGAGGCCAAGACCGCCGCCCAGTCGCGTGTGCGGGCCCTGATCGCCGACATGGACCTGGCCGGACGCGACGAAGTCGAGGCCCTGAAAGCCCTCGCCACAGCCGCGCTTGAGCGCGTCGAAGCGCTCGAAGCGCGTATCGAAAAACTGGAAGCAGCGGCGAAGCCGAAAAAGGCAAAAGCTGAGGAATAAGCAACAAAGCCTGCAGAACCGGGTGGACGCGCGTCCGCTCGCTTGCTTAGTGGTCCTTGGCGTCCTCGTGCGAATCCTGCACCGTGCACGAGCGACCGAAAGGGGAACCGTATGAGCCTTGATCTCTCCCGCGCCGAGATCGATCTGCCTGATCCGCTTGAGCGGGTCGAAGAAGCCCTCGAAACGGCTGGATGGCAGTACGACCGCGACGAGGACGGCACGATCCAGGCCGTGGCGGAAACCAAGTGGGGCGACATGGGCGCGCTGTTTGCCTATCGCCCTGATCCCTCCGCTATCCATTATTCGATGACGCTTGATGTGAAACCGGTGCCTGCGCGCCGCGCGGCGATTGCTGAACTCATCATGATGGCGAATGAACGCCTCTGGCTCGGTCATTTTGATTACTGGGCCGACGAAGGCGTCATCATTTTCCGCTACACATTCTCGATGCTCGACCGCGATGAAGTCTCGCCGGGCGAAGCCCGCGCCGCGATTGCGGCATCGATCAGCGCGGCAGACCGGTTCGTGCCTGCTTTCAATTTCCTGATCTGGGCTGGCAAGTCACCGCGCGAAGCGATCGAAGCCGTGATGTTCGAAACCCACGGCGAAGCCTGACACTGCCTCCACGGAGAATTAGAGAATGCCTGCACCGATCATTGCCCTGATCGGCGCCGGACGGATGGGCGCAGCCCTTGTGCGCGGCTGGCTGGCCGCCGGGACCCAATCACAAATCATCATCGTCACGCCGAGACCTTCGGACGAAGTGTCCGGCTGGGCGGCGGCTGGCAAGATCACGCTCAACCCGGAACCTGCGCCCGAAGGTCTCGGCGTTCTGTCGGTAAAACCGCAAGTCTTCGCCTCCACCATCGAAGACACTTCACCACTTATTGGCCCCGATACGCTCGTCGTTTCGGTGATGGCCGGCGTCCTGCTCAAGCAATTGGCGGCGTCATTCGAGTCGATCCGCGTGGTGCGGGCCATGCCCAACACACCGGGCGCCATCGGGCAGGGTGTCACCGTGACTACCGCGCCGCAGGGCGCTGATCCTGGCGACATTGATTTGGCAACCGAGTTGCTCCTGCCACTGGGTGTCGTGGAAGGCCCGATAGGCGAAAAGCTTATCTCGGCGGCGGCAGGCGTATCAGGTTGTGGCCCGGCCTATGTCTTCCTGCTGGCTGAAGTCATGGCGATGGCGGGCGAGGCCGAAGGCCTGCCGGCAGACCTGTCCGCTCGGCTGGCCCGCCGCACTGTCGAAGGCGCAGCTGCCCTTATGGCATCCACCGACGAAGCCCCGGACGCCCTGCGTAAAGCAGTGACTTCACCCAACGGAGTCACCCAGGCCGCCCTTGACATCCTCATGGATGAGGGTGGGATGGCGGTCCTGATGAGAAAGGCCCTGCGCGCCGCTGCCAACCGCGAACGGGACCTCTCTCGCCAAAAGGACTGACGCAGGAGAGGTCATGGCGCGAACGACAAGTATCATCGAGCAGGGAATGCTCGCCGCGCTCGATCTCGCCGCCACGAAGCCCTGGCCCGAACTCACGCTTAGCGAGATTGCGGCAAAGGCCGGGCTCACCCTCAACGATTTCCATGGTGTCGCGACGCGCGAGTCGCTGGCCGATGCGGTCGACGCGCATTTCGACCGGGCCATGTCCGCCGAGGCCATTGCAACCGATGACCTGCCACGCGAACGCCTGTTTGAAGTCATCATGTTGCGCTTCGAGGCGATGGAAGACTATCGCGACGGACTGAAGTCGCTTCTGCGCTATCGCGAAGCCCAGCCGTCGATCCTGTTGCGCCTGCCAGCGGCCCGCGCTGCGTCGGCGCGCTGGGCGCTCGCCTCTGCGGGTCTGGATGATGACAGCGGCGCGCCGCTCGGCCTGAAAGTGCTGGCCATCGCGTTCGTGATCGGCCGAACCGAACGCGCCTGGCGCAAGGAAACCAGCGGCGACTTCGCGCTCACCATGGCCGCGCTCGACAAGTCACTGCGCACGGCCGAAGAACGCATGGGCTGGGTCTCCCGCTTCACGGGAAAGTCCGCCACGAAACAACAAGAACCAGAACAAGAAAATGATGCACCGGAAAACGGCGCCACAAGGGAGTAGTATATATGACCCGTCCGGGACTCGACGGTAACCCGCTGGAACTGACGCCAGCATGGTTCAACGACCTGTTTGAAACCATCGGTATCGATGCCGGCGTCAAAGGCCTGACGGCCAAGGCGATTGGCACGGGCCAGATCGGTGAGAATGTCCGCTTCGTATTCGATTATGCCCGCAAGGGTGACGATGCGCCGGACACGCTGGTCGGCAAGTTCCCGTCAGGCAGTGAAGCCAGTCTCGCGACGGCTGCGATGCTCGGCCATTACAAGCGCGAAGTCATGTTCTACCGCACCTTCCCGAAAGTGGCAGGCAAGATCACCCCGGCGGCCTATTACACAGACTATGACGAAGCGACGAACCGGTTCGCCCTGATCATGGAAGACATGGCGCCCTCCGAACAGGGTGACCAGCTCAAGGGATGCTCGGTCGCCGAGGCCGAGTTGGCCCTGGCTTCTGCCGCGGTCCTGCACGCCGCATACTGGGGAGATGAGAGCCTTGATCAGCATGACTGGCTTCAGGGCTCTGAAACCTCGCCGCCACCCGTATTGACGTCAGAGCAGGTTGCCGACTTGTGGACCGGGTTCAAGGCGCGTTATGCGGCGCAGCTGACGACAGACGTGATTGAGGTCGGTGATGCCTATTCGGCTGCGCTGCCGCGCTGGGGCGAAGTGCATCCTGGCCCGTTTGCGCTGACGCACAATGATTTCCGGCTCGACAACATGCTGTTCGGCAAGCCGGGCGCACCGAAGCCGATTGCCCTGGTGGACTGGCAGACAGCCGCCAAAGGTGCCCCGGCCAATGATGTCGCCTATTTCATCGGGGCCGGGCTGACGCGCGAGGAACGCCCGAAGCATGAGCAGGCATTGCTGCGTTACTATCATGCGCGCCTCATAGAGGCTGGCATCTCCAGCTACAGTTTCGAGGACCTGTACGATCATTATCGCTGGTATTCCTTCTATGGCATGTCGGTCGCCTTCGGCGCGGCCATGCTAGTGAAGCAGACCGAGCGCGGCGATGAGATGTTCCTCACCATGCTTCGCAGGCATGCCGCGCAGGCGCGCGACAATGACGCGCTAGTCCTTCTGACCTGAACTTTTTTTAATCCAATCTGCAGAAAATCCGGCGGAATCGGTGATTTGTCCCGGTGCGGGACAGGTTTGCGAACATCCCCCTAATGCGCGGTGCGAAACTAACACGTCCGCTTATGCGTGAGCTTAAATCCGCTCGTGTAAGCCTGTTGCCAGAGGGTCCGAAGCAGTCGGGTCGTGGCATTACCGAAGCAGATGGTGTGTGGATATGGATACGCAGAACGCAAAACTGACGAGCGTCAAAGGCCCTGACGGGCAGATGCTCACCCTGGCAGACTTGCCATCGCCCGGCATTTCGCGCTGGGTTACGCGCCGCAAGGCAGAAGTCGTCGCAGCCGTCTCGGGCGGCCTGCTTTCGCGCTCAGCCGCGTGCGACCGCTACAACCTGACGGACGAGGAATTCGAAGGCTGGGAAAAGCTGTATTCCCGTCATGGTGTGAAGGGACTGCGGACGACGCGGCTCCAGAAATACCGCCGCTAAGCTTGCGGTCTCCTGATTATCGAAGCTCCGCCCGTTAAAGACAAATTTACGGGCGGGCGGCTATCACCATGACTGGACTCCGGATAGCCGGAGAATTCAGGAGCGGTTGATGGCAGGCAGATCCAGCAAACTCGATCCCGGCGCGGGGCCCTCACCAAGGGCGCTCGCACTGGCTGCGTTTGCAATCGCTCTTGGCCTTCTGGCCTGGCGCGGCAGCGAGCTGCTTACCTCCGACAATCCGCTTCCGACGACAGCGACGCCGCTCGATGCCTCCTTGATGAACATCATCGAGCCCGTCGTAGGCCCCGGCAATGCCCGCATTAGCGTCAACACTTCGGCGACTGGCGGACGCACCGTATTCGTCCTGCTTGACGCTGAAGCAGGCGCACAGGCCTCGACCATCGAAAGTCTCGTGACTGCAGCGGCCCGTCTCGATGTCATGACCGGCGACCTGTTCGTGATGCAGCAAGCTGTGTTTGCGAAAGGTGCGCCCGGGCGTCCAGACGCGGCGGCCTATGGCGAACTGTCCTTCCTCGCATTGCTCGCCGGCCTGCTCGGCTGGCTGGCTTTCGTGCCTCGCGCCGAAATGGTCTTCGAAACCGTTGAAGAACGGCCGCACCGCGCCCTTGGTTCCCCCCCCGAACGCACCCTTGCCCCGACTCCCATTCATCCTGTCAGGACGGCGCTGCCGCCCAGCGATGCCGCCGAATTAGCCCGCAAGGATCCCGCCCGTGCGGCTGACATCCTGCGCGGATGGATGACCAACAGGACCGACGCGGCATGAGCGCGCTCGCCCTTGTTCCTGCAGGTGAAGGCTTGGCGCGGTCCGCGCGCCTGATGCGCGCCCTCGGGCCTGAAGCCGCTGGCATATGGGCCGAACTCGACCCGCACGAAGCCCGCGCCCTCACTTCCGCCATGAATGCCCTTGGCGACAGTATGGACGGGGAATCGGAAGCGGCGCGCAGTTTTGTCGAAGCGCACCGCCGTCTGCGTCCGGCTGCAGCCACGACCGGTTCAGTCTGGTCGCGCCTGTCGGCGATCGACACGGGAACGCTCGCTGCGCTGTTCGCCAACGAACATCCCCAGACGATCGCCTTTATCCTGTCGCAACTGAGCGGCAACGCCTCCGCGAGGCTGCTGCGCGCGCTTAATCCCCAAGTGGCGATCGACGCCATGCACCGGCTCCTGCACATCGATCAGGTTCACCCGGCAGCCTGCGCAAGCCTCGAATCGCTCATTGCAAAACGCCTCGACAGTATAATCGGAGACGGCAATAGCAGCGGCCACGAGCGCGTCGCGCGCATCTTTGATGGTCTCGACAGCCGCACGGAAAAGGTCTTCCTAGAGGCGCTCGAAAACGCCGAGCCCGGCTCGGGCGAAAAGGTCCGCGCGCTCATGTTCACGTTTGACGATCTTGCCCGCCTTGATGCGGCCGGTCTACAGACGCTGTTGTCGGCAGGTGCCCGCGCGACGCTGGTTACCGCCTTGAAAGGCGCGTCCGAGCAAACGGCTGCGGCCTTCTTTGCCAACATGACACGTCGTGCCGGAGAGCTGCTGCGCGAAGAAATATCTGCCCGGGGCGGCACTCGCCGCAGCGAAGTGGACGCGGCGCGCCAGGAGCTTGTCTCGCTGGCCCGCAAGCTGATCGAACAGGGCGACATTCGAGTCGGGAACCAGATCGAAGACGAGGATCTGGTGGAATGACACAGCGCGCTGTCAAATCTGTGCAGCCGTTCGAATTTCGCAGCGATTTCACACTCGCGCCAGAACCCGAACAACGGCCCCCGCCCACTGAAGGCCAGCTGACGCTGACCGGACCCGAGCTCGCGCGCCTACTGTCCGAAGCCCGCTCCGAGGGCCTTGCCGCGGCGGCCCGCCTCGAATCATCGCAGGCTGAAGAGCGCCTCCATGCCGTGACGCACAGCCTCAACGACGCACTCGCCGATCTGGTCTCGCTCGCACGGCACCTTGAAGCGGGTGCGTATGAGGGGCTCGATATCGCGGTTGCGCTTGACCTCATCAACGCCACCGCCCAGCGTATTGTCGACGGTCAGGGCGACCTGTTTGCCGAGCGTTAAGGATTTGACACGCACAGTCGCTACACTCTAGGCCTGCGGCAGCACTCAGGATCGATCAGTTCATGCAACCAGCCAACCCCGCCCTGCAAAAGTCACTTATGGACGTGCCCGTGCGTGTGGACATTGTGCTGGGCGAAGTGCGCATGCCGATCGAGGAGCTCATGGCGCTGTCTCCCGGTGAGGTCATCGCACTCGAGCGCCGCACCAATGAAACCATTGATATTTACGTTTCAGACCGCCTGATGGCGCGCGGACGCCTTGTCGTTGCCGACGGCCAGTTGGGTGTGACACTGTCCGAAATCGTTGATGAACGAGCGGCCGCCTAGGCTTTTCCAGAAAACTCAGTGGCTTCGCGGTGTGCGTCCAGATGCACAGCCACCATTCATGAATCTACTGTCATGTTATTCAAACCCTAACGCCTAAAAGGAAGTTGTTAACCTTTTCGAGTGTTAACTGATCATTCAAAATGAACCGACTTGTCACGTGGTAAGGGCTGCGCGGGAAGGTCCAAATGTTTACGAGGATGCCGCCCATATGCGCATGAAGATGTTTGCAGCCGAGTCCTTCGAGGCCGCCAAGGCAATGATATTCGCCGAAATGGGGTCTGACGCTGTTATCCTTTCAGAACGGGAGATCGATGGTGGCGTGGAAGTGCGCGCGGCCACCGACAAGATGGGGGGCGGCATGGTGCCGAACGAACCCTTGTTCCTGCGTGAGGCACGTGGCAACAATCATGGCCGCGGCATCGAAAACCCTCTCTTCAGCCGGGTGCGCGACGCTCTGCTCTGGCATGGTGCCCCGCAGCGGTTCGCTGACCGCGTGGCCGCAGAGAGCGCTGGCCGCTCTGGTATCCAGCACACCGATCCGGAAGATGCCATCGCCGAGGGCGTCTCGCGCCTCGTCGCATGTGATCCCATTCTTCCGCGCCTTGATCGCGACATCGTTCTTGTCGGACCTCCGGGACATGGCCGCACGGCAACAGCCGCAAAGCTGACCCGCCGCGCATCGGTTGCGCGTGCTGAAATCATGCCTGTCGCCGCTGATCTTGACGGCACGGCGGGTGGCTATCAGCTCGCCGCCTATCTCGAACTCGAGCAAGACCAGATCCGCGTCGCCCGGACGCCGGAGGATTTGTTCGGTACGCTCAGAACATTGCGCAACGAAAATCGCCGCTGCGTCATCGACCTGCCCGCCATCAACCCGTTTGACGATGATGACATGGCCAGCCTTCAGGACCTGATAGCCGTGATCCGTGCCGAGCCAGTGCTCGTCATGTCGGCCGAAGGACATCCCGAAGACCAGGCCGAGGCGGCCAAGTCTTTCGCACGGGCTGGCGTCAAGCGCGCCATCCTGACCAAGCTGGACGTTGTCCGACGTCGCGGCGGCGCGATTGCCGCGCTGTCGTCCGCTGGCATTGCCTTCTCGCATCTGGCCGTGACGCCGTTTATCGGTGGCGGCCTCGTTCCGGCCGCGCCGTCGCGCCTGGCCGCCTTGTTAATGGAAGACGCCCCCGGCGATGTTATCGCCATGAAAGGAGCCGCGTAGCCCTATGAGTTTCATGCTTCGAAAATCTCAGGATCGTCCGCAAGCGCGCCCGACACCGCGTGTCGCTCCTGCATCCGTCATCGCAGTTGCCAGTGGCAAGGGCGGGGTCGGCAAAACCTTCGTGGCGATCACACTCGCCAGTGCCTTTGCGCAGGCTGGTAAGCGGACCTTGCTGGTCGACGGCGACCTTGGTCTCGCCAATGTCGACGTTCAGCTCGGTATTGCTCCGGAAACGGATCTCGCGGCTGTTGTTGCTGGGTGGGTCGAGCTTGACGATGCCGTGACGCCAGTTGACGGCGGTGCCGGCGGCGGTGGCTTTGACGTGTTGCCCGGCCGGTCCGGTTCTGGTGCTCTTGCGGAACTGCCGCCGGAAGAAGTGGCACGTCTCGCTGCGGGGCTTTCCGCACTCGCCCTGCAATATGACCAGGTCGTGCTCGATCTTGGTGCCGGTATCGAAGCCAACTGCATGCGGCTTGCCCGCGCAGCGGACAAGGCATTGATGGTGATCACCGATGAACCGACATCGATGACCGACGCCTATGCCTTCATCAAGGTCTTGCGCGGATATGCACCCAACGTTGAACCCGTGATTTGTATCAACCAGGCGGATACGCGTGCTGCAGGCCAGCGCACGTATGAAGCGATTGCGCGAGCCTGCCAGACTTTCCTCGGATTTCGTCCACATCTTGCCGGCATCGTCATGCGCGATCCGAAGGTGCGGGATGCCATCCGGTGTCAGAAGACGCTGATCTCCACAGACCAGCAAGCACAGCCGATCCAGGACGTGATCGCCATCTCTCAGATGCTGACAGGCAATGCCCAAGCGGCAGAGCTTGGCTATTAATCAGTGTGAATAAATTGGAATTATTTGAGGCAGGGCCTACACGCCGTTAACCTTAGTTAAAGAAACAGCCTGTAGGATTCACAAGGTTAAACAAAGCGACTAGGTTGGTCGCGAGAATGATTCGGGAGACGAGCCATGCGCGTCCTATTAATTGAAGACGATAGCGCTGTAGCGCGTTCCATCGAACTGATGCTGAAAGCCGCTGGCTTTACTATCTATACAACAGATCTCGGAGAAGAGGGCGTCGACCTCGGCAAGGTCTACGAGTACGACATGATCGTGCTCGACCTGTCGCTGCCAGACATCTCCGGCTATGAAGTGCTTAAACAGCTGCGCATGGGCCGTGTCAACACGCCTGTGATGATCCTTTCGGGCAACCCGGACATCGAAGCCAAGGTGAAGACACTCGGCTACGGCGCCGATGATTATCTCACCAAGCCGTTCAACAAGGACGAGCTCATTGCGCGGATCACTGCCATTGTGCGCCGTTCGAAGGGCCACGCCGAAAGCGTTATCCGTACCGGCGATATCCTGGTCAATCTCGATGCCAAGACCGTCGAAGTGGATGAAGAACGCGTCCATCTGACCGGCAAGGAATACCAGATGTTCGAGCTGCTTTCCCTGCGCAAGGGCACGACGCTCACCAAGGAAATGTTCCTGAACCACCTTTATGGCGGCATGGATGAACCGGAACTCAAGATCATCGACGTGTTCATCTGCAAGCTCCGCAAGAAATTGCAGCAGGCTTGCGGAAACCACTATATCGAGACTGTCTGGGGCCGAGGCTATGTGCTGCGCGATCCGCGCCCAAGCTCGCGCGTCAACGAAGTCGAAGAAGCCGCCTGAGGCTCGACGACAGACAGAATTCTGGAAAGCCCGGCCACAAGGCCGGGTTTTTTTTGTGCCCGGCGCAAAAACGTGCTCCGGAAGACATGGAAAGACGTCAAATGGCAGATGCAGGCGTCCAGTGCCTCGCAGTATGAGATCGTCGCCATTACCTTGTCCTGGAGCGGGTAATGGCGTGGATATTTTACGGACCGGATAACGATATGATGTTCATCAAGCCAGCAATCCTCTTTTTTGCCGCGCTCGCGCTCGGGGGCTGCGTTACGCTGGTGCGGGGAGACGCCCCGGTCCTCGATCTCTCCCAGCACGCCTATATCGCCGGCTTTGCGCCGGACGTGCGCATGTCCGGCTCGGACAATGCGGAATTCCTGGCGCGCACGGGCAGCACGATTGAGCGCCTTCAGGCCCGTTCCGGTGACGATGCCATCGATATTCTCGCACTGTCGGGTGGCGGTGCCGGTGGTGCATTCGGTGCCGGCGCCATCGTTGGGTTGACCTATTCGGGCAAGCGGCCCGAGTTCGAAATCGTGACGGGTGTCAGCACGGGTGCCCTGATCGCGCCTTTCGCCTTTCTCGGTCCGGAATGGGACGACGAACTGACCGACGCCTATACGGGTGGCATGAGCGCCGGCATCGTCGGTCGCCCCGGTATCGGCACGATGTTCCGGGTCGGGGTGTTCGACGACGCATCGCTGCGCAGCCTTATCGATCATTTCGTCACCAGGGAACTTGTCGATGCGGTCGCGACGGAAGCGACCGACGGGCGTATGCTGCTTGTCGCAACGACCAATCTCGACAGCGAGGAGACGGTGATCTGGGATATGGGCGCCATCGCCCGTCGCGGCGGCGAACCGGCACGAAAACTGTTCGTGAATGTGCTCGTCGCATCGTCCAGCGTACCAGGGGTTTTCCCACCGGTCATGTTCGATGTCGACGCGGCCAGCGGGACCTATCAGGAAATGCATGTCGACGGCGGTACGACGGTGCCCTTTTTCATCGCGCCTCATGCGGCTTTCGTTACCGAAGAAGAAGTGGCCGCTCTGAAGGATGTGAACATCTACGTCATTATCAATGGCCAGCTCGGAACCCTACCGCGGGCGACGCCGGTGAGCACGGTTCCGATTACGATGCGGGGCTTTTCCGTGGTGCTCATGCATATGGCCCGTACCGAACTGGCGCTGACTGCGTCCTTTGCGTCGCAGCACGGCATGAAACTCAAATTTGCGAGTATTCCGGTGGCCATGCGCTTTGCCGGATCGCTTGATTTTGAAACCGCGAGCATGCGGAACCTGTTCAGTTTTGCACAGGCCTGCGCCGCCAACGACCTTCTGTGGCTCGACGTCAAGGACGCGCTCGTCCAGGCCAGCTCAACGGACAGCGCCGAAACAGATTGTGGCAATGGCGCGTTGCCCCCGGAGGCAGCATCTCAGATGGCGACGGAATAGGCGTCAGACGACGCGCACACCGGCTTTGGTGGCTTCCATGCGTCCGACAACAGCAGCGCCTACGTGTCCGTGACTCGCGAATACGCCGAGCACCCGTTCAACCGCCTCGGGCGCACACGACACCAGCAGCCCCCCGCTTGTCTGCGGATCGCAGAGGATGTCGAGCTCAGCATCGGACAGCGCACGATCGAGACTGACAGACTCTTTCACCGAGTCCCAGTTGCGGCCCGAAGCGCCCGTTTTGACTCCCGCCTCGGCCAGTCGACGCGCGCCTGCGAACACCGGCACCAGTTCCGTTTCAATCACACCGCCCACGCCTGCGCCACGGCACATCTCCGACAGGTGCCCGAGAAATCCGAATCCCGTCACGTCCGTCGCGGCATGTACGCCTTCCATGCCTGCCAGATCAATGCCCGGCGTGTTCAGGCGCGTGGTCGAGGCAATCATCTCGGCATAGTCCGCATCCTCGATGATTCCGCGCTTCAGCGCCGCGCTGTAGATGCCCACGCCAAGCGGTTTGCCGAGGATCAGCACGTCACCAGCCATTGCGCCGGAATTGAGTAGCAACTTGTCTGGATGCACCAGGCCCATTGCGACAAGACCGTAAATTGGCTCAGCGGCATCGATCGAATGTCCGCCTGCAATCGGTGCGCCTGCCGCTTCCGCTACAGATTGCCCGCCTGCGAGGATGGCCCGGATAGTTTCGTTCGAAATTTTGCCAATCGGCATGCCGACGATGGCCAGCGAGAAAATGGGTGTCGCGCCCATCGCAAACACGTCAGACAGGGCATTCGTGGCCGCAATGCGTCCGAACGTGTGCGGGTCATCGACGATGGGGGTGAAGAAATCCGTCGTCGCCACAAGCGCCGTCGTGTCATTCATGCGGTACACAGCTGCGTCATCGCTGGTCGCCGCATCGACAATCAGGTTTGCGTTTCCTAGCGCCAGCGGCATCTCGCTCAAGATATCGGCCAGCACGTTGGGTGCGAGCTTGCAGCCGCACCCGCCACCATGGGCGAGGGAGGTCAGCGGTGGCTCTGTCTTCGTATCGGGCATGGTGTGTCCTTGTCTGCCTGACGGGCTTAACGCGCCCGCCTCTGGCGAGGCAATCAAAACCTGCTAAGCGTGCATGCAATGCCTTATCTTGAGACCGTTACAGACCTTGGCCCGGAAACCCTGTTGCGCTTCGATGCCATCATCGACGTGCGCTCGCCCGCCGAGTTCGCCGACGACCACATGCCAGGCGCGATCAACCTGCCCTTGCTGAGCAATGCCGAACGGGCCAAAGTCGGCACGATCTACAAGCAGGAAAGTCCGTTTCAGGCGAATCGAATTGGCGGTGCCATCGTCGCGAGGAACATTGCTGAGCATCTGGAAACAGCCCTGGCGGACATGCCGCGTGGCTGGCGCCCGCTTGTCTATTGCTGGCGGGGCGGCATGCGCTCGAACGCGATGGCGACGATCCTCTCGTCAGTTGGCTGGCCGGTTGGTCTCGTCAAAGGCGGTTACAAGACCTGGCGGCGCGACGTGGTTCAGGGGCTCGACGTCGACACGGCCCCCTTGCCGATCATCCTGATTGACGGGCCGACAGGCAGCGCCAAGACCGCAATCCTGCAAGCCATCGCGGAGCAGGGCGGGCAGGTGATCGACCTTGAAGGCCTTGCCAATCATCGCGGCTCGGCCTTTGGCGGATTTGACGATCTGCCACAGCCAGCCCAGCGTCTTTTCGAAACGGAAATATGGGACCGGCTGCGCCGGTTTAACCTGTCGCGCCCCGTCTATGTCGAGGCTGAATCCGCGCGCGTGGGCGTTCGCCGCGTGCCCCGTCGACTATGGCACGAGATGCTGGCTGCGCCGCGCATCGAGATCCACGTGCCCGCGTCTGTTCGCAGCGCGTTCCTTGTCTCGGCCTATGGCGATGCCGTCAGCGATCGCGATAGCGTTGCCCGGTCGCTGGATCTGCTCAAGCCGTTTCATTCGAAAGAGACGCTGAGTGAATGGCAAGCGCTGGCAGATTCGGGCGACCACCGCAAACTCGCCGAGGTCCTGATGCTGGAGCACTATGATCCGCTCTATGCGCGCAGTCGCAAGCGGCGCGAGGACAAGCCCGTTCTGGTAGTCCCGCTTGCGGGATTGTCGCCGGACGACATTGCTGGCGCGGCGAAAGCCATTCTCGAAGGCGCCTAGCGCCCGCGCGCCTGGTCCGTGCCCATCCGCGCGAGTTCGTCGGCCCGTTCGTTGCCTGGGTCGCCGTCGTGTCCCTTGACCCATTTCCAGGTAATGTCATGGCGTTGGCAGGCTTCGTCGAGCGCTTGCCAAAGGTCCTGATTCTTGACCGGCTTCTTGGCTGCCGTCTTCCAGCCATTGCGCTTCCAGCCATTGATCCATTTGGTCAGGCCGTCCTTCACATAGGTGGAGTCAACATGGAGGGTGATTTTCGACGGCTGTTTGATGGCGTTGAGAGCCTCGATGGCCGCCATCATTTCCATCCGATTGTTCGTCGTCTGCTTTTCGCCGCCGAACAATTCCTTGCGATTTTCGCCCGCGATGAGGAGCGCGCCCCAGCCGCCAGGCCCGGGATTGCCACTGCAGGCGCCATCCGTCCAGATTTCGATCAGATCAGTCATGGGTGTCAGGTGATGGGCTTTGCCGGATGCGTCAAGACAGGTCAGAACACGCTGATGTCGACATCTCGCAATTGCTCGTCAGGGCCCACGATCATGTAGAACAGGAATCCGCAGCCGATGCCGGACAGCGCGCCGACACTTGCGCCGGAAAGCAGGGCACCAGCGCCCGTTGCAAGCCCAGCGACCGACATTCCAAAGAAGCACGTCGTTCCGCCGACAAGGATTGGGCCCAAGATCGCCGCCCATCTCAAGTACGGTCGCCGCGCAGCAATTCCGCGGTGCGGCATCCGCCCGATCGACAGGCCAAGCGCGATCCAGGCGGCCGGCACCGTGATGAGGAAGAGGAAGAAGTTCATGGCCGATAATTGCAGGCCCGTCGCAATACCCCCTGCAAAACCGGTATCAAACATGCCGACCCGGTCAAGTCCGATGAGACTTTGTACCAGCAAGGCTAGTGCAAGACCGACCCCCCCGATCAGGAAGACGCCAAGGCAGGCCGCGAGCGCGCTGAGGAACAAGGGCCAGCTTGAGCCGCTTGATATGAGTCCGCCGCAATGGATCTTCATAGGCGGGTGTCAGGGGGGCTCTGGGCTCTCCAGTCATGGTCGGCCCTGCTTTGCTGCTAGGCGCCATATCCGGCGGCGCTGGTCACCTTGCGATGAAAGGCGAGGCGTCCGGCATATTCGAGGGGATTCTTGGGCTTTACGAGGGCGCCTTCGGGCGTATCAGTCCAGTCGACGAGGCGGGTAAGGAAAAAGCGGAGCGCCGCGCCGCGCGCCAGGACGGGCAGGGCGTCACGCTCGGCGGTTTCCAGCGGGCGTATGCTTTCGTAGCCGGCGATGAGGGATGCGCCCTTGGAGAAATTGTATTGCAGGCCGGAAGCTTCGCTGGCGCTGCCATCCTCGAAGGCCCAGGCATTGAGGCAGACGGCGAGATCGTACGCGAGCGCGTCCGTGCAGGCGAAATAGAAATCTATGGCGCCGGAAAAATCGTCCTCGAGGAAGAAGGCGTTGTCCGGGAACAGGTCCGCGTGGATCGTCCCGCGGGGAAGGAGGAGTGTGTCAGGATCAGCCTGTGCGATGGCGGCAAGGTCTGCGGAGACGAGCGCTGCCAGTCCGTCCTGCAAGGCGTCAGCGCCCGTTTCCCGGCCCTGCCAGAGGCGCGGCCATGACGCCGGGCCCAGCGCATTTTCGCGCGTCATGGCGAAGTCTGAGAGGGCCACATGCATTCGGCCGAGGCCTTCTCCCAGTCCACGGCACTGGGCGATATTGGGGCGACGGGGCGAAAGGCCCTCGAGAAAGGAAATGATCACGGCGTGGCGACCTTCCAGCATACGCAGGGCGGCGCCGTCCTTTCCGATGATCGGCTCGGGGCAGGGATAGCCCTTGGCGGCCAGATGCTGTTTCAAACCGATGAAATAGGGCAGGTCATCTGCCTTCACCCGCCTCTCGAACAGGGTCAGTATATAGCGGCCCGTCGTGGTCTCGAGGTAATAGTTCGAGTTCTCCACGCCCTCGGCTATGCCCTTGAAAGCCAAGGGCTTGCCGAGATCGTACTCAGCTAGGAACGCGGCCAGAGCCTCGTCGGAAACCTGCGTATAAACAGCCATCAGGCCGGATTAGCTGCCCTTGGCGAGCATGTCACGCACCAAGGTCTTGCCCGCCAACAGGTAGTGGAGTGCTGCCCAAGCATAGCCGCAGCTGAAGATCAGGATGGACCATTGCAGGCCTTTGGCATTGGCGCTGGAGCAGGCGGCCAGTTCGTCGGCGTTCAGTTCCGCAACCGCCTTGCAGGCATCCAGCGTCAGGCCGAGATCGGCCCCGGACAGGGCGACCGTCTTGAGGAAGGATGACAGGATGCCGATGACGGGAGGGCCGAGGCCATAGCCGAGCAGGTTGACCACGAATAGTGTGATTGCCACGGATGTCGCACGCATCCGGCTGTCGACGACACCGCCGGCCACGGCATACATCGGGCCGAGGTAGAAATAGTGGATCATCGCCGCGATCATCAGCGGTGGCATCGCGACCCAGAGATTGTCGGCCGAATAGCCGAACAGGTAGAAGGGCACCGACAGCAGCATGCCCAGCGCGGGGATCCAGGAGAGCGCTGTCGGATGGCGCTTGGCCACCTTGTCAGCCAGGAAGCCGGAGGTGAATACGCCGATGGCTGCCATCAGTCCGAGAATAATGCCGAACAACAGGGCCGCCTGTTGAATTGTCAGGCCATGCGTTCGAATCAGGAAGGATGTGGTGAACTGGCCAACGCCGTAGCCGACAAAGGAAGCGATCGTCGCACCGATCGTGATGTGCCAATAGGTGGGTTTGCTCAGGAGAACTTTGAAAGCGTCAGTGAAACCTGCCATCGCCATGCCTTGCAGGGCAACGGGATCTGAATGGCCGCGCGCCGGTTCCTTGACCGTCAGTTTGACGATCAGGGAAATCAGTAAACCGGGCAGGCCAACGATGACAAAGGCGATGCGCCAGCCTTCGATCTGGCTCCAGTCCACGGCGTTGACCGCGAAGGTCCAGCCCCATGCGCGGAACAGTGCCTCGGCATTGTCGCCGGTGATATTGCCCGCAATGAAGCCACCAAAGATAGCGGCGAACATGCCACCGAGTGGCACCCCAAGCGCGTAGATGGACACAGCCGTGGAGCGGTTGCGGGGGTCATAATAGTCGGCGATCAGCGAATTGGCTGGGGGCGTGCAGCCGGCTTCACCGATGCTGACACCGACGCGGAACAGGAACAGCATCAGGAACGAGGTCGCAAAGCCACACAGCGCCGTCATCAGGCTCCACAGGAACACGGCACCCGCGATGATCCAGACGCGATTGTAGCGTTCCGCGAAACGCGCGATGGGAATGCCTAGGAACGTGTAGAGCACAGCGAAGGCCGGGCCGCCGAGCAGGCCCATTTGCCAGTCTTCCAAGCCGAACGATGCCTTGATCGGCTCGGTAAGGATATTGATGATAGTGCGGTCGATAAAGTTGAAGATGTAGACGATCAGCAGCGCGCCGAGAACGAAGGACCGATAGCCCTTTGTGCCATAGCCGGAGTTGGGCGCTGCGATGGTTGCGGCGGTCGGTGTCGTCATTTCAAGTCTCCGAAATCGGTCATATTGATCGTGTCAGCGTGTCGGGTGAGCCATATTTTAGCATCAACCAAGTTCAGCGACGAAATCCTGCTTTAGCGTGCGAGCGGACATCAGGAAGCAGCCAGCGGCAACAATGAACCAGCATACAGTAATGGACACTGACTGCTTCAGGCCTTCCGATGTTGCTTTGGCGCAAACAGCCAGTTGTTCTACAGACTTCTCCAGTCCCTTATCCAGGCACATCGCCTGTGTGAGGTCCGGCATGCTGGACGCGGCCAAATGCTGGGTCATCAGATAGTCGCTTACCATCCCCACGAATTGCGGCCCGATACCGTTGCCGATGATCGAAACGATGATCAGCAGGACCGCAATTGCCGTGGCCCGAGACTGGCTTGAAACAACGCCCTGTCCGATATTGTATTGGGCGCCGAGATACGCGTAATGGCTGACTGCCGCGATGGACCAGAAAATGAAGACCATTGTCAGGTTCGAAGAATAGAACGCAGCAATATATGCGGGCACGGCGATGAGGAGTCCGATGGCTGGAATCCAAGCGACGGCGGTTTTTGACCAAGACGTGAGCTTTTCAGTAAGGAAGCCACCAAAAAATGTTCCGGCTGCGGCGAGAGCAGCAAGGGGCGCGCCGTAATGGACGGCTGCCTCTCCGTTTGTCAGGCCGTGCTCGCGGACCAGGAACGGGATCTGAAAAGTGAACAATCCGTAGCCGACAAAGGCGACCAGCGACGCTCCGGCTGTCATCCACCAGAAGCTCGGCTTGCTATAGAGTTCCTTCAGCGTTTCCCGGAGGTTTGCTTTTTCTACAGGTGTTGCTTGCGGAGGATCCGAGTAGCCGCGGGGCGGTTCCTTGATCGTGAATAGCAAGAGAGCGGCAATCAGAATTCCCGGAACGCCGATGACGACAAACGCGATCCGCCATCCTTCTACGCTTGACCAATCGATTCCGCGGAACATGCCCCCTAATCCGATCGAACCCAGCCAGTTGCCAAAGGTTGCACCTTCCATATCGGAGATCGGCCCGGCGAAGAGGTTTGCCAGAACGCCACCAATCGTGACACCCATCGAGTATATGCCAAGCGCAGTGGCGCGACTGCGAGCCTGAAAATAGTCGCCGATTATGGAGTTGGCGGGCGGCGTACAGCCGGCCTCACCTACGGCGACGCCAACGCGGAAGATCAGAAGCGTCCAGAAACCTGCTGCAAACCCGCACAGGGCAGTCATGATCGACCACAATATGATGCATGCCGCGATTATCCTGACTCGGTTTGAACGGTCTGCCATCATTGCGATTGGCAAGCCCATCACCGCATAAAACAGCGCGAAAGGCCAACCGGCCAAGATACCGAACTGCCCGTCGCTCAATCCGAATGATTCTTTGATGGGCTGTGCTAGAACGCCCATCAAATTTCTGTCGATAAAATTCAACGTGTAAACGGCCATGAGCACCAAAAGCACATAGGTGCGATAGCTCTTGGTTCCGTAGCCGGTGATGTGACCTTGCGAAGCGGTGTTACTCGCAGTGGTGTCGGTCATGCGCTGTCAGCCTCCCTGAAAGTGTCGCACTCTGACGGCGCGTTTTCTATTTCGACACGGTAGCGGCCTACCGACCATCCGCAAGCCTTATCGTCGCGTTATGGTAAGATCAGGCCCGCCGTCCGGAAACTCGTTACGCCGCCGGTTCCGGCGATCAGGTGGTCGTGAACCGTGATCCCCAAAGGGTAGAGTACATTGATGATCTCGCGGGTCATGTCGATATCCGCGCGCGAAGGGGTCGTGTCGCCGGAGGGGTGATTGTGGACCAGGATCAGGCTGGACGCCTGAAGCTCAAGGGCCCGCCGGGCGATCTCGCGAGGATAGACGGGCGCATGGTCAACCGTGCCGTGCCCCAGCACTTCATCAGCGATGAGTTGGTTCTTGCGGTCGAGGAACAGGGCCCGGAACTGTTCGCGGCCTTCATGCTGCAATTCCTTGCGGACATAGGACATCAGCGCCGACCAGGACGAGATGGCGGGGCGTTTCCTTATCTCTTCGCGGGATGCACGCGATTGCAATTCGGCGATCGCCTTGAGATAGGCGTCCACCGTTTCACCGATGCCGTCGATCTTGACGAGATCGGTGGAGGGTGCCGCCAGCACGCCCGACAGGCTGCCGAACCGCGTCATCAGCGCTTTGGCGATGGGCTTGACGTTTCGGCGGGGAATGAACGCCATGAGGATGACTTCCAACACATCATAATCTTCCAGCGCGCCGGCGCCGCGTTTCAGCAATTTTCCGCGCAGGCGTTCGCGATGGCCTTGCCAATGGGGTTTGGGGTCGGCTGGCCGTCGCCCCCCGGCATGGCCTATTGCTTGACCGTGTGGGGCGTGTGCAGGCCCTTCGGCGACTGGGTGAAGATTTCGAACCCGGTCTCCGTCACACCAATCGAGTGCTCGAACTGGGCCGACAATTGGCGGTCCCGTGTCACGGCGGTCCAGCCATCCGGCAGGATGGCAGCATCCTTGCGACCGATATTCAGCATCGGTTCAACGGTGAAGAACATGCCGGGCTTCAGTTCCGGGCCCGTGCCATAGGCGGACGAATGAACAACATTCGGCTCGTCATGGAAAAGGCGGCCCAAGCCATGCCCGCAGAAATCCTCAACGACTGACATCCGGTTGAGATGGGCGATTTCGGAGATGGCACCGCCAATGTCGCCGAAACGTGCGCCGGGCTTCACGGCGTTGATACCGGCCATCATGGCTTCATAGGTCACGTCCATCAGGCGTTCGGCTTTCCGCTTCACACCGCCGACGGCATACATGCGCGAATGGTCGCCGTGCCAGCCATCGAGAATGCAAGTCACGTCGATATTGGCGATGTCACCTTCCTTTAGCGGTTTCGCGCCCGGAATGCCGTGGCAGATCACATGGTTCACCGAGATGCAGGAGGCGTGGCGGTAGCCGCGATAGCCGATCGTCGCGGATTGGGCGCCGTGATCGAGGACGAATTCGCGCACGAGGTCGTCGAGATGCTTCGTGGTGACGCCCGGTTTGACCTCACCAACCAACATGTCGAGGCATTCGGCCACCTGGCGGCCCGCCTTGCGCATGCCTTCAAAACCTTCCGCATCATGGATGCGGATTTCGCCAGTGCGCATGGGCAGGAGAGCTGTTATATCGTTCATGGATCGTGCTTTCAGATATCTGTTTCCTTATGTGGCAGATTGTGGCCGAAATTTCCACCTTTCATGGCGGTTTGAAGCTGATCGCGGTCAAATCAGCGAAGCCTTACCCGAGGTTCGGCTTGCAGGCGGGCGCCATCTCACTAACCATGCGCGCAAAATCTGTGCGGGAGAGAAAGTCATGGCATTGGCAACACGTTTTGTATCGGCTGCAGTCTGCTTCGGTTTAGCAGGGGCTCTTGGTCTGGGTGCCTGTACCAGTGCGCCAGCTGCCGAGCCCGCCAGCACATTATCCCTGACCGAACCAGGCGGTTTTACACCGGAAGGAATCGCTGCGCTGGAAGCAGCGATGGCGAATGAAGTTGCGCTTGGCCACGTCAAAGGCATTGCCACGCGCCTTGTGCAGCACGGTGAAATCGTCAGCGATATGCAGGCGGGTGTGCGCCGCGTCGAAGACAGTGCCCCCATCACCGAGGACACGATCTATCGCATCTATTCCATGTCGAAGCCGATTACCGGCGTCGCGCTGTTGATGCTGTACGAGGAAGGCGCGTTCACGCTGGACGATCCCGTGACGAAGTTCGTGCCTGAATTCGCGAACCTGAAAGTGATGACCGGTGTCGACGAGGCGGGCGCGCCGCTTTTGACCGATCCGGACCACATTCCAACGATGCGGGAAGTGATGACGCATACCGCCGGATTTGCCTATGGCCTGTTCGGAGACGACGTGGCGAACAACATGTTCCGGGACCAGGCGATCATGCAGTCTCCCGATCTGGATACGTTCATCGACAAGGTGGCGGACGTGCCGCTGCTGTTCCAGCCGGGGACAAAATGGTCCTATAGCGCATCGGTCGACGTGCAGGGCTATGTCGTCCAGCAAATCTCGGGCATGCGGTTCGGCGAGTTCCTGGACACCCGCCTGTTTGAACCGCTTCGCATGACGGATACGGGCTTTTACGTCCCGGCCGATGATCTTGACCGCTTCAGCGATGCCTTCGGCTATGTTCCGGACCAGCCTGAACTCGGTCTCGTGAAATATGACCGGCCGACGGTGCAGTTCCGCAAGGAAACGATCGGGATGGAGTCCGGTGGTGGCGGCCTTGTCGGCACGATGGAAGACTATACGCGGTTCTGCCAGATGCTGCTGAACGGCGGTGAACTGGACGGCGTGCGTATTCTGAAGCCGGAGACGGTGGATCTGATGCGCACCAATATGTTGCCAGACGGCGCCAAACTGTTTTCTGATGGCGCTCAGCAAAACCTCAAGACCGATGGCCTCGGGTTTGGGCTGAACGTCGGTTTGGTCCTCGACCCTGAAGCGTCAGAGATGGCGCAAGCTGCCGGTTCATATTTCTGGGGCGGGGCAGCAGGCACATGGTTCTGGATTGATCCGGAGAACGATCTCTTCTTCATCGGAATGATCCAGCGCTTTAGCTGGAACGGACCGGAAGTGGATTTTCGTCGGAATTCGGCGCACGTTGTTTATGACGCGCTTGTGGAATAGGCCACACTGCGCGATGTGAGTGCGATGACCCAGCCTTCACCCACTGCTGCCGTGTTGTTGATCGGCGATGAACTCCTGTCCGGGCGTACCCGGGATATCAACCTGCAGCAGATTGCGAAGTATCTCGCGCCTTTGGGCATCCAGGTGCATGAATCGCGCACGGTGTCTGATTTCCAGGAAAGCATCGTGACGGCGGTGAACGAGCTGCGCGCAGCTTATACTTACGTCTTCACGACCGGCGGTATTGGCCCGACGCATGATGACATCACGGCGGACGCGATTGCGGCCGCTTTTGGCGTCGGGATCGACGAGCATCCCGAGGTCATCGCCATGCTGGCAGAGCGTTGTGCCGAGATGAAGACGGAGTTCACGCCCGCGCGCCGCCGCATGGCGCGCATTCCTCACGGTGCGCAACTGGTTTCCAATCCTGTGTCCGGCGCGCCCGGCTTCCAGATGGAGAATGTCTTCACACTGGCAGGTGTGCCGCAGGTGGCCCGGGCTATGCTGGAAGACATCGGCCACCGCCTGCGCACCGGCGCGGTCGTTCACAAGGTCACAATCCGGGGGCTTGGCCTGCGTGAAGGTGATATCGCCGAACCACTCGGCGCACTGGCGCAGGAAATTCCGGAGGTGGCCTTCGGCTCCTATCCGTGGTTCCGGTCTGTCGGCGACAATGGCGTACATCTCGTCGCCAGCACGATCCGTGAAGACCTGATTTCTGAGGTGACGCAGCGGCTTGAAGCCATCATCGCGGCAACCGGCGTCAAACCCGAACGCATCGTGGAGGACGCGAAGTGACGACACTCCTGAAGCGAACGCCCGTGATCTGGGGGCTGTTTGTCGCGGCGATCCTGATTTGGTTGGGTTTCAGCATCTTCGCTGAAGCGGTTGGGGGCACATTCCTCGACACGATTGCCAATGGGGAGCGCAGCCGAACCCTGATCGCGGGCCTGAGCGAGGCCCAACGTTCGGCGCATTTCCGAGTGACCATATTTCTCGATACGGCCTTCCCGGTCGCTTATGGCGGATTCTTGGCCGCGATGGCGCTACGGTTCTTTGGCAAGTATGGGCGGATTGCTGCGCTGCCTGCACTGGCGACGGCGATTGTCGACCTGACCGAGAATACGGTCCAGGCGCTCGCTCTGTCCGGCGCCGCTGATGCGCTCGACACCAAGGCCTGGCTGACCCCGCTGAAATTCGAACTATTTTACATGGCTGCGGCAATCGCCCTCATCGCGCTGGTCATTGCCGTCGTAAACATTTTCCGCAAACGGAAGGCCTGACGGGCACCCGCTGCACACTCGAAACGAAGACTGGAAGGAATGCCTGCATGGCCGAGAATATCATCACAGTTGAACGCGACGGAGCGGTTGCGATTGTCACCCTGAACCGGCCTGACTCGCTGAATGCGCTGAGCCGGACCCTGCGCGCGGAAATCTCGCGCACGTTCACCGCGCTTGCGGCGGACAAAGACATTCGCGCGGTCGTCCTGACCGGCGCGGGCCGGGCATTCACGGCGGGCGTCGACCTCAAGGAAGCCGGCGAAAAGGGCTTCGCCCTCGGCGCTGATGGCGGCGAGATCGATATCGCCAAGGCGATTGGCGCCTATCCGTGGCCGGTCATTGGCGCAATCAACGGGTTTGCGATCACCGGCGGCTTCGAACTCGCCCTCATGTGCGATGTCCTGCTGGCATCGGAGAATGCCAAGTTTGCCGACACGCATGCCCGCGTGGGGATCATGCCGGGTTGGGGCCTGTCGCAGAAACTATCGCGCCTGATCGGCATAAGCCGCGCCAAGGAACTCTCCTTCTCCGGCAACTTCCTTGATGCGGAAACCGCCGAACGCTGGGGCCTCGTCAATCGCGTCTACAAGGCCGACGACCTGCTGCCCGCCGCTCGCAAGCTGGCACACGAGATGACCAGCTGTGATCCGGTCCTTCTGCGCGGCTACAAGAAGATGATCGATGACGGCTTTGCCATGCCATTCGGCGAAGCGCTGAAGGAAGAGATCCGCCGCTCCGCCGCGCACGCCGCAAATGTCACCGCCGAAAGCGTTGAAGCGGCGCGCAAGCAGGTCACCGAACGCGGCCGCGGCCTGAACTAGATCAATAGGACGATCCCATGAGAGATGTTGTAATCTGTGAGCCGCTTCGCACGGCAGTCGGCGGTTTTAGCGGCGCATTCAAGACGGTCCATGCGCACGATATGGCGAGCCATGTCATCCGTGAATTGATGGCGCGTACCAAGCTGCCGGCGGAGGCTGTCGAGGACTGTATCTTCGCGCAATGCTATCCGACCATGGAAGCGCCGGCATTCGGCCGGATGGTGGCGCTCGATGCGGGCCTGACGACATCGACCGGCGGCTACCAGATCGACCGGCGCTGCGGCTCGGGCCTGCAGGCGGTGATCAATGGCGTGATGCAGGTGGCAACCGGCGCGAATGATCTGGTCATCGCGGGCGGGGCCGAAAGCATGTCGAATGCGCCCTTCTTTTCCATCGATATGCGCTGGGATATCAAGGGTGAAGGCCTGATGCTGCATGATGGCCTCTCACGCGGACGTTATACGGCGGGGGGCAAGTTCCACCCGGTTCCGGGCGGCATGATCGAGACGGCCGAGAACCTCCGCCGCGACTATCAGATCAGCCGGGCTGCGCAGGACGAATATGCCTTCAACTCGCACATGAAAGCGGCTGCGGCGCAGAAAAGCGGTAAGTTCGCTAGCGAGATCGTGCCGTTCACAGTGAAAGGCCGCAAGGCCGATACAATCGTATCCGAGGACGAGCATATCCGCGCTGACTCGACGTTGGAAAAACTGTCGTCCCTGCGGGCGATCCAGGGCCGAACTGATCCTGAAGCAACAGTTACGGCGGGCAATGCGTCCGGCCAGAATGATGGTGCCGCCGCTTGTATCGTCTGTACGCGCGAGATGGCGGAGAAGTATGGCCTGAAGCCGCTGGGACGGCTGGTCTCCTGGTCGGTCGCGGGCGTCGGGCCGGAAGTCATGGGTATCGGGCCGGTGCCATCGAGCCAGAAGGCGCTGGAAAAGGCCGGGCTGGAGCTCAAGGACCTCGATCTGATCGAACTCAATGAGGCGTTCGCTTCGCAGGTGCTCGCCTGCACCAAGGCGTTGGGGCTGGGCGAAGACGACATGGACCGGCTGAACGTCAATGGCTCGGGCATTTCGCTCGGCCATCCGGTCGGCGCGACGGGTGTGCGGATCCTGACCACGATGCTGCGCGAGATGGAGCGGCGGAAGTCGCGCTATGGCCTCGAAACCATGTGTATCGGCGGCGGTCAGGGGCTGGCCGCGGTGTTCGAACGGGTGAGCTGAGCCGGGCGCCCGCTTGCCAAGACAGGCGGGCGCGAATACTCAGGCAAGCCAGTGCGGGCGTGGCGAAATTGGTAAACGCAGCAGACTTAAAATCTGTCGGCCGCAAGGCCTTGCCGGTTCAAGCCCGGCCGTCCGCACCATTCTCCACCAGATCGCGAAAAATGTAGCGCAAAAGTCACACTTTGCGGAATCCGTGCGGATGCTTTCCAGAATCTCAATGGCGGCCTCATGCAAGTCCGGAATGGCACCTATATGGAGACTGAGGGAACAAAAGGGGGCGGCGAACCATATCTACAAGGCAGATCAGAAAAGTCTGACTTGAAGGACAAGACACAATGTTGCGCACGCTTATCGTATCGACCAGTTTCGCCATAATGGCGCTTTCCACACAGGCGAGCCCCGAAGCCGAGGCCCTGATCGCCGGAACGGCCACCCAGATTTCCAACACCCAGACTGGCGCAGGACCGCTGACGGAGGCCTTGGACATCCAGGCCATTGCCCGGTTCACACTGGGCAAGCACTCGCGTCGTTTGACCGAGGATGAACAAGCGCGCTTCACGGCCGCGTTCGAGAAATTCCTCGTCGGCACGTTGGAGAACCAGAAGAACAAGCTGAAGAATGCCAAGGTCGACGTGATCGGCTCGGTTGACCGCAACGAGAAAGACTCGGTTGTCGAAACGCGTGTGACGCAGAAGGGCGAAGACCCGACGACCGTCCGCTGGCGCGTGATGGAGCGTAATGGCGAATGGCGCGTCGTGGATGTCGAAGTGCTCGGCCTCTGGCTGGCCATCGAGCAGCGCGCGCAGATCGCCGCCATCCTCGACAAGCCACGCGCCACGATTGATGACGCCATCGCCGCGCTGAGTTCCTGATCCTCATACAGGCTTGTTTCTTTCATATTTGAACGCCCCTGCAGGTTTGACGCCTGTGGGGGCGCTTGCATTCGGGGGATGGGATTTTGAGGCTGAATCCGGGTCAGGTGTCGGGAATATTGAACCCGTATTCCCGGCGCAGGTCGGGATCTCGTGCAACAGTTCCGGACAGGATGGCCTGAGGCCCCGGCGGTTGCCGGGGACACGGATTTGACGCGGGCAATTCCCCGATCAAAGCGCTGTTCAGCTTTCCCGATACGGGTGCACGAAAAGTATACGAACGTTGCCCGGACAGGTCATCCGACAGACGGATGATCACGACACGGCCAGTCCACATCACACCCCAGAGCATTTGCGAGCCTGGTCCGCCGTTCGCTCGGAACTATGCCTTCAGGCGCTGGATGCGCCAGAAGACCAGCGGCCAGAACGGCAGCAGGTACCAAGGGAGGCCCAGCATCGGTGTGAGGACGGTGAAGGCTGGCATCGCGGCGTATTATACGCGCAGGCGGAGAGGGGGAGGAAAAGAAGGAGTCTATGCCACCATGCCGAGGGTGCTTCGTGGGGCAAACGTACAGGCGTCGACATCATCTCGATGACGACAGCTTAAAGCTTTGTTGCCGTGGGCGCCGTGCCTTCGAACAGGGTGCTGATTCTCTCCATCTCGCGTCGCATATGCTGCCTGAAAAGGATCACGCGTTTCGTGCTTCGCAAATCGCTGTGATAGAGCAGCCACAATCCAAGTTCGTGTCGTTTTTCAGGTTCACGAAACCTGACGAGTGTCGGCTCTCTGTCACCCATGAAACAGGGCAGGTATCCAACCCCAAGTCCTTCTTTCAGGGCAGCGGCTGTGAGCGCCGTATCATCGACACAGAACGAATGATCGAGTTGCGGCCTGGCCTGTTTGGTCCAGGTTCTGTGGTATTCGCAGCAATCGACGCCAATCCACTTTTCCGGGGCGTGCCCGGCTGCAAGCGCAGCACAATATTCGATTGAGCCGTATACGGCGGAGGCGACGGTCGTCAGCCGCGTACCGATGAGCGTCTCGCCTGGCGTATTTGTCTGCCTGAGCGCAACATCGGCGTCGCGTTCCGCCAAACGAACAGAATCGTTGGTCACCTCAACACGCAGGTCAATGTTCGGGTAGGCGGTACTGAACCGGGCAAACAGGGGCATGAGCACTGACGAGGCCATATTGGCGATCGCGGTGACACGCAACTCTCCCGATGGGTCATCGCTCTGACCCGTGCTGGCGGCCTCGAATGACAGAAATTCGCGTTCAATCCGGGCGGCTGACTCCCTCAGTTCTTCGCCTGCATCGGTCAGCACGTAGCCGGACGCGCTGCGTTCCAGCAAGGGCGTCGCCAGATCCTTTTCCAGCGCGTGGATTCGTCGTGAGATGGTCGAATGCTGAACGCCCAACCGCTTGGCTGCAGCGCTGAACGAGCCTGCGCGGGCTAAGGCAAGAAACATCCGCGCATCGTCCCACTGCATTCGGTCTCTCCTCCATCGTGCATTTTTGCAAAACCGGTGTCGATTTTTACCAAATTCCCAAGACCGTGCGGGAATGCGACCAAGATGGCAACTAAAATCAGGACGTCGGCCGCACTGACAGAATTGGGCACACGCGCTGAAAACCGCAGAAAAACAGGGAGTTCTTAAATGACCGTTTCGCTTTACGATCGCCTGGGTGGGTATGATGTAATCGGAGGATTTGTTGAGGCACTGATTGGCCGCGCCCAAACCGACAGCCTGCTTGGCCGCTTCTGGGCGCATCGAAGCGAAGACCGGAATGCCCGGGATTTGCAGATGCTGATCGATTATCTCGTCCGAGAGACCGGCGGCAGGATGTATTATACCGGGCGCGACATGGTGCTGGCCCATGCGGGCATGGGTATTACCGACATTGACTGGTCGCGGTTCATCGAGATTGTGATTCACGTCGCCGGTGAACTCGGCGTCGGCAAATCGGAAGGTGCCGAAGTGTTGGCGTTTGTGGGTGGCCTCAAGGGCGACATTGTCACTGCAGGCTGATGTCCAGACCGTTCTGGGTGACGCGTAAAAACGGAAAGGCAGGCGATGACCGAAGAATCTCACACAAACGAAGGCGGCTGCACATGCGGCCATGTCCGCTACCAAGTGTTGTCAGACCCTCTGATCGTGCATTGCTGCCATTGCCGGTATTGCCAGCGGCAGACCGGGGCGGCCTTTGCGCTGAATGCACTGATCGAGGCTGACCGGGTGCAAGTGATCCAAGGCGATATCGAAGAACTCACCGTCGTCACACCGAGCGGCAAGGGGCAGACCATTGCGCGCTGTCCCAAGTGTCGCATCGCTGTCTGGAGCAATTATCACATGTCGGGCTTGAGAGAGCGCATTCGCTTCATCCGGGTCGGGACACTGGACAATCCTGACCTGCTGCCACCCGATGTGCACATTTTTACCACCACCAAACAGCCTTGGGTGCGCTTTCCCGAAGGCGCCAGGGTCGTAGACATTTATTATGAGTATGGGGCCACCTGGTCACCCGATAGCCTGAGCCGAGGGGCCGCTCTGTTCGAGGCGGCGGGGATCGCTCTGCCTTGAACTGGGGTGGGGCGGAACGTTCCCGTCTTACACAAGGAAAAGCCCGCACCTCTGTGTGCGGGCTTTGTTCTGTCGTTGCAGATTCCGGTGATGCCGCTCAAGAGAGGCGCAGGGCGCCTAAACCGTCAGCCAGTCAGGGCGAACATAGGGGAGGCCGAGGTCGTGGGCGACGGCTTCGTGGGCGATCTTGCCGGCGTCGACGGTGAGGCCATGGGCGAGGTGCGGGTTGGCGTTGATGGCGGCGCGTCCACCGAGGTTCGCAATCTGCATCACGAAGGGCAGGGTCGCATTGGTCAACGCGTAGGTGGAGGTGCGCGGCACGGCGCCCGGCATGTTGGCGACGCAATAGTGCAGGATGCCGTCGACATCATAGATCGGGTCTTCGTGCGTGGTGGCGTGGCTGGTTTCGAAACAGCCGCCCTGGTCGATGGCGATGTCGACAAGCACGGCGCCCGGTTTCATCGTCGAGAGCTGGGCGCGCGAGATGAGCTTGGGGGCGGAAGCGCCGGGGATCAGGACGGCGCCGATCACGAGGTCTGCATCCTTGACTGCTTCGGCGAGGCTGTGGGCGGTGGAATACATGGTCTTCACTGAGCCACGGAACTGCGCGTCCAGTTCGGCGAGGCGGTTATTGTTGCGGTCGAAAATGGTGACATCGGCGCGCATGCCGACCGCGATTTCGGCTGCGTGGGTGCCGGAGACACCGCCGCCGATGATGACGACTTTCGAGGGGGCGACTCCCGGAACACCGCCGAGCAGGATGCCGCGGCCGCGTGTTCTGCGCATCAGGGCCCAGGCTGCAACCTGCATCGACATGCGACCGGCCACCTGGCTCATCGGGCGCAGAAGCGGCAGACCGCCATCGTCATCCGTGACAGTCTCGTAGGCGATCGCGAGGCAGCCGGACTTCATCAGGCCGGCGGCCTGGACGGGGTCCGGGGCAAGGTGGAGGTAGGTGAAGAGTGTGTGGGCGGGGGTGAGGCGGGCCGTCTCTTCCGGCTGCGGCTCCTTCACCTTCACGATCAGTTCGCTGGAAGTGAACACCGCATCGGCATCGGGCAGGATTTTCGCACCGACTGCCGTGTATGCGTCGTCCGGGAAGCCTGATCCGAGCCCGGCGCCGGACTGGACGTTGACGCCATGGCCTGCGCGGGTGAGTTCGCCGACGCTTTCCGGTGTCAGTCCGACACGGGACTCCTGTTTCTTGATTTCGGTTGGAACGCCTATGCGCATGTTTGCTCTCCCTGAGGCAGGTCTTGCCTATAAACCTGCCGGGAGTGAAATTCCAGTCCTCGGTCAGGCGGCGACTTCGATCAAGTCGGGATCGTCGTCATCATCATCTGCGTCATGGCCGCTGGCATCGCCGATGCTGAAGCGTTCTGCTTCTTCCTCCATCCATTCGCGGACTTCCGGTTCGGGTATGCCGAGGGTCAACAGGATGTCGGCGACCATTTCGATGCCCTTGGGCTGGCCGGCGGCGAAGTGCGCGCGGACACCGAGGTCAAGATAGCGTTCCAGGTCGAGACGGCTGTCGACGGCCACGAAGCGGACCAGATCGGGAAAGCGGCGGGTGATTGTTGGGGTCACCTCACGGGATATCTCGTAGCGTGAAAAGCCGAGCACAACAGCACGGGCATTGCTGCCGCCGACGGCCTCGACGAGCTTCATGTTCGACGCATCCCCGAATGACACGTGATAGCCGTCAGCCACGGCGGACAGGAAGCGGTCGGGGTCAGCCTCGGTTGCGATACAGGGAATGTCGTGGTCGACCAGGGCGTCGACGGCGAGGCGACCGGCTGACGACATGCCGATGACGATGACCGGGCGATCGCTGATATTCGCGGTCGTGCTTGAGAAATCAGTCTCGGTCTTGCTGCGCTCGGCGAGATGGCGCGACAGGCGCACACCAAGACCTGCCCAGCTGGGCGCAAGCGCGAGCGACAGGGCGACGGCGGCGACGGTGCTGCTCATCAAGTCTATTGAGATGCCGGCCGTGATGGCGCCAAGCGACAGAATGACCAAGGTGAATTCGGAGCCCTGCGCCAGCAGGAATGACATCTGCGTCGCGCCCGGCTTGCTCCACTTGTTGAGACGCGCGGCGATATAGCCGAGGCCGGTCTTCACGACCAGGATGGCCGCGGCGCCGAGCAGGACGAAGGGCAGGTGCGAGAGCAGGGCCGAAATGTTGATGCCGAGCCCGACGCTGATGAAGAAGAAGGAGAGGAGCAGGCCCCGGAATGGGCCCATCTCGGTCTGGACCTGGTGGCGGAACGGCGTGCCTGAAACGGCGAGGCCGGCGAGGAAGGCACCCAGTGTCAGCGACAGGCCGATGACGGCGGTCGCGCAGGCGGCCGCCAGGACCAGCAACAGGGTGAAGGCGGTGAACGCCTCTGCATTGCGCGTGGCGGCGAGGGTGCGGAAGACGGGATTGATCAGGTATTTGCCGGCCAGAAGCGCGGCGCCAAAGGCGATGAATGTCTGCACGACCGACAAGCCGAGTGCGGCATAGAGCGGGACGCCCGCGCCCTCCAGCATGAAATCGGAGACGAGGCCCGCAAGGCCCTGCGCGCCGACGTCGGACTCGCCGAGGGAACTGGCAAAGATCATCAGGAAGATGGCGACAATGTCCTGGAAGATCAGGACATGAGTTGTTGCCCGGCCGATCGGGCACGAATTCTGCTCCCGCTCGGTCAGGATACGGGCAACCACGGCGGTCGATGACAGGCCGAGACTGAGACCGATGGCGATCGCGATGGGCCAGTCCACGCCGATCGTGGCGAGGGCGCCCGCGCTGACAAGGCCGGTCAGGAAGAGATGCGTCGGTGCGAGGCGCAGCAGGTCGGTGCGGCTCTCGTTCAGTTCGCGCAGTGAGACGTGCATGCCGATGTCGAACAGGAGGAACACAACGCCGAGTTCGGCCAGCAGGTGGGTGGCGCTGCTGATCTCGATCAGGCCGAGGGCGCTCGGGCCGATCAGGATTCCGACGATGAGGTAACCGACAATCGGGCTGAGCCGCATCGCCTTGGACGCAAGCGCAGCTGATGCGCCGAAGCCGAGAAGTGTGATTGCGGGAATTAGGGCTTCGACGGGAGTCAGTTCTGCGGCCATGCGTGGTCTGCGTCTCCTAAGGGCTGTGTTGTGCGTATCGCCTAAATCTAGGGTGATTGCGGGGAAATTACAAAGGCCGCCAAATCCTTTTCGGACTGGCGGCCTTCACCTTGCTGCGCGTGGGGGAGGGCAATCAAGTCCACGCCCAGTATGGGAGGAAGTTTTTTGCCTAGAGGCTTTTCGAGAGCGTCAGCACGACGCGCTCGTCGGCAATGTCGACATCATCGACGTCAGTGCCCCAATAGCGCAGGTCGACATCGATGCCGATCGGCAGGGCGTAAGTGCCGCCGAGCGACCAGTTGGTGTAATCACCGCCGCCGTCGAAGCTGTAATTGCCGACGCTCACGTCCGTCGAGAAGGCGTCCGTGAAGCTGTAGGCTGCGGTGCCCTGGACATAGACGCTCTCATTGTCTGGATCCCAGAAGACCGCGCCGCCGACGCCCACGCCGCCTTCGAATTCGTAGCCGAGGGCTGCCTGCAGTTCGACAAAGTCGAGATCTTCGTCGTCGGCATCAGGATAGGCGTAATAGATTACGCCGAGATCCCAGGTGACGCCGTTCGCGAATTCGCTGGCGAAACCGCCGTAGAAGTCTGCTTCTAGGTTGGTGTCGGATGCGTCGCCGAAATCGACATTGGATGCCCATACACCAGCGTAGAAGATGTCATTGGCATAGTCGAAGCCGCCCGAGATGGCCGGATCTTCATTGGATTGCGAAACACCGCGCCAGACATAGTCGGACGTGACCGCGACGTTTCCTGACCATTCACCTTCAGCGAAAGCTGTGCCGGCCGTAGCCAGCAGAGCAACAAGAGCGACCCCCGCCCGTGATACCTTGGTTTTCATTGTGTAGTTCCCCGTGCTTAGAACAACTCCGACTTGGAGCGCAAAACCGAGGATTGCCCGGGATTCCGGCCGTTTCGAACCAAAAACTCAGGTGGGGTTTGCCAGCACGGGGATCGCCGTCTTTTTAGGCACTCGAACATTGGGAATGCCTGCGCTTTGTGCGCCCGGCAGTTGATCACCGCGCCACGAGCGGGGCGTATCCAAGGTGCATCCCGGCATCGACGAGCAGCGTTTCCCCGGTCACGTGCCGCGAGGCATCTGACAGGAAGAAAAGCGCTGTATCGGCAACATCGTCAGGGCCGCTGGCGACATTCAGCGGCACGGATGCGGCGACGCCGGCTTCCATCCGCTTGTACTGTTCCTCGTCCATCGTGTCCTTGAACCAGCGCGTGCCGATGAATCCGGGGCAAACGGCATTGACGCGAATCGCCGGAGCGAGCGCACGGGCGAGCGACAGGGTCATTGTGTTGAGCGCGCCCTTGGTGGCGGCGTAGGCGACTGACGAGCCGATGCCGGTGACACCCGCGATAGAGGATACATTGAGCACGGCGGCGGCGCGGCCGGTCTGCTTATGGCTGGCAACCAGCAGGTCGCGGCAGGCCTGCACCATCAGGAATGGCCCGACAACGTTGACGGCATAGGTATCGAGAAAGTCGTCCTTGCTGAGCGCGTTGAGGTCTGAATGGTCGCGCGCGTGGCGGGTAATTCCGGCATTGTTGACGAGAATATCGAGGCGCCCGCTGGCCCGGGCAGCCTCTGCCAGCGTCCGGCAGCCCTCTTCCGTCGCCACATCGGCCTGGACGAGCCGCGCCTGGGCGCCCAGCGCCCGGCAATCGGAGACGGTCGCTTCGGCATCGGCCACAGAGCGGCTGCAATTGATAATGACTTCTGCGCCGCGTTCGGCCAGTTTCAGGGCGATGGACCGTCCCAGCCCGGTCGCAGAGCCGGTTACCAATGCGGTACGTCCGGAAAGATCGCGAAGTTCTGCCATGTCAGGTCCACCCTCTGGATTGGTTTCTTGTTGGGCACCTGAAGAAGCCTGACGCAGCGTAAAGTCAATACGCCGGAGCTGATGATTTCAAACCGAATAAATCAACCAAGCGGAAACTGTTGTGTCTTATGCAGGTTGGGGTGCTTGGAGGGCAACGGAATGGATCAGGGGTTCGAGGGACTCCTTGCGCAGATATCGGCCGTGGTGAAGCTGTCAGAGACTGACGCCCACCGCGTAGCGACGGATCTGTTCCGTCACGGTATCCTGTCCCTGACCGATGCCGAGGCCCTGTTTCGCCTGAATTTCACGACTGCGGGGACCGATCCGGCCTGGGATCGCCTGTTCATCGCAGCGATGAAAGAATTCGTGCTCGTGCACAGTGATCCCAAAAGCTGGGTCACCGAGGATGAGACCGATTGGCTGATCGAGAATATCAGGCGCGACATGACCGGACCGATCGCGTCGGAAGTGGACCTCCTTCTACAGATCATTCGTTATGCCGAAGGCGTGCCGGAGCGGCTTGGCTATTTTGCCCTGCAAATGGCCTGCGCCCGCATTACACATGTCGGCAAGGCGACGCCTGAAGACGTCGAACGGGTGCGCCGTGCCCTGATCGTACCGGCGGGCGAGAGCCATTCCTGGATTTCCGGACTGGAAGCCGAGTTGCTGGTGCGCACGAATGACGCGATTGCCTTTTCGGCGAACGATCCATCCTGGAACGACCTGTTCGCCCGCGCGATTTCCAATCACCTCATGGCACGGGCCCACCCTGAACCGTCCAGTGAACAGTCGCTGCTGTCACGCGACCACTGGGTCGGCGATATGCGGCCCGAACCGGGGACATTCCTGGCGCATGCGCGGAGCGACGTTTCCGATGACGGCTGGTTCGAACCGATCAGCCAAGACGAGAAAAAGGCGGATGCCGCGCGCAGCGTGGCCCGGCAGGCGGCATTGCGCGAAGCGAATATCGGTACCGATGATGAAACCTCGTGGTTTCTCAAGCGCCTTGAGCTGGACAAGTCTGTCAGTCTCGCCGAACGGGCGCTGATCGACTTCCTGAAACTCGAGGCACCGGGTTTCACGCAAGGCCTTGCAGTCGCGCGCTGATCGTCTAACGGTCCTTGCATACTGATGCTGAACCTAATTGTCGCCGGCGTAATGGTCGTGCTGACCTTCACAATCCACTTCATTGGACTGGTCGGCCTGTCGGCCTTCCTGCGGCAGCGCGGGGTTCATCCCGTCAACCTCAAGAGCGTGTTCGGACAGGGCGTGTCGATCCTGTTCGTGGTGATCAGCCTGTTTGCCCTGCACTCGATTCAGATATGGGCCTACGCCTTTGCCTACCTGGCGCTGGGGCAGTTCGAGGGTATCGAGCCGGCGCTGTACTTCTCCACATCGGCCTTCACCACGGTAGGCTTTGGCGATGTGCTACCCCACGATGACTGGCGCATGCTGGGTGCGGCCGAGGCGGCCAATGGCTTCCTGCTGATCGGCTGGTCGACCGCGTTCCTTGTGGCCGTGACGGCGCGTGTTCGGGCCTTCGAGGCGGATATCGAGCGTCTGGACGACTAGGCCGGATCCGACGGGAAAAACCGGGCCCTGGCGACCGCGAGCCCCACCAGGACAATACCGCCGACCACGAGGCTGGCCGCATTGGCGCCGAGCAATTCGAAATACTGCGTGTAGCCGTGGATCGCAAGGAATACGATTGACGTGACGGAGACGAATCCGCCCCGGCGCGCCTTGACGGTGGTTGCGATCAGGAATGCGGCCCAGCCGAGCGTGAACACGATCTCGGGAATCTCCATGGCGGCCTCGCGCCATTCGCTGCGTTCGCTCCAGGCAGATGGCGCCAGCCAGTGTTCGCCAATCCGGTCGCCCCATAGCGACCCGACCCAGGACGCGAAATTGACCATGAAGAGCGCCGTGCGGGCGGCAATCGTTGTGACGCCTTCATAGGCTCTGGCGATCTGGCCGCGCAGGGCGAACAGGCCCGCCGCAACGGCACTGAACAAGAAAATGGTCAGAGTAGGCTCTTCGACGAAGATGCCATAGCTTGCATGCCAGTAGCCGGTGCCGGACCCGAGCGTCGCACCAAGGGCGAGCACGGCCGGCCCGGCCAGGAAAGCCGACCTGAACCAGACCGCCGCCGCAGCGACTACGGCGGCAATTGCCTGCGTCGGATAGAGCGAGGCGTCGGCGTCCCTGAATTCCCAGCCAATCCAGCCGGCGAGCCCGACATCGCCCATCAGGGTTAGGCCTGCGCCGAGCACTTTCAGAGAGGCATCGACATCAAGGCGGCGTAGGGTTTCTGCCCCGACCAGCGCCAGCAGGGCAAGGACCAGGCCGGTGGCCGCATTGGGCACCAGG
Organism: Hyphomonas sp.; assembly: GCF_041689225.1. GTDB lineage: Bacteria > Pseudomonadota > Alphaproteobacteria > Caulobacterales > Hyphomonadaceae > Hyphomonas. The sequence goes on along the minus strand of NZ_JBDNGN010000168.1, from coordinate 47,361 downwards.
GCGATGGTGCCGGCGGCGACAGACAAGGCGCCGAAGATCAGCAACAGGCTGATGAGCAGGCCGCGTTTCTGGCCAGGCAGGGCAAATGCTTTCAGGCGAGCCGCTTCTTCCGGTGAAATCTGCCCATTTCAAGTCAGCGAATCCAGATCGAGTCAAATGATTTGCATGTGAGTGCTCACTATCAGTTGTGAGCGTTCATTAACATGTGGCATGATGGCTGGCAAGCCATCTTGACGCTCCGGGAGTGTAGACAAGTCGGTGCCTGCGGCTTAACTGCGGGGCAGATTTGAATTGCCAAGCAGGCCAGGGGTGAGATGTTCAAGAAAATTTTGATTGCCAACCGGGGCGAAATCGCCGTTCGCATCATCAAGACGTGCCGCCGACTCGGTGTGAAGACGGTCGTCGTCTATTCCGATGCCGATGCTGGCTCGATGGCCGTGGAAATGGCCGATGAAACCGTGCACATTGGCGGTTCGCCTGCCTCGGAATCCTATCTCGTTGCCGACAAGATCATTGATGCGGTGAAAAAGACCGGCGCCGAAGCCATCCATCCCGGTTTCGGCTTCCTGTCCGAGAACCCGGCTTTCGCCAAGCGCCTCGAAAAAGAGGGAATTGGCTGGATCGGGCCGAACGCGTTCGCTATCGAGGCCATGGGCGACAAGATCAGCTCTAAGAAGCTGGCAGCCGAAGCTGGCGTGTCGACCGTTCCCGGCCATATGGACCTGATCAAGGACACCAAGGAAGCGGTGAAGGTTTCCCGCGAGATCGGTTATCCGGTGATGATCAAGGCCTCGGCGGGCGGCGGCGGCAAGGGCATCCGCGTTGCGGCCAATGACAAGGAAGTCGAAGAAGGCTTCCCGGCCGTGAAGGCAGAAGCGCAATCCTCCTTCGGGGATGATCGCATTTTCATCGAGAAATTCATTCTCGACCCGCGACACATCGAAATCCAGGTGCTCGGCGACAAGCATGGCAACTGTGTCTACCTGTTCGAGCGCGAGTGCTCGATCCAGCGCCGCAACCAGAAAGTCATCGAGGAAGCGCCCTCGCCATTGCTCGATCCGGAAACCCGCAAGAAGATGGGCGAACAGGCTGTCGCGCTGTCCAAGGCGGTCAACTATGACAGCGCCGGCACGGTGGAATTTGTCGTCTCCGGCAAGGACAAGGAATTCTACTTCCTTGAAATGAACACCCGCCTGCAGGTGGAGCACCCTGTCACGGAAATGATTACCGGCGTCGACCTTGTCGAGCAGATGCTGCTGTCTGCCTATGGCGAGAAGATGAAGTTCAAGCAGTCTGACCTGAAGATCAATGGCTGGGCGGTCGAGACCCGTGTGTATGCAGAAGATCCGTACCGGAACTTCCTGCCATCCATTGGGCGTCTCAAGCGCTTCCATCCACCGGTCGAAGGCAAGCTCGGCAAGGGCACGGTCCGTATGGATTCGGGCGTACGCGAAGGCGACGAAATTTCGATGTTCTATGACCCGATGATCGCCAAGCTGGTCACCTGGGGCAAGGACCGCGATGCGGCGCTCGACACCCAGGCCGAGGCGCTTGACCGGTTCCACATAGAAGGCATCCAGGACAATATCCCGTTCATCGCTGCCGTGATGGACGAAAAGCGCTTCCGCTCCGGCGATATCACCACGGCCTATATCAAGGACCAGTTCCCTGACGGCTTCCGTGGCACCGAGCCGACCAAGACGCAGGAGACCCAGCTGATTTCGGCCGCGGCCTATGTCCACGGTTTCTATTCGCGCCGGGCGCAACATGTGACCGGTCGCATATCTCCCGTACCCGAAGCCCGCAAGGACTGGATCGTCATCCTCGGTGACCGGCACCATCCGGTTCACCTTGAACTGGGCGACGACGGTGATGCGCAGATCACGATCAATGGCGGCAAGCCCCATTCCCTCGTGACCAATTGGAATCCCGGCCAGCACCTGGTCGAAGGCGTGCTCGACGGCAAGCCGTTCGCGGTGAAATTTGCCGATAGGACCGAAGGCTATATCTTCCGCCACCGGGGCGTTGCCCTGCGTGCGCTCGTCTGCACACCAACGGTTGCCGGCCTGCATGCCCGCCTTCCCGAAAAGGAAAAGCCTGACACGTCGAAACTCGTCATCTCGCCGATGCCGGGTCTTGTCGTGTCAATGGACGTGACTGTCGGCCAGGACGTCCAGGCGGGCGAAGCGGTCTGTGTCGTCGAGGCGATGAAGATGCAGAACATCATCCGCGCCGAAGCCACGGGCACCGTGAAGGCGATCAATGTGATTGCGGGCGCCAGCGTGGCGGCCGACGAAATCATGGTCGAGTTCGCCTGATCCGGCTTAACCGCCTGATAACCGAACACATGCGCTACTGAATCCGACTCTGGAGGCGGCTAGCCCCGCCTTTGGCTTGTCACTGGATAGGCCACGGAAATTCCGGTGCCGTGGCAATCGGTTTTGCAGGGAGGACAGCATGAACCTTTATCTCAGCCCGAATGGACGGATTGATCAGCCCACCTATTGGCGTGGCGCGATCACCTTGTTCGTCGTCAGCACCGTTTTGTCGGTGATTTCCGCATACGTGTCGCCCTTTCTGGGTGTTCTTGGCCTGATCGTCATCTGGCCATGGATCGTATTGCACGTGAAACGCTTCCACGACGCCGACCAGACCGGCTGGTTCACGATCGGCATGGTGGTCTTGGCGATCATCTTGTCCATGGTGCTCGGCTTCATCCTGCCGGGCCTTTTCGGTGTCGATACAGCAGCAATGTCGGAACAGATGGCGCGCGACCTGGAAGACATGGCGTCCAGCAATGATCCCGGTGCGGTCCTGGCGGCCACGATGGATGCCACGAAGGAAATGACGCGGGCCCAGCTCCTGCCGAACATCGTGTCGACCGCAATTGTCACAGGTGTGATCGGCTTTGTCATGAGCCTGTTCAAGTCGACGTCCGGCACCAACAAGTTCGGGCCACCATCGGGCGAGCCACCAGTCGACACGTTCGTCTGAGCGCATTTGCGCCCATGACATCATCCTGAAGAGCCGGGGCCTGCCTCCGGCTTTTTTTTCTTACATGAATTTATCGTTTATTGATAAGAGGCCGCAAAGGCGCTAAGACGCGATCTACCGGCGCCAACCCGAGGAGACCGCCCCATGGACATTCGATATGTCCTGCTCAGCCCGAACGGCCGTATTGGCCCGCGCGACTTCGGTCGCGGGCTGATCCTGCTGACCGGGGCGATGATGATCGTCCAGATCGCGGTGGCACTGGTGTCGCCTGCGTTTGGCGTGCTGCAATACCCGCTCGTCTTCTCCTATGTCTGCGTGTTCGGCAAACGGCTGCACGATGGCGGCCACAGCGCCTGGTTCTATCTTCTGTTTCTGGCGGGCTATTTCGTGCTGTCGACCACCGCAACGGCGATCCTGATGCCGTTCCTGTCACCCGACGCCCTCGCGATGCAGGTGGAGTTCCAGAAACTCGCCATGGAAGGCCAGTTCAGCGCCGCCGTCGAGGAAGCCGCAAAGATTGCCCCGGAACTTGCGCGCCAGTCCGTGCTGACGACGATCACCGCCTTCCTGCTGACCAGCGGCGCCCTTGGCCTGATCGGCGCGCGCCTGCGGTCTGACCCATCGACCAACCAGTTCGGCCCCCCCTCCGACGGGGCCGGCCAGCCCGATACGTATTCCTGATTCCCGCCAAGGACATTCCCAATGCTAGACTCTCCCGCCCAGATCGATCCGCACCGTCCATGGATTCTCGACCGCCGCGACGATCCGTCAACGATGAGCTGGATCCAGACCCTGTTCAATCCGATGGGCCAGTCCAGCAAGCTGCATTTCAGCCGGGCCTGGACCTTCATGTTCATGGGGCGTGTCCTGCTCTATCTCGTGCCGACCTTCGTGGTGGCCGTTCTCGGCATCGCCGGGCTGAAGACGGATACGCTCAGCAATCCCGTCAATCTCGGCCCGGTCCCTGTGCCGGCCATGCTGCTGCCCTTCATGCTGTTCGTCTTGTTGACTGAATACACCTCGTTCGCCGCGCACATGCGCCGCCTGTCCGAAGCCGGGCGCTCGACCCTGCTGGCCGGCATTGTCCTACTGCCGCTCATGCTAGGTATGCTCGCCTTTGCGGGCGGTACGGCGATGGGCAATGCGCGGCATGAAGCCGCGGTCGCCAAGGCCGCACTCGAAAAGGAAATCGCGGCAGATCCTGTGAGAGCGGCGGCTGCAAAAGCGGAAGCCGAAGCCAAGGCGAAAGCGAATCCGAAAGCGCAGAAACCGTCACAACGGAGCGGACCGCCTGAGGCACCCAAGACGGCCAGGGAAACGGCGATCAGCACGGGGATGGGTATGGCGGTCCCGATCTGGCTGCTCGCCTCGTTCGGGGCGATGCTGTGGACGCTGCTCTTTGTGGCACGGATTCCCAATGGAGGTGTCGGCGAGTTCAGCACTGGCAGCCACATTCCGGAGAATGAAGCTCTGCGCAGGCCCTACGGGACCGTCTGAAGCGGGCTTGGCACGACCACCAGCTGGCTGCCAAACACGGCCTCGAACGCATCGCGCAGGGCGATATCGACATCGCCCATGCTGGCCGGGATGCCGAGATCGACAAGACTCGTCACGCCATAGCGCGGGTCTGCTATGCCGCACGGCGTGATTCCCGAGAAATGCTCCAGGTCCGGCTCGACGTTCAGCGAAATGCCGTGAAAGCTCACCCAGCGCTTCAGGCGCACGCCGATGGCGGCAATCTTGTCCTCGCGCAACGGGCTGCCCGCCTGTGTCCGGTCGACCCAGACGCCGACACGGCCGTCGCGCGGCCCGGCGTCGACATCGAAGGCGGCCAGGGCGGCAATGATCCAGGCTTCGAGATTCTGCACGAAGGCCCGCACGTCGCGTCCGCGCGCGGCGACATCCAGCATAACGTAGGCCACGCGCTGGCCGGGGCCATGATAGGTGTACTGGCCCCCGCGTCCGGCTTCGAACACGGGAAAGCGCGCGGCATCTTTCAGGTCTTCCGGCTTGGCAGATGTGCCGGATGTATAGAGCGGGGGGTGCTCCAGGAACCAGACCAGTTCGGACGCCTCACCCTCGCGAATCGCACGGGCGCGGGCCTCCATGAGGGCCACGGCGGCCTCATACGGGACGGGGGCATCGGACACGGCCCATTCAACGGCGGGGAAATTCTGCATGATCGTTCGCATATAGGCGACAATCGGGGCTTCACAAAGGTTTGCGCGCGCCTTATACGGCCCGTCTGCCTGTTACAGACCAGTGTGCGGTCATGGCGGAATTGGTAGACGCGCAGCGTTGAGGTCGCTGTGGGGCAACCCGTGGAGGTTCGAGTCCTCTTGACCGCACCATATGGCCGTTCCTGACGGCGCAGATTATCACTCCATTTCAAAACGAAAGCCGTCGCGGCAACCAAACGCGACCGCTTGCGTTGTCTCACCGTTGCCTCTTCAGATCAGCGGGAGAACGTGTTTTGATCGATATTCTTGGTTACGCGGCCATGGCGACAGGCATCGTGGCGGCCGTGCTCGTATCGGCCAATCTCAGCCGGAAGATAACCGGCTATGCCTTCATTGTTTTTACTGTCTCGTCTGTCGCCTGGGTGGCGTTCGGCCTCCTGAAGAACGAACCGCCGCTCATCTTGCAGAATATCGCGCTCACGGGCGTCAACCTGTTTGGTATTTATCGCTGGCTGATCGTCAAGGCGCGCACCGACTAGGCTGGCAGAACCAGCCGGGCTTCAGGATCAGTGCGGCGCGCCCTGATGCGGCAACAGCGGGACCTGACGCCGGCGCAGGCTGTGTTGACCCGTCGCGCGTTGCCGCACGCAGGTCCACATGCACACCACGCCCGCAAACACCATGGCCACCGCCGCGCGCAGGTTCCCTGTCGAGACGACATGCCTGAGGCTGGCAAGGTTGCCGCTCCGGCTGGGAACGGTGGGGCGCGGGCGAGCGGAATATGTGTCTGCGTAGTGGGTCATGCAACTCAAACCAACAATGCAGGGAAAGGTTCCCGCGTCGGGGTGCGGCATGCTGTGCGGCTGCATGAAATTTCGGTTCAGCCTTGGAACAGGGCGCGATCCTGACGGTTGTTTGGGCGAGGGCTGGAACCTGATAACCCCATAAGGAGAGTCAACATGACCAACACACTCGAAACCTCTGCCAATCGGCTGATCAGTTCCGATCGCGTCGAAGGCACCAATGTCTATAACGGCCAGGGCGACAAAGTCGGTTCTGTCGATTGCGTGATGCTGGACAAGCAGCAAGGCAAGGTTGCCTATGCCGTGATGTCGTTCGGCGGCTTCCTCGGCATCGGCGAGAAGCGCCACCCGCTGCCCTGGCAGACGCTGACCTATGACGAACAGAAAGACGGCTATGTCGTCAATCTGACTAAGGACCAGCTGGAAAAGGCGCCGACGCTGGACCGCGGCGACTATGATCGCCTCAAGGACCGCGTTTACGGCGCCTCGGTTTACTCACACTATGGTCAGACGCCATACTGGATCCCGATTGCCTAGGATCGATAATTCGCCGATCCGGGGCCGGTGCCAAAGGCATCGGCCCCTTTTGTATCCAACCGGAGGACCAGACCATGTCAGCGATACCCTACGCCACTCTCGAAGGCCGGTTGCTGGCCCAGCGACAGGTGCTGGCCGAACTGCTCGCCGCCTGCGACCGGGCCGGCGGGCCGCTGTCAGACTGGGTGCGCACTTTTATGTCGGAAGACTTCACGGTGCACGACTATGCCGAGGATCCGGGCGCCGTCCCGGACCCCGCCTTCGCCGTCGAAAGCATCATCGCCGAGGAAAAGCGCATGCTTGCAGCCGAGACAGGCAGGATTCTCGACGCAGCAGCGCGCTAACGGGCATCAGCGACCTGGAAGTGCTGCAGCATCTCGCGGGCCGGGGCATAGTCAGGTTTGAGGGCTGCCGCCTCGGTCAGGTCGTTATAGGCTTGCGCTACATCGTCCAGCGCCCAATGGGCAATTGCCCGGTTGAGATAGGCCACATGGCGGCGTTCCCGGGAAATGGCCTGAGGCTCTGACAGCGCGTCCACAGCCTCGTCGAACCGGTTCATGCGAACAAGGACTGCGCCAAGATTGATGGCCACGTCGGGCGACGCATTGTCTTTCGCGCGGGCGGCTTCGAAGTCAGCCAGGGCATCGTCCAATTCGCCTCGCCGCATCTTGACGATACCCGTGTTGGTCAGCGTGGCGGCGTATGTGGCCGGGGTCAGGTCTGCCTCCTGCAGGGCCGCTTCGCACAATCGGAGCAGCTTGGCAGAGTGGGCATCGGGGGCGGCGACGCGGGCGGCGCAGGTTTCGGCGAGCGTTTTGCCGGAATGATAGACAACCGGACCCGCTTCCGCGCCTGGAGCGGCAAACAGGAGGAGGAGGGCTGGGAGGAGCGCAATCGGTTTCATGAGACATGTCCTTTTATATTGTATATACACGACATAGGCGGCGAGTCCGCCCGGGGATCAAAAGTCCCGCCCGGTCCAGAGGAACTAGGCGGGAAGTGGTATGTTGGCAAACGGAGGGCTGGCTGGCAGCTTTGGGTTAAACGCGACACACGAATCATATATAGTAGTGCATATGCACTCTATAAGAGTGTCAATGAAAATTCTCTATGGTTATTGTGCGTCGTGAGGACGTGTGATTGAAATCCCGACATAAAGCTGTATATGCACGTAATATGATTACACCGTCTCAAACTCCTGCATTTGAATTGCCATGCTCGGCCGGGCGGCTGCTGCGGGCCGCTCGCGTGTTGACGCGCCACTATGACGACGCGCTGCGTCCGGTCGGGATCACGATCACCCAATTCGGCCTGCTGAAGGTCATCCAGCGCCTCGAACCTGAATCCATTTCCGATATTGCCCAGGCGCTGGACATTGATCGCACGACCCTGTCACGCAACCTCAAGCCGTTGGAAAAGGCGGGACTGGTGTTCCGTGGCAGTGAAGGCGAAAGCCGCCGTCGCCGCGTGTTGTTGACGACGCTGGGTGTGGCCAAGCTGAAAGAGGCTCAACCATTCTGGCAGATGGCACAGGATCGCGTCGAGGACGTGCTGGGCGATGCAAAACTCCAGGACCTCTACGGCGCCCTGTCAATGATCCGGCCCGAGTTCATCGCGCATCCCTAGCCTGTTGACGTCGGCGCTTGCCGAAACGCGCCAACCCCGGCAAGAACGGCGCCATGATGGATACTTCACAGCCCAACTCCCCGACACAGGATTCGGCCGAGATCGACGCCGCGCTGCTGGCGGACGTGAAAGATGCCGTCGAGGAGCGCGACACGCGCTGGCTTGCCCGCACACTGCAACGCATGCACCCGGCCGATGCCGCCGACCTTCTCGAACAACTGCCCTATGATGCGTTCGAGGAAGCCGTTGAACTGCTTGGCGGAGAATTGCCGCCGGATATCCTGATCGAGCTGCGCGATACCTATCGCGAAGGCGCCGTCGACATGCTGCCCGACCACGCGGTCGTCAACGCGCTCGACGAACTCGATTCCGATGACGCGACGACGATCCTCGACGACCTCGACGCTGACCGGCGCGAGCGTATCCTCGAAGACCTCGCCCCGATTGACCGAGCCCAGCTCGAACGCGGCCTGGCCTATGAGGAAGAAACCGCCGGTCGCCTCATGCAGACGGAATTCGTGGCGCTGCCCGAATTCTGGACGGTCGGCCAGTCGATCGACTATTCCCGGAAACTCGGCACCGAGCTGCCGGAAGTCTTTTACGAAGTCTACGTGACCGATCCGGCTCACCGCCTGATCGGTGTTGTGTCGCTGGCAACGCTACTGCGTTCGCCGCGCGATACGCCGTTGTCGGACATCATGGAAGACCCGATGTCCAGCATCGCCACCGACATGGACCAGGAAGAGGTCGCCTACCAGTTCCAGAAATACTCGCTCGCCTCGGCACCGGTGAAGGATTCGGCTGGTCGCCTTGTCGGCATGATCACGGTCGATGACATGGTCGACGTCATCCAGTCTGAAAACACCGAAGATCTGCTCTCCCTGCTCAACGTGAGTTCGGCCGCCGGGTCCGATTCGGTCTGGGACACGGTCAGGGCGCGCGCGCCCTGGCTGGGCGTCAACCTGTTCACGGCCTTCATCGCGTCAGGCATTATTTCCATATTTCAGGGCACGATCGAGCAGATCGTCGCCCTGGCGGTCCTGATGCCTGTGGTGGCTGCACTCGGCGGCAATGCCGGCAGCCAGGGCCTCGCCGTGGCGGTACGCGCCATTGCCGAGCGAGAGCTTGATGGCGCCGCGGCGCGGCGCGCCGTGATGCGTGAATTCCTGAGCGGCACGGTCAATGGCGTCATCTTTGCCATCGGGGTCGGCCTGATTGCCTTGCTCTGGTTCCGCCAGATGGACATTGCCCTTGTCATTGCGGCTTCGATGTTTGCCACGTTCATGTGGGCAGGGCTGTCCGGCATCCTGGTGCCGCTCACGCTCAAACGGCTTGGCGCCGACCCGGCCGTTGCCTCCTCGGTGTTCGTGTTAACCCTGACCGACGTGATGGCGTTCTTCAGTTTCCTCGGCCTGGCGTCGCTGGTTCTGTTGTAAAACGCGGCATTTGCCTTGCCGAGTTCGCCGCTTAGGCGAACAGGCGCGCCATTTGCAGGTGGTCGCGATAGTAAAAGTCCAATTGTATCAATACGGGAGCCACCTGTATGGCCCGCCCAATGCGAACGTCCCGGCTAGGGCTCGAACTCGTCAAGAGTTTTGAGGGCTTTCGTGCGCATGCCGTCCAGCTTCCCAACGGGATCTGGATCATCGGATATGGCCATACGGCAACCGCCCGCAAGGGACTGACGGTCGACAAGGCCGACGGCGAACTTATCCTGCGCCACCACGACCTCCTGCCCGTCGAGCAGGCGATTGCGGACCGTGTCCTCGCCCCGCTCAGCCAGAACGAATTCGACGGGCTTATCTCATTCGTCTTCAATATCGGCATCGAGGCCTTTGCCGGTTCCGATGTGCTGAGCCGCCTCAACACGGGTGACCGCCTGCAGGCGGCAGACGCCATGGGTTTCTGGCGCAAGGGCCGCATCGAGGGCGAAGTGCGCGTGATCGACGCCCTGGTTCGTCGTCGCGCAGCCGAGAAAGCGCTTTTCCTTGAACACCCGTCGGGCCGTGCATCCATACCCTCCGCGCTGGTCCGTCCCGAACTGGATGTCGGTGCATCTCCGATGACGCCGCATGAGCGGGCAATTGTCGTCGAAACGCGGGTGGACGGGGAGCGTGCGACCGCCGCCAGAGCGAGCGCGCCGGGCACTTCGCCACAAGCTGCCGCTCGCGCCGTCAACGAACGGCTCACCCGCATCCTGGGCGAGAATGCGTCGCTTGCATCCGGCCAGACACGCCCGGTCGCCGACAATGACAGCGTGCAGGACGGGCCCAGCATTGACGACATCACACGCGCCGTGTCGGCGCTGGCCGATCCCGATGGCAAGCTGCAAGCCTCACCAGTGATCGATGTGGCCAAGGGGCCACCCGAAGGGGTCGAGCGCCGCCGCACGCCCCGGCCGCCATCGCCGCCACCTTATGCGTCGCCCCTCGAGCATGGCGGCGGCATGCTGCCTGCGGCAGACCCGGTGGTTGTTGACGACCTCGAACAGATCCGCCTCAGCGATGAGGAAATCGAGCGCACCCTGGCCGAGAATGGCAACTACCATGACGACACATGGTATGAGGTGATGCGCGAAGGCTGGCCGTTCGCGCTGCTGGCAGGCCTCGGGATGATTGGCTTCCTCCTGGGGGTCGAACGCTTCTTCCGGGAGGCCTCGCGCCTCGTCGAGCGCACGTCAGACATCTATGTCGGGCCGCTGATCGCGCTTGGCAGCGGGGTCGTCCTCGTGACCTCCGCCTATTACCTGATGCGGATTCTGGCCCGCCGGACCTGACCCTTCCTGCGGCGCATTTTCCGCTGACACGAACGGCCGGCCCTGCTAGTCAAGCGAGATGATTGCGAAAACATATCCCAGCCTGAACTTCGATCTCGGCGAAACCGCCGACATGATCCGTGAAACCGTGGCAAGCTTTGCCCAGAATGAAATTGCGCCGCGCGCGGCGGAGATCGACCGTACCGACACGTTCCCACGCGATCTCTTGCCGAAAATGGGCGAGCTCGGCCTGCTCGGCATTACCGTGGAAGAGGAATGGGGCGGCACCGGCCTCGGCTATCTTGAACACGTCGTGGCGATGGAGGAAATCTCCCGCGCCTCGGCTTCGGTCGGCCTCTCCTATGGCGCCCACTCGAACCTCTGCGTCAACCAGCTGCGCCGCTGGGGCAGTGACGACCAGAAGGCCCGCTACCTGCCGAAACTGATCTCCGGTGAACATCTCGGCGCCCTCGCGATGAGCGAAAGCGGGGCTGGTTCCGACGTTGTCTCGATGAAGCTGAGGGCCGACAAAAACGGAGACCGCTACGTCCTCAACGGCACCAAGATGTGGATCACCAACGCTCCGGATGCCGATACGCTCGTCGTCTATGCCAAGACAGATCCGAAGGGCGGTTCCAAAGGGATAACGGCCTTTCTGATCGAGCGCGGCTTCAAGGGCTTCTCGGTCGCCCAGAAGCTCGACAAGCTCGGCATGCGCGGTTCGGAGACCGGCGAGCTGGTGTTCGACAATTGCGAAGTGCCGGAAGAAAACGTCATGGGCCCGGTCGGCGCCGGCGCCCGTATCCTGATGAGCGGCCTCGACTATGAGCGCGCCGTGCTCTCAGCCGGCCCCACAGGCATCATGCAGGCCTGCATGGACGTCGTCCTTCCCTACGTGCACGACCGCAAACAATTCGGCCAATCGATTGGCGAGTTCCAACTCGTGCAGGGCAAGCTCGCCGACATGTACGTCCAGATGAATGCGGCCAAGGCCTATGTTTATGCCGTCGCCAAGGCGTGCGACCGGGGCGAGACGGCTCGCAAGGACGCAGCCGGGGCGATCCTCTACGCTGCCGAAACCGCCACCAAGCTGGCGCTCGACGCGATCCAGCTGCTCGGCGGAAACGGCTATATCAACGACTACCCGACCGGGCGCCTCCTGCGCGATGCCAAGCTCTATGAGATCGGTGCGGGCACGAGCGAAATCCGCCGCTGGCTGATCGGACGGGAACTGTTCGGCGAAACGGGATGATGCGGATTGTTCTGATTGCGATTTAGGCGAGCGTGTTCGCGGCGTCGGTCCGAGCGGAGGAAGGCCCGTCAGCAGACGAATGGATCGCACCTGCAATTGAGAAAATTGAAGCCTGCCGCCAGGCCAGCACTGTGGATCACTCTCCATCTGAAAACTGCATAGGTCTGATCGTATCCATATGTCCCGGCAAGGATGGCAGCACATCTTCGATGGTCGGATGCTTCGAGGTTGAGCGCCGGTATTGGGCGTCACAGATTGCAGCCCCACTACAGGCCCTTAGAGCCTACAAGGCAAAATTCCTTGGCAACCAAGAACCGGACTACGCGGTTGCCCCTCGTCTCGATATTTATCAGAAAGATTGGGCGACTTGGCTGCAAGACAAATGCGGCTTTGCCGCCCACAGGTACCGGCGGGGCAGTATTGGCCGGACTACTCGAGGGATGTGTGGGATGCGAACAACCGGTGAGCGCGTGTTGGAACTCGAAATGATGGTCCGACAAGATGTCCGCGAGTAGCGACGATGCCGTAGTGATCCGGCTCGCCCGACCCGACGATACCGATTCCATTGCGGCGATTTACGCGCCGATCGTCCGCGACACGGTGATCTCGTTCGAGATCGACCCGCCCACACCAGCAGAGATGCGCCAACGCATCGCCGCGACAATGGTCACGCATCCCTGGCTGGTTGCCGAGAAGGATGGCGTGATCGTCGGCTATGCCTATGCCTCGCAGCACAGGACGTGCTCGGCCTATTGCTGGTCCTGCGACGTTACAGTTTACATGGCCGAGGCGGCGCGCGGGAGAGGGCTTGGAACGCGTCTCTACACGGATTTGTTCGGCATCCTGTGCGCGCAGGGCTTTCACGCAGCCTTCGCGGGCATCCCACTGCCGAATGCCGCCAGTGTTGCGCGCCATGAGAAGGCCGAATTCCAGCATGTCGGCATCTACAGGCATGTTGGATACAAGCATGGCGCCTGGCACGATGTGGGGTGGTGGTAGCGTCAGTTGGTCTCTGCTGACGGCTCGCCGGATACGCCGCGCCTGCTTAAGGATGTATTGCCGAAGTAGACTGGCGACTAGACCTTGCGCCGACGCTCGTCGAGCGTGGTCTCGCCTACCAGGCATTCTTCAACCACGGTCAATAACGAACGCTGATCGATCGGCTTGGACAGATAGCCGTCAAAACCCCGCGCGATGTATTTTTCCCGGTCCCCGCGCATCGAGTCTGCGGTAAGGGCGATCACGGAAACGGCGGCATTCGGGCCTGTCCCGTCGCGCAGCTGGTCAAAGGCGCGCTGACCGTCAAGTTCGGGCATGTGAATATCCATCAGGACCAGGTCGAAAGCTCTGTCTCCAAGCTTTTCAAGTGCGTGCTTTCCATTGACTGCCTCGCCGACGTCATAACCGCTCTGCTCAAGGAATGTCCGGGCGACCCGCCGGTTGATCGCGTTGTCATCGACGACGAGCATCCTTTTGCCCGGATTGGGTGATTTGTCTGCGTCCGCCAGCTTCGGCTCGACTGGCTGGAGTTTGCGCAGCAGCGCTTCCCGCGAAACTGTTTGCGCGATTTCGGCGGCAAATGTCAGCGTGAAGATCGAGCCGCGCTCCGGGTCGCTGACAAGCGAGACGTCGCCGCCCATCATGCGGGCGAGTTGGCGCGTGATCGGCAGGCCAAGCCCGGTGCCGCCATATCGGCGTGTGGTTGAGCCGTCAGCCTGCGCGAAGGATTCGAAAATCCTGCCCATCTTGTCTGCCGGAACGCCGCAACCCGTATCGGACACATGAATTGTGACGTTCATCATGTCACCGTCGCCACGCTGACCGGTGGCAACAACGAGAACGTCTCCGGAATCGGTGAATTTGATGGCATTCGAAATCAGGTTGCCGACACATTGTCTCACGCGGACGGGATCGATCACCAGGTACGACGGCACGCTCGGGTCGATGAACAGTTTGAGCTTGATTCCCTTGTCGTCTGCGCTCGGCTCGTAAAGCTTGCAGAGGCGGTCCAGCTTGTGGCGCAGGTCCGACTCGATGAGTGACACTTCCATGTGACCGGCTTCGATCTTGGACAGGTCCAGAATGTCGTTCAGTATAGAAAGCAACGTCTGGCCTGATTCGAGGATGACGTTCACCTGATCGGCACGTTGGTCATCGAGACCGGATGCCGCCAACACTTGCGCCATGCCGAGAATGCCGTTCAGGGGCGTGCGGATTTCATGGCTCATATTGGCCAGGAATTCGGACTTCAGCTGGGTCGCGAGTTCGGCCTTCTGCACGGCCGACGCCAGTTTGTGGGCAAGCTTTCGCTCCTCGCGCACGTCGCGTGCATGCGAGATGAAGATTCGTTCGCCCCGGACTTCTGAATAGACGCTCGACAGGGCATTCGAAACGACGATCTCTTCGCCGGTCTTGCTCAGAAGGACAATGTCGATGACCTCCTGGTCGATCTTTCCGCCCCACATTTTCTTGCCGGCCTTGACGACGGCCTGGAAATCCTCCGGACGCATAATCACGGCGCTGGACTGGCCGACCAATTCGTCGGGTTCATATTCGAGAAGGCCATTCAATGCCGGGTTGGCATAGAGGATTTCGGCGGACTCGGTGGTCAGGGTAATGCCCTGCACCGCATGCTCAAACGCAGCGAGGAACATCTCGTACGAAGCGTTCGCGGTGTCGCGTTCCAGGACCAGGTCGGTGATCTCGACCGAGCAGATCAGGCAGCCATCATCCTTCGGCAGGATCGTATAGCGCACCACCGTACCCTGCAGGTGTTTCAGTCGGCCATCCGGACTGGGTCTGCGTCCACTCTTGTAGAGTTCCCGACGTTCGCCGGTCTCGATGCAGCGCACGGCATCGAAGAACATGCTGGAGTCCCGGTAGGCCGGATCAACGTCGCAGACGCGCAGGCCGACAATCGACCCACCTTCGGGAAGAACGATCCGGTTGGCGGCCTCATTGGCTTCCGTCCAGATGAAATCGACGATATGGCCATCGGAATCGCGCACGGGTGCCAGTTCCACGATCGTGACCGGCAGCATGTCCAGGACGGCTGGATCCATGACTGTATTCCTCCTGACCGGACAGTTTTATTATGATTGGTCGCGGCTCAGGTGATAATCGCGCTTTCTCGGTTAACGGATCGTTGAAAACAGCTGGCCGAGGTGAACTACGGCGTGCAGCACTTGGCCTTGATATCGCTCGTTTCCAGCGCCTTCTTGGCGGACTCATAGCCCGCCTCCACGGTTGCGTCATAGGCTTCCCAGTCACGCAAGTCCGTATCGATCAGCTCCGGCAGGACCAGGACATCCGTCATGTCCCGCCCGAATGTCCTGTCGGCCCGGATCGTGGCAGTCCGCATCAGCAGGCCGGCAATCGGCGGGGCAGCGGAGAAGCCGTGTCCCAGCACCCAGCGGAAGAAATTGGGCGGATTGATGAATTCATCGACATTCAGGCCCTCGGCCTGCTGGGTGACATCGCAGCCGACAACATAACCGCGATGCATGTCGCGCATCACGTCGACCGGAAAATTGTTCAGTACGGCCCCGTCAACCAGAAGGTCATGCCCTTCCACCACAGGCGGCAGGATGCCGGGCAGGGAAATCGTTGCGCGCAAGGCGTCGCGCAGCAGGCCGGTCCGGTGCAGGTGCAATGACCCGGTTGTGAGGTTCGTCGATGTTGCGAAAAACGGGATGTCGAGATCGCCGATCTCGGACTCGCCGAAATGTTCCTTCAGGCGGGCATTGACGCGCAGGCCCTTCACCATGCCCACGACAGGCAGGTTATAGTCGCCGAGCGGATTGGTCTCGACAAAGGCCTTGCGGATGCGCCAGTCGATTTCGGTGTCGTCCCAGCCCATGGCAACACAGGCGGCAATCACGGCACCCATCGACGAGCCGCCGACGAAGTCGATCGGGATGCCCTCTTCGCGGATCGCCTTCACCATGCCGATATGCGAATAGGCCCGCGCGCCGCCGCCCGACATGACGACCCCGACCGAGCGACCGTCCATGACGCGGGCAAGCCGCGCACAGCTTGCGCCATGCACGCCGGTCCAGTGGAACACGCGGCTGCCGCCCGAGGCTTCGAGCCATTCGACCGGCCGCGCTGCGCGGCGCTCATTGCCAGGGTGCAGCAGCACAACGTCGACCAGTTTCAGGGCGAGCGCCGGGGAATTTTCGTCCGGCATCAGCGGGATCGACGGGCGCGCATCGGCGCGGGCCATCACCCAGATCCGGTCGGCCTGCCGGATCGACAGGCGAAACCAGGAATTGCCGCCAATGGTTGACGTAAGAATGACGACGTCGTGGCGCGTTTCCAGGTCGTCGAAGAAGGCGGCCGGCTTTTCGTCCCCTTCCGTTTCCCCAATCACGACCGAAGACTTGCCTGCCTTGCCGAGGCATTCGGCCAGCGCCCTGGCGCGCAGGCTGAGGTCGATCGTCGGCGACGTGGCGACCAGTGTGAACACTTTCGGCGCGGCCCGGGTCGAGCGCTGCCCGGCCTTGCCGAGGCGTTTCAGGATCACCCGGATCATGCCCTCCAGCAGTTCCGGTTCGGCTTTCACCATGCGCTGCCAGCCCTTGCGGGTGATCGCGATCACTTCCGAATCGCGGATCGCATAGACCGACCCCGTATGCGGGGCGTTCTCCGGTTCGCCGTCGCCATCGAGGTCGAGGCCGCCGAGGAACAGGGCCATCTCGCCCACCGGTTCGCCGGTGCGGATATGGCCGATGAATTCGTCATGGCCGTCCGGGCTTTCCCGGAACGCGCCCAGCGAGCCTGACAGCACGAAATAGATGCAGTCTGCCGGCTCACCCGCCTTGAACAGGCTGCCGCCAGCCGAGAGGGAAAACCAGCGGGCTTCCTTGCCGGCCGCTTTCATTGCACGGGCGGGCACGTCCTTCAGGAACGGGATATTCTTCAGCGCCGGCGTGACGTCGATATTCATCTGAGTGAGCATGCCCATTTCGTGTGAACCTTCCAAGGGGTAGCTTACCTGAACTCTCTCAATTTTGGGTTACAGTCGCGTGACAGGGGCCCCGGCCCTCGCTAAGCAGGCCTTTGGCCCATAAGGGAGGCACCATGCCGGTATTGAAATCGAGTCTCGACGTTGCGGGGCCGGGCTTTGCCCGCAACCGCGCCGCCATGCAGGCCCTGCTGGACGAACTGGCCGAAAAGACCGCGGCGGCGGCCCTTGGCGGTCCCGAAGCCTCCCGCACCCGCCACACAGAGCGCGGCAAGCTGCTGCCCCGTGAGCGCGTTGAGCGCCTAGTCGACCCGGGCAGCGCCTTCCTCGAGATCGGCGCCCTGGCCGCCCATGGCATGTATGATGGCGATGCCCCCGGCGCCGGCATCATCACGGGCGTTGGCCGCATCGAGGGCCGCGAATGCATGATCGTCTGCAATGACGCCACGGTGAAAGGCGGCACCTACTACCCCCTGACCGTCAAGAAACACCTGCGCGCGCAGGAAATCGCCCTCGAGAACCGCCTGCCATGCATTTACCTCGTCGATTCCGGCGGGGCGAACCTGCCGCACCAGTCCGAAATCTTCCCCGATCGGGAACATTTCGGCCGCATCTTCTACAACCAGGCCCAGATGAGCGCGAAGGGCATCCCCCAGATCGCCGCCGTCATGGGCAGCTGTACCGCTGGCGGCGCCTATGTGCCCGCGATGAGCGACGAGACCATTATCGTGCGCAAGCAGGGCACCATCTTCCTCGGCGGCCCGCCACTGGTGAAGGCCGCCACCGGCGAGATCATCTCGGCGGAAGACCTTGGCGGCGCCGACGTCCATGCCCGCCAGTCCGGTGTCGCAGACCATTACGCCGCTCATGACGCCCACGCGCTCGCCATCGTGCGCTCCATCATCCGCACGCTCGCCACGCCCAAGCCCCAGCCCTTCGCCCTGACAGAGCCGGCTGAGCCGCTCTTCGACCCCGCAGAGTTGCACGGCCTCGTCCCGCCGGATCTGAAGGAGACTTATGACGCCCGCGAAGTCATCGCCCGCCTCGTCGACGGCTCGGAATTTCACGAGTTCAAGAAGCTCTACGGCGAAACCCTTGTCTGCGGCTTTGCCCGGCTCTACGGCATGCCCGTCGCGATCCTCGCGAACAATGGCATCCTGTTCTCCGAAAGCGCCCAGAAGGCGGCACATTTCATCGAACTGGCCGACCAGCGCCGTATCCCGCTCGTCTTCCTGCAGAACCTCACCGGCTTCATGGTCGGTTCGAAATACGAGGCCGGCGGCATCGCCAAGGACGGCGCCAAGATGGTCACCGCCGTCGCCACCGCCAGCGTGCCCAAGTTCACCGTCGTCACCGGGGGCAGCTTCGGGGCAGGCAACTATGGCATGTGCGGGCGCGCCTACAGCCCGCGCTTCCTGTTCATGTGGCCGAACGCGCGCATCTCGGTCATGGGCGGCGAACAGGCCGCCTCCGTGCTCGCCACGGTCAAGCGCGAGGGCATCGAGCGCAAGGACGGGGAATGGTCCTCCGAGGCAGAAGAGGCCTTCAAACAGCCGATCCGCGACCTCTACGAGGAAGAGGGCAATCCCTATTTCTCCACCGCGCGCCTCTGGGATGATGGCATCATCGACCCCGCCGACACACGCCGCGTCCTCGGCCTCGCCCTCTCCGCCAGCCTCAACGCACCGTTCCCCGAACGTGGGTTCGGCGTATTCCGGATGTGATCATTACATCTGGTTCGTGAACGGCTTTTCACGCCCAATTAATAGCGCCTTGCCGTATGTTTGTGTCTGAGGCGGCACAGATACGGCGAAGGAGATGCGATATGGCACGACGGGCAGGTTTCCTCATGGCTGCAGCGATGATGACGGCGCTGGCAGGCCACGCCGACCAGTTGCCGGATTTCTCCCAGTTCGATCTCGATGATGACGGCCTGATCTCGGAAGACGAATATGTCTCCCACCAGACCGGCACGCGCCGCGCCAATGAATCCGAGGCCCTCGCCAAGTTCACCCGGTTCGATCTCGACCAGAACCATACGGTCAGCGAAGACGAGCTGCGCCGCGCGGTGGACGCCTGGCGGGGCATCGATGACGACACGTCCGTGTCCGCGACTGATCTGGCTGATAGTCAGTAACCGCATATGACATGGACCCGGGGGAGGGCCTGCCTGTGGCGGGCCCTCTTTTTGTGTCGCCGCGTCGCACGTCTAGGGGGAGTTGCGTATTGGGCGGCGCCGCCCGGTCTGGCAGGAACCGCCTCAGGGGCAGGTCTCGACTAGGAGTGCGACATGACCAAAATCTGTATCATTGACGGCCACCCGGACCCGACGCCGCGCCATCTCATCCACGCATTGTGCGACGCCTATGCCGAAGGCGCAGCGGAAGAGGAGCATGAGGTTTCGCGGATCGCCGTCGCGAAGCTCACCTTTCCGCTTATGCAGACAGCGGAGGAGTTTGCCAGCCCGCCGCCTGAGCCGATCCTGACCGAGCGCGAGAAGATTGACGCGGCCGATCACCTGCTGATCGCCTTCCCGCTCTGGCTGGGCGGCATGCCGGCCAAGCTGCGCGCCTTCTTCGAACAGGCGGCGCGGGCAGAATTCTTCCTGGCCACCGGGGACAGCGCGCGTCAATGGCCGATGCAGATGATGAAGGGCAAGTCCGCCCGCACCGTCATCACGATGGGCATGCCGGGCCTTGTCTACCGGTTTGGCATGGATGCCGGCGCCCTGCGCGCGCTGGAGCGGGGTGTCCTCGGCATTTCCGGTTTCGGCCCGCTTCACCACACGATTCTCGGTGGGGCCGGCGAGGTCGATGAGGCCAAGTTCAAGCGCTGGTGCACCGACATGCGCATCTTCGGCCGCGAAGCCGTCTGACGCGTCCCGGCGGCGGTCTCGCACGTGCCCCCGCCTGCGGCCTTTACGGGCTTTATCGTATTCGCTACGAGCCTGCATCTCTGGCATAGTGACCCTGAACCGGCTTCATGCCGCCCCCGTCACGACCGGCAGGCCGCCGGAACCGAACCCGCTCTCACACGTCAGGACTCCGCATGACAAACACCGTTTACGAAACCATCCGCCTTGAAGCGACGCAGGAAGGCCTTGCGGTCGTCACGCTGAACCGGCCCGACGTACACAATGCCTTCAATGCGCTGGTCATCGAGGAGCTGACCGACGCGTTCGACACGATTGCCGATCAGGAAACCATCCGGATGATGATCCTGCGCGGCAATGGCAAGTCCTTCTCCGCCGGGGCAGACCTAAACTGGATGAAGCAGGCCGCCGAGCTGCACACGAAAGAGGACAATGAGCACGACGCGCAAAAGCTCGCCGCCATGCTCCTGTCACTCTATGAAATGCCGCAGATGACGCTGGCCCTCGTGCAGGGTGCGGCCATGGGCGGCGGTGCCGGCCTGGTGGCCGCCTGCGATGTCGCCGTCGCCATGAAGGATACGAAGTTCCGCTTTTCGGAAGTCAGCCTCGGCCTGACGCCCGCCACGATCAGCCCCTATGTCATTGATGCCATCGGCCCGCGCCGGGCTCGCGCCCTGTTCGTGACGGCGACGGTGTTTGATGCCGACTATGCCGAGCGCATGGGCCTCATCCACTATGTCGTGGACGACCAGGCCGGCATGACGGCGATGGAAGAGCACCTGGCCAATCTGGTCTTTGCCGCTGCGCCCGGCGCGATTGCCGATTCCAAGCGCCTCGTGCGCGATATCACGGGCGAGATCATCGACAAGGATCTCGGCCATGAAACCGCGCGCCGCATTGCGGCCCGGCGGGCATCGGATGAAGGCAAGGAAGGCATCGCCGCCTTCCTCGAAAAACGCCCGCCTAGCTGGGGTCGGTAACCAGCGTCTTGGTGGCCGATTTGACCGGTAGTCCGAGATCGCCGAGGAAATTCAAGGTCGCGGCCACCGGATTTATCCCGGTCAGGGACTCGATCTGGTGCTGGAATACATAAGCGAGGACCGAAACCAGCACGATATAGATCGCGAACTGCATCAGCGACTTGAGCAGGAAGGCCCCGGCGCTGCCCGCCACAAGGCCCACCCCGCCCAGGATCAGCGCGCCGCTGATCGGTGTCAAATTGCTGACATCGGCTGCCTGTGTGTAGCCGATATAGCCCCCCACGGCGGCGCCGACGATGCCGGCAAGGCCGCTCAACTGAACTCCGGATGCATAGGCCATATTTAGTCCCCTCGTTTGACTAGGGTTAATGCATACGCCAAGCCGTGGACCTGACAAAGCCGGAATTTCGCCCCGGGAACGACCCGTTCCGGTCTTAAACCCGCCCCGATATCGGACCAGTGATGTGCCATGACCACTGGACCGACCCGACCCCCTACCACCCCCTTGGCGCACCGCCTGCACACCGCCCGCGCCACCCTGCACGCCCGCTGGGTGAACGGGCCAGTGTCGCAGAGCCTGTTCGAATTCCTCGCCTTTGGCATCAAACAGGCCTGGGCCTGCCTGTTCGGCGGTGCCATGCTCGGCCTGCTGCTGCTGACCTTCCTGTTCTACCCGGACGGGGCCCCGGTCTCGCGCTACGATTTCCTCGTGCTGGCGGCGCTTGCGATCCAGGCCACCATGCTCCTGTCCGGGCTGGAAACCTGGGAAGAGGCGCGCATAATCCTCGTCTTCCATGTGGTCGGCACCGTGATGGAATTGTTCAAGACGCAGGCCGGCAGCTGGATCTATCCCGAGGAAAGCTTCCTGCGCATCGGCGCCGTGCCGCTCTTTTCCGGCTTCATGTATGCCGCCGTCGGCTCCTATATCGCCCGGGTCTGGCGCATATTCGCCTTCCGCTTCATCCATTTCCCGCCGCTCTGGCTGCAGGGCCTGCTAGCCGGGATCATCTATGTGAACTTCTTCGCCCATCACTGGCTGCCCGACATCCGCCTCGCCCTCTTCGCCGCCACGCTCCTGATCTATGGTCGCTGCTGGGTGCGCTTCCGGCCCGACGTGTCCTACCGGCGCATGCCGCTCGTCGTCGGCTTCGGTCTGGTCGCCCTGTTCATCTGGTTCGCGGAGAACCTCGGCACCTTTGCCAACGCATGGGCCTATCCGGGGCAGGCGGACGGTTGGGAAATGGTGTCCTTCGCCAAGCTCGGTTCCTGGTACCTGTTGATGATCATCAGCTTCGTGCTGGTCGCCACGGTCCACCGCGTGCGGCCCGCAGACCTGACGGCCTGAACCGCTCGCAACTTGTCTTTTCAGGCAAAATCGGGTCTTGCTGCCGCCATGATCAAAAGCCTCCTTATTGCCAATCGCGGCGAGATTGCCTGTCGTATCATGGCCACCTGCCGCGCCCTCGGAATCCGCACGATTGCCGTCTATTCCGACGCCGACGCAGCCGCCAAACATGTCCGTGAAGCCGATCAGGCCGTGCATATCGGCCCGGCCCCGGCCGCCGACAGCTACTTGCGTGCTGACAAGATCCTCGCGGCTGCCAAGGCCAGTGGCGCCGACGCCATCCATCCCGGCTACGGCTTCCTGTCGGAGAATGCCGAATTCGCTGAAGACGTCCGCAATGCCGGCTTCATCTGGGTCGGCCCGCCGCCCTCTGCCATCCGCTCCATGGGGCTCAAGGACGAAGCCAAGCGCATCGCCGAGGAAGCCGGTGTGCCAGTGCTGCCGGGCTATCGCGGCGAGGCGCAGGACCTGAAAACCCTCGCCGCCGCGGCGAAAGAGGTCGGCTTTCCTCTCCTCATCAAGGCGATCGCCGGTGGCGGGGGCAGGGGCATCCGCCTCGTCGCCAAGGCATCGGCCCTGAAGGACGAGTTGGAAAGCGCCGTGCGCGAGGCCGAAGCAGCTTTCGGCGATGGCCGCGTCATGCTGGAGAAACTGGTCGAGCAGCCCCGCCATATCGAGGTCCAGGTCTTCGGCGACAGCCACGGCAACACTGTCCACCTGTTCGAGCGCGACTGCTCGCTGCAACGCCGCCGCCAGAAAGTGCTCGAAGAGGCCCCCGCGCCCGGCATGCCGGACGACGTGCGCAAGGCCATGACAGACGCCGCCGTGAAACTGGCGGCTGCCGTGAAGTATGAAGGCGCCGGCACGGTCGAATTCATCGTCGATGGCAGTCGTCCGCTCAGCGTCGACAGTTTCTGGTTCCTCGAAATGAATACACGCCTCCAGGTCGAACACCCGGTCACCGAGATCGTTACAGGCACAGACCTGGTCGAATGGCAGCTCCACGTCGCCGGTGGTGGCGAACTCCCCCTCGCACAGGACGAGATCACGCTTCGCGGCCACGCCATCGAGGCGCGCATCTGCGCTGAGGACCCGTCCGAGGACTTCCGCCCCGGCGCCGGCCTGATCCTCGAATTCGGCCTGCTGGAACCCGTCGATGGTGAACTCATCCGCTGGGACACGGGCTTTGAAACCGGCGACCGGGTGCCCTCAAGCTATGATTCCATGATCGCGAAACTCATCGTCTCCGGCGACGATCGCGACGAGGCCGTCGACCGCCTCGTCGATGCGCTCGCCCACACCCAGCTTGTCGGTGTGCCGTCGAATGCCGGCTTCCTGCGGCGCTGCGCCATGTCAGATGCCTTCCATGACGCCACCCATCACGTGAACTGGATCGCCGAACAGGGCGATGTGCTCACCGCTGCGCCTGAGTCCCACCAGCACGCCTCTGTCATGGCCGTCTGCGATGTCCAGCTGGACGCGCCGGGCGCTGCCCAGCCCTGGGACATGAAGGATGGCTGGCGGATGAACAGCGCGCCCATGCACCGGGCTGCGGTAGCCGTCGGCGGCGATGCCGACTGGATTGACCCCGACGACTATGATGTCGATGAAAGCCTGCCGCTCCCCCTCGTCACCGACCTCTCGCCCCGCCGCTACGCCGTCACCACGGCAGGCGACAGCGTGCTGGTCGACGTGCCCGACTATGACGCCGATGTCGAAGCCTTGCTCGGCGGCGATGCGGTAAAGGCCCCGATGCCCGGCAAGGTGATCGCCTTGAACGTGAAGGCCGGCGACACGGTCACCCACGGCCAGACGCTCGCCGTCATGGAAGCCATGAAGATGGAACACTCGCTGTGCGCGCCGCGCGATGGCGTGGTGGAATCCGTCACCGGCACAGTCGGCGAGCAGGTCGCCGAAGGCGTGGTACTGGTTCAGTTGGTGGAAGAGGCCTAGGCCGCCTTCAGCCGTGCCAGTGCCCGGTCGCGCCCGATCAGCGGCATCAGGCTCGCCATGTCCGGACCGTGTTCCTGGCCGGTCAGCGCCTTGCGCAGGGTCATGAACAGGCCCTTGCCCTTGCGGCCCGTCGCGGCTTTCACGGCGTTCGTCCATTCGCTCCAGGTCTCGGCGGTCAGCTCGCCAGCAGGCAGCAGGTCAGCCGCCTGCAGCACGAAATCCTTGTCCTCGGCGTCGACCAGCGGCGGCCGATCGCCGAACACGGTGTCCACCCAGGCTTTCACCTCGGGCAGCAGCGAACAGTTCTGGCGCACGACGGTCCAGAACGCTTCATCGGCGGCCTTGGGATCGATCGCCGCCAGCCGGTCCTTCACGTCATCAAAGGGCATGCCATGCAGGATCGTCGCGTTCAGCGACAATAGGTCCGCCTCGTCAAAGCGTGCCGGGGCCCGGCCGATCTTGCCGAAGTCGAATTCCTTCGCGAGCTCATCTAGGCTGGTCCGGGCCTCGACATTGTCTGATGTGCCGATCTTCGCCAGCAGGCTGGTGATCGCCATTGGATCAAAGCCCTGTTCGCGCAATTCGCCCATCGACAGCGAGCCGATCCGCTTGGACAGGCCCTGTCCGTCGGCACCGATCAGCAGCGGCGTGTGGGCCATTTGCGGGGCCGTGCCGCCCAGCGCCACGAAGATTTCGATCTGCGCGCCGGAATTGGTCACATGGTCTTCGCCGCGCACGACATGCGTGATCTTCGCGTCGATATCGTCCACCACCGACGGCATCGTGTAGAGGTAGGAGCCATCCTCGCGGATCAGCACGGGGTCTGACAGGCTCGACGTGTCGATGCTCTGGAGCCCGCGCACCAGGTCGTCCCACTCCACCCGGTTGCCGGACAGTTTGAACCGCCAGTGCGGCTTCACGCCATCGGCTTCCAGCTTTGCCTTCTCAGCGTCGCTGAGGTCCAGCGAGGCGCGGTCATAGACCGGCGGACGCCCGCGCGAGAGAGCGATCTTGCGCTTGCGCTCCAGTTCGTCGGCGCTCTCGTAACAGGCATAGAGCAGCCCCATCTCCTTCAGGCGCGCGGCGGCCTTGTCATATTCTCCAAACCGGTCCGACTGGCTGAACGTGTCGGCCCAGACGAGGCCGAGCCAGGTCAGGTCCTCGCGCAGGCCGTCTTCATAGGCCTTTGTCGAGCGTTCCACGTCCGTGTCGTCGATGCGCAGGATGAATTTCCCGCCTTTAGCCTGCGCAAACAGCCAGTTGATCAGGGCCGTGCGCACGTTGCCAACGTGCAGGCGCCCGGTGGGCGAAGGGGCAAAGCGGACAATCGGGTGGGTCATGGGCGTGGTTTTCCAGTCATCAGAAGCCGCTTTCGACATCAAATTGCCTAAAAAGCCAAGGCATAGCCGTCACAATCTTGCTATTGTTTGTGCTAATCATAGAGACTCAAGCGAGTCGCCCGAAGGAGTGGGACATGAAATCTGGCTGGATCTTCGCCGCTGCCATGGCGCTGGCCGCCTGCGGTCAATCGCCCGATGTGCCACAAGACAGCGATATCGTCGCCACCGATGGCTCGGAGCTGGAAACGGCCGATGCCGGTCAGCTGGCCCCGGCGAGCGACTATGTTGCGCCCGACTATGCCAAACTGTCCGGCTATGATGAGGGCTGGTACATCTCGCCCGGCTGGCCCGGCGAATATCCGGCCGGTTTTGTCGTGCTCGACGAGGGCGTCACCCTGCAGGGCGGCGCGCGCCCGAACCCGGCCGCGCCCAGGGACAAGGCCTGCACGCTGCCCCGCCTGGCCAATTACCAGCTCTGGAACTATCCGCGCGTTTCGGCCGACAAGCTCGAATTCTTTGTCGCTACGAAAACCTTCCCGGTCACGCTCACGCAGGACGCCGCCGTTGAATATGTCAGCGATGCCGGCAGCATGCAGACACTCGAGCTAAAACAGGGCGACCAGCTCAACTACCTGCGCTATCTCGGCGAAGGCTTTGCCATCCTGTCTTTCGGCGGCACCGAATATGACATCAATGAAGCCGAGCTGATCGACATTACCGACATCCAGGACTCCAAGGGCGAGGAAGACGAATGGGTGCGCGTCACTTGCGCCGACGGCTCCCAGGCATGGCTCCTCTATGACGAGGTCGTCGCGGTGCCCGGAATCGCGCCCTCGCCGATCACCGGCTATGGCGACGCCTCCGACATCAGCGCCGACCAGGTCGACTCGATCCGGTTCGACGCCGAAGTGAATGCCGCTGCCGCCGCCGAGGCCGCGAACCAGCCGTTCGAATAAGGTTCAGTCGTCGCGGAAGCGGTTGGTGATCGGATAGCGCCGGTCGCGGCCGAAATTCTTGCCGCCGACCTTCACGCCGGGAGGCGCCTGCCGCCGCTTGTACTCGGCAATGTAGAGCAGGTGCTCGATGCGCCGCACGGTGGCCGCGTCATGACCGCGCTTCAGTATGTCGTCGACATCCTCTTCAAGGTCCACGAGGCCGCGCAATATGTCGTCCAGCACCTCATACGGCGGCAGGCTGTCATCGTCGCGCTGGTCTTCGCGCAGCTCGGCCGATGGCGGCTTGGTGATGATCCGTTCCGGGATCACCTCGCCGCCGGGCCCCAGCGCGCCGCGCGGGATCGACGTGTTGCGCCATTTCGCCAGTTCGAACACTTCGGTCTTGTAGAAATCCTTCAGCGCATTGTAGCCGCCGCACATGTCGCCGTACAGCGTCGCATAGCCGACCGCCATCTCGCTCTTGTTGCCCGTCGTCACCACCATGTGACCAAACTTGTTCGACAGCGCCATCAGCGTCACGGCCCGCAGGCGCGACTGGATGTTTTCTTCCGTCGTGTTCGGCTCGGTCCCGGCAAACTGCGCGCTCAGCATCTCGCCCAGCGCATCCACGCCGGGCCGGATATTGATGATGTCATACTTGCAGCCGAGCAGTTCGGCGCAGGCCTTGGCATCCTCGAGGCTATCCGAGCTCGTATATTTCGACGGCATCATCACGCACCAGACGCGCTCAGCGCCGAGCGCGTCCACCGCCATCGCCGCCGTCAGCGCGCTGTCGATGCCGCCGCTCATGCCCAGCACCACGCCGGGGAACCGATTCTTGTTGACATAATCGCCCAGTGCCAGCACCGCCGCGCGGTATTCCGCCTCCCAGCCTGTCGTCAGCTGTTCCTTCGGCCCGCTCTGGAAACTGCCCGTCGCGCCGTCGAACGCGACCATGGCCGTGCCGGTCTCGAAATCGCCCAGCAACTGGTGCTCGGTGCCATCATCGTCCACGGCGTAGCTTGAGCCGTCAAACACCAGTTCGTCCTGCCCGCCGACCTGGTTGACGAACAGGTAGGGCAGGCCGGTCTTGCGCCAGGCCGAAAAGGTCGAGTGGCGCTCTTCATGTACCGTCCGGCGCCATGGCGAGCCGTTCGGCACCACCAGCATCTGCGCGCCTGCGCTTTTCAGCGCCAGCGGCACCCGGTCGAACCAGATATCCTCACAGATCGCGACGCCCACTTTCACGCCCTTCAGCGTGAACACGAAGGGCGCGCCCGTCCCGGCGTCGAAAATGCGCTTCTCGTCGAACACGCCATAATTGGGCAACTCGCTCTTGTCACAGCGCCCGGCGACATGGCCGTCTTTCAGCAGCACCGATGAATTGTGCACCTTGTCGCCGTCCCGCCACGGGGCGCCGATCAACATGGCCGGCCCGTCCGCCGTCTCGCCCGCCAGCGTTTCGACCGCCGCCATCGACAATGTCACCGCCGAGGGCTTCAGAACCAGGTCTTCCGCCGGATAGCCGAGAATAAACAGCTCGCTCAGCACCAGCAGGTCCGCGTCGCGTTCCCGCGCCTCGGCATAGGCCTCGCGCGCCAGCGCCAGGTTGCCATTGATGTCACCAACCACAGGGTTCAGCTGCGCCGCGAGAATATCCAGGACTTTGCTCATTCTGAGCATTTAAGACCCTGTCGGCTCCATGTCATCCGGAAAGGTCGCGAATGCGGATATCAATTGGCCCGCCGCAAAGGCCCCGCCAGCAGCAACGCAGCCCCGACCAGCATGGCGAGCGCCAGGGCCAGCAGGCCCACGCTCACGACCATTTCCTGCCAGTCGGCGCCTTCATGCCCGGCCCCCACGATGGGCGTCATCTTCCCGGTGCCCCAGATTGCGGCAAGCTGTGTCATCAGCCAGTTGACGCTGGTGCCGAACGCCACGGCCCAGAACGCCAATGCCTGGGTGCGCGGCCCCAGGTTCACCCGGTCCCAGACGGCCCCCGCGGCCAGCAGGAACGTGCCCTGCATGTGCGCTGACAGGCCCATGCGCGGATTGGCCATCAGGCCCGTCACCAGCCCCGACAGCAGGCCGAGCAGGAATAACAGCGCGCCAAGCTGCAGCAACCTGTCCTTCTGGGGGGCGGCCCGCGCCCCGGTTTCATGTATGTCCGGAATTCTGGATTCCCCCTCGTATTTTTTCCTTCAGCGATCGAAACGATGAGGCCAGATTGAAATACCTGCTCCGCACACGTCAAGCCTGACGGCAAGACGTTCACATGGCGGCTTGCCCGCCCGCGCGCCGGTTTTCCGTCGATCTCTCCGGTTCCCTGCGCTAGGCTCTGCGCAACGCGTCAGTCGGGCCGGTGAAGGAATCCCATGCAAACCACTTTCCGGGCCATCCTGCTCGTCGCATGCCTCCTCGTCGCGGCCTGCGTCTCGCCGCTGCAGCGCGACCTCGAGACGATCCTGCAGCCGCCGGAATTGCAGGGTGTGCGCTGGGGCCTGCTCGTCACGGATATGCAGGGCCACGAGATTGTCGCCCTCGACCCCGACCAGCGCTTTCTGCCCGCCTCCAATACCAAGCTCTTTACCACCGCCGCCGTCTTCCGCTGGCAGGATGAGTTGGATGCCATGCTGCCACGCCTTGGCACCTTCATCGCGCTGGAAGATGTCGGCGAGACCGATGCGCCCGTGCTTGTCCTCCACGGGCGCGGCGATCCGGCCCTCAGCGACACGCCCGATTGCGAGACACGTTGCCTCGCCACGCTGGCCGACGCGGTGGCCGGCATCGGCCTCACCACTATTGCCCATGTCATCGGTGACGATACCTGGTTCCGGGACCAACGCTGGGGCCCCGGCTGGAGCTGGGACGACCTGCAGACGCGCTATGGCACCGCCATCTCGGCCCTCACAGTCAATAACAATACCGTCACCCTCACCATCACGCCCGCCGCCACAGAGGGCGCCCCGGCTGATGTGGCATGGGCGCCGGGCGACGCCGCCTACACGATCCTCAACGACACGGTCACGGCCCCCCGGCCGCAGCTGGACACAGACAACGCAGGCGAGGCGGCGCAAGACGATCTCCGCGTCTCCCATCTGCCCGGCACGGCCAGTGTCCGCGTGTCCGGCCATGTGTCGCCGGGCAGCGGCCCGCGCCGCGTCCCCCTCGGCCTTGACGACCCGGCCCTCGCCGCCGCCACGCGCCTTGGCGCCCTGCTGGCGGCGCGCGGTGTCACGGTTGAGGGCCCGCCTGTGTCGCGCCATCGCCCGCCCGGCGCCGCGCCGCAGGCGGCCCTGACAGCGCTGGACGATGGCGACAAGCCGCTCGCCGCGCTGGCGCCGCCCGCCTTTGCCGATGCGCTGGTGGCAGTCTCGAAGGACAGCCGGAATCTCCAGGCCGAACTCCTGCTGCGCCATCTCGGCCATATCAGCGAAGACGGCTCTGCCGAGGCCGGCCTCGGCCGCGTCGCCGCCCTGCTGGAAGAGGCCGGCGCCAGCCCAAACGGCTACGACCTGTTCGACGGCTCCGGCATGTCGGTCTATAACCGCGTCAGCCCTCGCACGATTGTCCGCCTGTTGATCTATGCCGCTACGCAGGACTGGGGCGAAGACTGGAAAGACACGTTCCCGGTCGGCGGCACAGACGGCTCCCTCAAGCGCCGCTTCCGGGGCACGATTCTGGACGGCAACATCTTTGCCAAGACCGGCACCCTCAAAGGCACCAACGCGCTGTCGGGCTACATGACCGCCGCCAGCGGCCAGACCCTGGTCTTCGCGGTGATCGCGAATGAACGGCCCTTGGCGGTCTCATCCTCCGCGCCGATGATGGACGCGGCCCTGGTGCGGATTGCGGAGGGGAATTGAGGGCAGGGGCATGCTGAGCGTTTGGAACTTGCAGCGATCCCCAATGCCACTTTGCCTGGGGATGCGGGGCGGTCCATTGGAGACAGTTCTGCACCTAGCTTTATCTTAGGCCAAAAGGGTGCTTCTCATCTGGTAATCATCCCCGAACTCGGCCTGATCGCCACGGCCCTGCCGGGCCTGCTCAACGCCGCGCTGGAAAAGTGGGATAATTCAAGCTGAGTCCGAGACGCTTGTCAGACAGGTTCGCCGGGCACCGGGAGGTGTTCCCGGACGCACCCGCATCTCTTCCCCCGAAGATACCTGCGCAGGCGGTATCCATGGACGAATGGGGCCACAGGTGCCGGGGGAAAGACCGGTCCATGGACCCCTGCCTGCGCAGGGGTCTGCGGTAATTGAGGAATTGTTCAGCCGATCCGCCCCACATCCCGAATTCCCGGCGAAAGCCGGGACCTCAGGCCATTGGAGAAAGGGACAGGCGGCACGAGACCCCGGCCTGCGCCGGGGACGCGGACAATCAGATATCCAGCTCGTCGACGAAGGCGGCATTCTCCTGGATGAACTTGAAGCGCGTTTCGGCCTTCTTGCCCATCAGGATGTTGATCAGGTCCGAGGGCTTCACTTCCGTCAGCGCGTCGAGCGAATCCGGCAGCGTGATGCGGGCCAGCGTGCGGGTCGCCGGGTTCATCGTGGTTTCTTTCAGCTGTGACGGGTTCATCTCGCCGAGACCCTTGAAGCGCACCATGTCGACCTTCTGGTTCGGCTTGAAATGCTTGGCCATGATTTCGGCGCGCTGGGTCTCGTCCATCGCATAGGCAATCGTGCCCTTGTTCGACAGGCGGAACAGCGGCGGCTGGGCCATGAACAGGCGCCCGGCCTCGATCAGGCCCGGCGTCATCCGGTAGAAGAAGGTGATCAGCAGCGCCGCGATATGCGCGCCGTCAACGTCGGCATCGGTCATGATGATGATGCGTTCATAGCGCAGCTCATCGAGGTCGAACTTGCGGCCAAGCTGGGTGCCGAGCGCGAGGGCGAGATCGTTGATTTCCTGGTTGCCGGCCAGCTTGTCGGCCGAGGCGCTTTCGACGTTCAGGATCTTGCCGCGCAGGGGCAGGATGGCCTGCGTTTTCCGGTCGCGCGCCTGTTTGGCGCTGCCGCCCGCCGAGTCGCCTTCGACGAGGAACAGCTCGGTGCCTTCCGGGCCTTTCGAGGCGCAGTCGGCCAGCTTGCCCGGCAGACGCAGGCGTTTGGTGACGGACTTGCGGCTGATCTCTTTCTGCTTGCGGCGGTTGGCGCGTTCTTCGGACCGGTCGATCGCCCAGGTCAGCAGCTTGTCGGATTCCTTGGGGCTGCCCGCCAGCCAGTGGTCGAACCGGTCGCGCACGGCGTTTTCCACCAGGCGGAATGCCGCCGTGTTCGACAGCTTGTCCTTGGTCTGTCCGACGAATTCGGGATTGCGAATGAACACTGACAGGAGCAGGCCCGAATGGCCCATAATGTCTTCCGCCGTGATGTCGCTACCCTTTTTCTGGCCGGTCAGTTCGGCAAAATTGCGCAGGCCCTTTGTGATGGCCGACCGGAAACCGGCCTCATGCGTGCCGCCCTCAGGCGTCGGGATCGTATTACAATAGGAGCGGGCAAAGCCGTCGGCCTCGCCAAAGCCGGCGCGGGTCCAGGCAATCGCCCATTCGACCTTGCCTTCCTTGCCCATGTCCACGAGGCCCGTGAACGCGGTTTCGGTAATCGTCGCCTTGTCGTGGAAGACTTCGTCCAGCTGGTCGGCAAGGCCGTTCGGATAGGACAGGACGGCTTCGGCGGGAATCTTCGAATCTTCCGGCAGCAGGGCCGGATCGCAATTCCAGCGCACTTCGACGCCGCGATAGAGATAGGCTTTCGAGCGGGCCATCTGGAACAGCCGGGCCGGGCGGAAGCGCAGCTTCTCGCCGAATATCTGGGTGTCAGGCCGGAATTTGACGCTCGTGCCGCGCCGATTGGGCGCCGCGCCAACTTTTTCCAGCTTTCCCTGTGGCAATCCTCGGGAAAAGCACTGACGGTAAAGCACCTTGTCGCGGGCGACCTCGACCTCGACCAGTTCCGACAATGCATTGACGACCGAGATGCCGACGCCGTGAAGGCCGCCTGCCGTTTCATAGGCCTTGTCGGAGAACTTGCCGCCCGCGTGGAGCGTGGTCATGATCACTTCAAGCGCTGATTTCTTGGGGAATTTCGGGTGCGGGTCGACCGGAATGCCGCGGCCATTATCCGACACGGTCAGGAAGTTGTCGGCGTCCAGCTTGATCTCGATACGGGTGGCATGACCGGCGACGGCCTCATCCATCGAATTGTCCAGCACTTCGGCGAACAGGTGATGGTAGGCGCGCTCATCTGTGCCACCGATATACATGCCCGGCCGCTTGCGAACGGGCTCCAGTCCTTCAAGAACTTCGATATCCTTGGCCGAATAGGCTGAAGAGTCTGGTATCATGGTGTCGAACAGCTTTGCTTGATTGGCAGCGCCCATATGTGGTCTCCCTTAGTGGGCAAGCGACTCAGTGTCGATATTGGGAGAACATAATGCCCGTCACGATTAATACCCCGTTAACCCTGCAGAGCGGCCTGACCTTCCCGAACCGTTTGGTGAAGGCCGCTATGACAGAGGGACTCGCCGATCCGCGCAACCGGGTAACTGAGGAACATCTGACCCTTTATCGCCGCTGGGCCGACGGCGGGGCAGGCGGCCTGATCACCGGAAATGTCCAGATCGAGCGCCATCATCTCGAACGCGTCGGCAATGTCGTGATCGATGCGAAGACTGGCGAAGACGAGATGGACGGCTTTTCGCGCTGGGCCGAGGCCGCAAAGTCCAGGGGCGCTGCGCTGATCATGCAGGTCAGTCATGCCGGTCGCCAGACGCCGAAACTTGTGAATCCGCGTCCGGCGGCCCCAAGCCCCGTCGCGCTTGGCCTGCCTGGCGGCCAGTTCGGTGAACCGCGCGCCATGACGCCTGATGAAATCCGTGCTGTCGTCGAGGGCTTCGGCCGCGCCGCGAAGGTCGCCAAGCGCACCGGCTTTGACGGCATCCAGGTCCACGCCGCCCATGGCTACCTGCTCAGTTCCTTCCTGTCGCCGCTAGCCAACCGGCGCGAGGATGACTGGGGCGGTCCACTGGAAAATCGCGCGCGCCTGCTGGTGGACTGTGTCCGCGAGGCCAAAGTGCAGGGCGGGGCAGGGTTTTCGGTCTCGGTGAAGCTCAATTCCGCCGATTTCCAGAAAGGCGGCTTCAGCCATGCGGACTGCCTTCTGGTCATCGACGTCCTGAACGGTTTGGGCGTTGATTTCGTAGAGATTTCCGGCGGCAATTACGAGCAGCCCAAGATGATGGACATGGAAGGCCTGGAGCCCTCGTTTGAAGAAACGAAGCGCACGTCCACCCGCGAACGGGAGGCTTACTTCCTTTCCTATGCCAAATCCGTCCAGGAAAGGGCCAGCATGCCCCTGATGGTCACAGGCGGCTTCCGGACGCTCAGCGGCATGAATGCCGCGCTCGCATCGGGTGAAGCGGACCTGATCGGAATCGGTCGCCCGCTCTGCGTCGATACGGCAACGCCGGCGAAGCTGCTGGCCGGTGAAATCGAGACCGCCGACCGCTGGGAGGCGCAATTGCGCATCGGCCCCGGCCTGTTCGGGCCGAATTCTCCGATCAAACTGGTCAAGGCCCTTAACGGTTTCGGCGCACAGGGGTGGTATTATGAACAGCTTCGCTTGCTGGCGGCGGGAAAGGCCCCCAACCCCAAACTCGGCGTTCTCAAGGCCTTCATGGCCCATCAGAAACGGGAAACTGTGAGTGCCAAGGCGTGGGGGGGCGCGATGCCTTGATTTCAGGCGGATTTCCATTTCCCCAGAATCTTGCGCATTCTTCGGGTTGAAGCAGGGCCCCTTTCAATCCACATCTTAGTCAATGGTTCGACTTTCTTCACGAGTGTCGGGCAGAGTAAAAGGGTCGCTGCCATGCGGGGCCTAAATTCCAAGGAGGCATTAAAATGCCAGTACTGAAGAACCTCCCGGTGTTGCCGCTAAGGGACATCGTTGTTTTTCCGGACATGGTCGCCCCGCTCTTCGTGGGCCGCGACAAGTCTGTGCGTGCGCTCGAAATGATTGATGAGGGCGATAATGAAATCATGCTGGTGGCCCAGCGCGACGCCGCGATCGACGATCCCGGCGCCGATGACGTGCACGAAATCGGCACGGTCGCCACCATTCTCCAGCTTCTGAAACTGCCCGACGGCACCGTGAAGGTCCTCGTCGAAGGCCAGACACGTGCGCGCCTGCTAAAGCTGCACGATCGCGGCGACTATTTCGAAGCGGAAGTCGAAACTATTCCCGAGGCCGATTCCAATGGCGGCGACGTCCAGGCCCTCATGCGTGCCGTTCAGGAGCAGTTCGAGAATTATGTAAAACTGAACCGCAAGATTCCGCCGGAATCCGTCACCACGATCGGCCAGCTGACAGAGCCGGGCAAACTGGCCGATGCCGTTGCCTCGCAATTGTCAGTGAAGATTTCCGACAAGCAGGAATTGCTTGAACTTTCCGACATCAAGGACCGCCTCGAAAAGGTGTTCGCCCTGATGGAAGGCGAGATGGGCATGCTGCAAATGGAGCGGAAGATCAAAAACCGCGTCAAGCGGCAGATGGAGAAGACCCAGCGCGAGTATTACCTCAACGAACAGATGAAGGCGATCCAGCGCGAGCTGGGCGAACAGGGCGGCGACGGCGGCGAACGCGACGAAGTGGCCGAACTGGAACAGAAAATTGCCGATACGCCTTTTTCCGAGGAAGCCCGCACCAAGGCCGAAGCCGAGGTCAAGAAACTGCGCCAGATGTCACCGATGTCTGCGGAATCCACCGTCGTGCGCAATTATCTCGATTGGCTCCTGTCCCTGCCATGGGGCAAGCGCAAGGATATCCAGACCGATCTCGCGAAAGCCGAGAAGCAGCTTGATGACGACCATTACGGTCTCGATAAGGTCAAGGAACGGATCCTAGAGTACCTTGCCGTGCAGAAACGCACCGGCAAGCTGAAAGGCCCGATCCTCTGCCTCGTCGGCCCTCCTGGCGTCGGCAAGACTTCGCTTGGCAAGTCCATCGCCGAAGCCACGGGACGCGACTTCGTGCGCGTGTCGCTGGGCGGCGTGCGTGACGAGTCCGAAATTCGCGGTCACCGGCGCACCTATATCGGCTCGATGCCGGGCCGGATCGTTCAGTCGCTGAAAAAGGCGAAAACGGGTAACCCGCTCTTCCTGCTCGATGAGATCGACAAGATGGGCATGGACCATCGCGGCGATCCTGCCTCGGCTCTGCTCGAAGTGCTCGATCCGGAACAGAACTCGACCTTCAACGACCACTATCTTGAAGTCGACTATGACCTCTCGGACGTGATGTTCGTCACAACGGCGAACTCGCTCAACATGCCCCAGCCCTTGCTGGACCGTATGGAGATCATCCGCATCGCTGGCTACACCGAGGACGAGAAGGTCGAGATCACCAAACGCCACCTGATCCCTCAGGTGCGTGAGGATCACGGCCTGCAAGCCGAGGAATGGATCGTCACCGACGAAGCCGTTCGCGACCTTGCGCGGTACTATACCCGTGAGGCAGGCGTCCGGTCGCTGAAGCGCGAGATTGCGCGGCTCGCCCGCAAGGTCGTGCGCAAGCTGGCGACCGACGAAGCGCTGACCACCGTCACGATTACGGCGCAAACCCTGCCGGACTATGCCGGCGTGCGGAAGTTCCGTTACGGCTTGGCCGACGTGACCGATCAGATCGGTGCGGTCACAGGCCTAGCCTGGACCGAATCCGGCGGCGACCTCCTCACCATCGAGGCGGTTAAGATGCCGGGTCGTGGCAATATGAAGGTCACGGGCAACCTGCGCGACGTCATGAAGGAATCGATTCAGGCGGCCAGTTCGCTTGTCCGGTCCCGGTCTGTCATACTCGGTATCAAGCCGACCGTGTTCAGCACCAATGACATCCACGTGCACGTGCCCGATGGCGCAACGCCCAAGGACGGGCCGAGTGCCGGTGCGGCCATGACCACGGCCATCGTGTCGCTGCTGACCGGCATTCCGGTCAATCGCGAAGTTGCGATGACGGGTGAGATTTCGCTGCGCGGACATGTCCTGCCAATCGGCGGCCTGAAGGAGAAACTCCTTGCGGCCCTGCGCGGTGGCATCAAGACGGTGCTCATCCCGGAAGAGAACGAGAAGGATCTCGAGGACATTCCGGACAATGTGAAGGCCGGTCTCCGGATCATCCCGGTGTCGGATATCAATGAAGTGCTGGAGCTTGCGCTCAGCGCGCCGCTCAGCCCGATTGTCTGGTCGGAAGCCGACGAAGCCGCCCTCCAGGCGAGCCTCTCCGGCCAGCCCGCCTCCGCTTCGGACGCCGTGCGTACGCACTAGTCCCTGGCATATGAACAGGAAACGGCCGCGTTGATGACGCGGCCGTTTTTTTTGGACTGCTGACCGGGCGGAACGGAGTCTGCAGGGGATCATTGGTCTGTCAGATATTCAAACTGACAGGAGACACGCTATGAGAATTTTGGTCGCAGGCG
Organism: Hyphomonas sp.; assembly: GCF_041689225.1. GTDB lineage: Bacteria > Pseudomonadota > Alphaproteobacteria > Caulobacterales > Hyphomonadaceae > Hyphomonas. Next base: position 10,350 of record NZ_JBDNGN010000168.1, on the reverse strand, counting down.
CCACTGGGAATACAGGCGCACGCCTCGTGCGCACACTTGCCGCCGCCGGTCACACGCCCGTCGCCATGATCAGGGGCAGTTCCGATACCAGCGTCCTGCCGGATGGTTGCGAGACCCGGATGGCTGACCTGAGTGATTTGCCCAACGATGTCGCCCGTGATGTCGATGCAGTGATATTTGCGGCCGGTTCGGGCGGGCACACGGGTGATGACTTGACGGACAAGGTGGACCGCGATGGTGCGATCGCGCTGATCGGCGCGGCGGTAGATGCCAAGGTCGGACGGTTCGTGATGCTAAGTTCCGTGGGCGCAGACGACCCGTCAAAAGGTCCCGACGCCCTTCGCCATTATCTTGAAGCCAAGCATACCGCCGACGAGCACCTGAAAGCGGCAGACGTGCCGCATGTCATCGTCCGACCGATCAGCCTGAGCGACGATTCGGGAAACGGTCTCGTGTCGCTTGCCGAACGCATTGACCGCGATGGACAAGTGACGCGGGATGATGTTGCGTTGGTACTCGCTGTATCCGTCACGCAGGCAGGGCTTGCCGGCAAGGTGTTTGAAATGGCGGCGGGCAAGACACCGGTTGCGCGCGCCATGGCTGAGGTCGCGGACTGACGGGACAGGTTTGAACGCGACTCGCCTTTTTCACACGGGCTCTCTTGCTTTTTGGTCCAATAATCCGCAAAAGCCCGCGATTGGATAGGGCGGTTAGCTCAGTTGGTAGAGCATCTCGTTTACACCGAGAGGGTCAGCGGTTCGAGCCCGTTACCGCCCACCATAAAAACAAGGCACTAGCGCGGTCTAGAGAGCAAACACGGGTCACCGTTAACACCCCCGTTAACAGTTTTGTTCTTCTTCCGTGCCTATTTTCGACGGGTCATGGCGTCGATTACAGCGCTGTCCGAGACATAAATGCGCTTCATTTTGGCCAGTGTGCCAGGTGTCCATCCGAACAGGTCGACGAGTATCTGATCCGAAATGAGCGCTGGATAGAGGTGCTGCAGAATGATCATATTCGTCGCGCATGTTTTGCGCAGGTCGTGAATGGTCGGACCCTGGTTTTCGGGGCCCAGGCCGACTTTGGTGCGGTGACGATCAAAGCTGGTTCCAAATCCTTCGGCGGTCCATGGCGTTCCACGGCTTGAGAAAAGAACGGTGATCGGCTCCGTCTTCAGCTTGTTTCGCGTTTCATCGATTTCATCCAAAAGATCTTTCAGTGGCGGCGTGACCGGGATCAGCGCCGTATTGCGCCCACGACTTTTGCTGGTTGGAATGATGATGTGGTCTCGCGTCAGGCAAGAGACAGGCAGTCTGATCAGATCCTCGCGCCTCAGGCCGGTAAACAAGGCGAGTTTGAAGGCCCAGGCGAGGTGGGTCGGAGCTGACTCCAAGAACGCAATCTGCTCCTGGTCAGACCAGATTCTTGCTTCCGTTGGCCGCTGATATACCGGGTCGATCCCGTGTGCCCGGTTCCAGTCAAGGCGACCGTCCTTCTTGCACCATGTCAGGAATGCCGAGAGGGCGATGACCGCTTCATCAGCTGCGCTGGGCGAGTGGCCCCATACCGTGTCGCGATGGGTTGTAATGAACTTTATCACCCTGCGGCTGTCGAAGATCGACAAAGGGGCGTCAGCCGCTTTTGCTGCCCCGTGCAAAGGCATCTCCAGCCACTTGTCGAGATAGCCGATGCGGGCAGCTTGTCCTTTCGGTTTCATTTTCCTGAAGGCGACACATTTTTCGCGATAGAGGCAGACCGTCTCGGCAAGGCTTCCTTTTTGCGGGCCCCGTTCAAGCGCAACGGCCTCGTTGTAGGCAGCCACAAATTCGGGGTCGAGCCGTTTCCCGGGAAGATCGATACGCTTGCCTTCAGACGTCCAGAATTTCGGTCCGTTGCGGTAGGCGTAATAGTGATAGCGGGTCCGACCATCACTCAGTGGACGCGGCACGACATAAATTCCCTTGATCGACATTCTCAGCTTCCCAGCCATCTCGCCTCCGTGTCATTCTTGAGTGCGAGAGACGACTTGTCCAGAAGTGTGATTTCACCATCAGGCGCCAAGCGCACGCTGCAAACATCGAAGCCAGTCGCTTTTGCTGCAGACAGCAATGAGCTCAGACGGCGCTTTATTTCAACGGTCTTGAGGTGCGGAGGGAGGGGTTTGCGGGGCAAGAAACGATCCCATCATCTGGCAGTGAGTTTACGCGCTTTCCGGAATCCGGCGTCGCTTGCGAGAAACGCTTCCAGCATGTGAGGCACAAGAACCTGCACGCTTGCGTCTTCCCCATGAAGCTGGCTGTGCACCCGGGCATAGTCTTCCAGCTCGGTCGCGAGCGACGGTTCAATCTGGAGCAGCAGTTTCTGCGGCGTTCGGTCCGGCAACGGCCCGATTTTCAACATCAGTTCACTCATGGCGTTTTGCCTCCTTCATAGGGTTTCAGGATGATGTCCTTGTTGACGATGATGCCGAGGCGCCAGCCCGGACGGATCGTGATGGTCGGCTGGAGGTCCAGATTGCGGCGGACCAGGTCCTGGCCGGCCTGATTGGCGCCGGTCTGGGCCGACCTGCGCAAGGCTCTCGCAATATCGCCCTCGTCATCGCTCGCGAGTTCGGAGCCGACACCGAGCAGCGTGGAGAGCGCCACGCCCTGCAGCAGGCGCCAGGAATGATAGTCGACCTTGTCTTCGAGCCCGGCATATCCGCGCGCATCGGTGCCGGCGAGATTGTCGATCCGGATCGATGTGCCGTCAGGCATGATGATGCGCGTCCAGACAAGCAGGGCGCGCGACTGGCCGAACGCGATCACGCTGTCATAGCGTCCGATGACACGGGCCCCTTGCGGGATAAGCTCGGTCTGCCCGGTGACGGTGTCATAGACCGGGCGCGTAACCTGCGCGATCACCTGACCCGGCAGGTCAGAGTTTACGCCTGTGAGCAGGGTCGCCGGAATGACCGTTCCTGCCATCAGCTGCCAGGGCGATGCGGGTGTCTCGAGCTGATGCGGATTGTAGATCGAGGCATCAGGCTCTTGCTTCAGGAAATCCAGCTTGCGCGCCTGCCGGTTCGGATCCTCGCTCAGGGCAGATCCGAATGCGCCCGGCGCAGAGGCCGTCAGTGCGGACAGGTCCGGAAACTGAACCGACGGCGCGCGGTAGCCGGTGTCGCCAGACACATCTGCCGACACCATGTTCCGCTGGCCGATCGGGAAGAACACCCCGCTCCCGCGCGCGGCATCCGACATGGCTGCCTCACGCGCGGCCAATTCTGCTTCGCGCATGGATAGCTGAGGATCTTCGTCATGCGGCGCTGCGTCATATGCGTCATCAAACGCCATGCGTCCTTCACGCCGGGCTTTCAGGATGGGCGTCCCGAGATCACCCGGCAAAGGCGGGCCGAGCTCGGGCGCGTCAGGTTTCACATCACTGTAGCTTGCCGGCAGGGCTGCGAGCCCCTCTGCGGTCGGCTTGCTGGCTGTCGAGTAGAGTTCCTTGCCTGCCGCTTGCGCGCGCCTGTCCGGAGATTGCAGGGCAAAGGCCAGCGATCCGAGGACAATTGCGCTGGCTGTTCCAAGCAGGATGGCAAGCGCGCGCTTCGAGAACCGGCGCACCGGCCGCGGTTTCCCCCGGATCTCGAGCGCCTCAGGGGCGGGGATGGATGCTTCGCTCATTGACCTGGCGCGCCCAGATCTGACCGCGCGATGCGCACGACGTCCTGCTTCTTTTCGCCAAGCCGGAGCTCGGCCTTCGCAAACAGGCGGTCGACCACATAATAGTCGCCCGACATGCGATAGTTCACGAGCTGGGCGCGCCCGTCCCGGCCGATCACGAACAGAGCCGGCGCGTCGCCCTGGTCGAGCCGGGCCGGAAACTGGATGTAGACCTTGCGGCCATCATCGAACACGCGCTGGGGGCGCCAGTGCGGCTTGTCGCCGGCAAGCGCATAGCGAAACTTCAGCCGGTCGAGCTGGAGGCCTTGCGGCGCGTGCGCCTCGGCAGGCCGCGGCGCAGCATTGGCCATGCGGGTCACGAGTTGCTGGTCGGCGTAGCGCCAGGAGACGGCCGCCATATAGGTTTCCTGGAAGGCCTGAAGCTCCAGGTGATAGGCCCGGCGTGACGTCGTCACGATCAGGTTAGTCTTCAGGCCCGGCTGCGTGGGCTTGACCAGAATATGGGCCTGCGCGGTCGATCCGCTGCCTGACACCGTATCGCCAAGCACCCAGCGGACCGTGTCACCGGCTGAGACCGAGACCAGTTCTTCGCCCGGCTCGAGCGCAATGTCAGTGACCTGCTCGGGCGCGCAATAGACCTGGTAGAGCGCGCCGATCGTATAGGGATAGACCTGGATCGCGTTCATGTAATTGTCGAGCGAGGGTTCGATGGAGGCCTTGCTGTTGGCAGTCTCGATCGCCTCATAGGGTTTGAGGGATGGCCCTACGGCATCGGTAACGGGCAGGGGTTTCAATTGTCCCGGCATTGGTACCGGCTGATAGGTCGTCAGCACGAGCGGCGCGGGCGCATCAGCCTGGCCGTCTTCCGGTTCGGACAAGAGATCTTCGGCGAATGCCGCGTCATCGGCCAGTTCGGAATCGAGCACGATGTCGGGCGCGCTGCCACCAGGAGGAAAAGTTTCGCAAGCTGCAAGACAGGTTGCGCCGAGAAGGATCAGGGCAAGGTGTTTCATGGGGATCTACTCCTGTTTGTGGTCTTTCGACCAGTTGAGGCCGTGGACGTAGAGTCCCAGCGGGTTGGCACGGAGGGTTTCGACATCGCGGGGCGGATCGATCACGATGGAGAAGACGCCGGTATGGTTTGATTGGCCGGTCTCGGCGCCGTTGCGGAATGCGGTCTCACGCCAGCGCACGGTGAAACTGTCATCGGAGGAGCGCACCACGCTCGTCACATCAACCGAGACCGAGCGGTGGCCGAGATCGGCAAAGGGATCATTGTCCCGGGCATAATCGTTCAGCGTGGCCGCGGCCCGGTCGGTTGAATAGGCATAGGCCGTCAGCCAGTTCTGGCGCACGACGACCGGATCGATCGAGACAGAACGCGTATTGGTGACAAAGTCAGCAAGATGAAAGGCGATCTGCGCATCGGTTGGCTCGTAGCGCCCCTCGGCAGGCCCGACGGCGCGCACGGCGCCGTCGCTGGTCAGCTCGACCACATAGGGTGTCACGATCGATTGGGTTGAACGCCAGACAAGCCCGCCCGCCAGGACGAAGGCCAGTCCAATCGCGCCCAGTGCGGCAAGTCGCCAATTGGCCGCCTGCACCCTGTAGGACCCAATCCGGTCGTCCCAGGCCTGCGCGGCGCGCTGGTAGGGGGTGACAGGTTCCGGCGTGTCGCCATAGGCCGACCGGTCGCGTTTCCAGAGCATGCTCATCTAGTCCTCGTCTGTTTTGAGTTGCAGGGACGTGCCGGCGCCGGGCCGGTCGCCATCACGCACGACAGAGGCTGCCATCATGCTGGCATCACGCGTGGCCTGGCTGCGCCGGATGCGGCTTGCCCAGTCTGGCGCGGCGCGGGCCTCGGCCGGCATGGACGTACCGCCAGAGCCGCCGGTCGCGGCGAAAGCTGCCCGGCTTCCGGCCTGTGAACGTGCCCCCGGATTACCAAAGGCGCGGCGCGCAAACCCTGCGGCGCCCGAGGCAGCCGTCTGGACGCCGGCGCTGGCGACCCCGCTGATGCCGGCTGCTGCCGCGCCCATTCCGGTCTTGCCGGAACTTGCTGCGCCGAGCGAATAGGCCGTGCGGGCCCCGCCTGCCATGGAGGCGGCCGCCCCAACAGCGCTGCGGCTACCACCGGCCACGGCAGAGACGGCAGACTTTGCCACACTCCCACCGGCCACTGTGCCGGCGGCGACCCCTGCTGTGGTGCCAACGGCGGCACCAGCGCCAAGCTGGGGCGCGCCGGAGACAAGGCCGGTTGCGATGCCCGGACCGAACAGGCCGAGCGCCAGCAGGGACAGCGAGCCCAGGATGACAGAGGCGGCCTGTTCGAGCGTGACATTGTCCGGTTCGAACGTGGCCGTGATCGCGGTGAAGATGGTCGAGCCAATGCCGACAATGATGGCGAGCACCATGAGCTTGATGCCGGATGCAATGATATTGCCGAGGACTTTCTCGGCGAGGAATGAGGTCTTGTTCCAGAGCGCGAAGGGAATGAGGACAAAGCCTGCAAGCGTTGTCAGCTTGAACTCGATAATGGTCACGAAGAGCTGGATCGCGAGGAAGAAGAAGGCAAGCAGCGTGATCAGCCAGGCGAGGAAGAGAACCGCGATGATCACAATATTCTCGAAGAAGGCGATCGGTCCGGTCAGCTTCCTGATTTCATCAAGCAGGGGATAGGCGGCGTCAAACCCGGTGGCGGCGACAAAGCCCGGCTTCATCATGTCATCGGCTGTGATCGTGCCGCCGGTTGCATTGAGGCCGAGCTGGGCAAAGCTAGCGAACACCACATCGGCAAGCAGGGCAAAATTGCCAAGGATCAGTGCGAAGGCGCCAACATAGAGCACTTTCTTAAGGAACCGGCCAATAATGTCCGTATCCGGACCCATGGCCCAAAAGAGGCCTGCCAGCGTGATATCGATCGTGATCAGGGCTGTGGTCAGCCAGGCGACGTCGCCCTGGAGCAATCCGAACCCGCTATCAATATAGGCCGAGAAGGTTGCGACGAACTGATCGATGACATTGAGGTCCTCCATCGCCATCAGTTCCGCGTATAGGCGGCGCCGTCGCCGCGAAACCGGTCATGGCGCACACGGGCCTGCTCTTCGAGCGCGGCGCGCCGCGACGCCTCGACCGTCTCCATCCGGTATTGCGCCGCCATCAATTGTTGCATTTGTATCTGCTGCGCGATGGAGAGCGCGATTAGCTGGTTGCCGGCTTGCGCCACAGACAGGTTGCCGGAGGCGGACTGGCTCTCGGAGACAAGCTCACTCAGCGTGCCCTGGGTATCGGCGATTGCCGAGACGATGCCCGACTGGACCTGGACCGTATTGGCAAACCCGCGCTGGGACAGGCGCCACTGGTTCTGCGCCTCAATGACAATCTGCGCGTTTGACAGATCCTCATAGGTTTCTGGAAACGCCTCCTCGTAGCGGCGCTCGGATTCCTCAACATCATAGGAGATCTGGTCAGCCTCGCGCATCAGCGTATCGATCCGATCGAGCAGGCGCTTCAACTGGTCGATCGAGGCATAGTCGAGACGTTTCAGGTCCTCGGCCTGGTTCACCAGCATTTCGGTCTCATGCTGGAGCTGGCTGACCTGGTTATTGATCTGCTCCAGCGTGTGGCTTGCGGTCAGGATGTTCTGGACGAGATTTGTCGGATCGAGCACGACATCACCGACGCCCAGCAAGGCCTCGGCGCGCGGCGCGAGCCCCACCAGGCCGAGGGATCCGAAGAGGAGCGCGGCTATTCTGCGGCGCATGGCACAGCCTCCCTTTTCGTGATCAGATCTGCCGCCCAGTCGAGCCCCTTGAAGGCCAGCCAGGCTGGCGCAAACCCTTGCCGTCCTGCCGCTTCCAGAACGCGCCCCATCTCGACCTGGTCGGCTTTTGACCCGGCAGCGCAGAAAGCGAGCGCGACGGGCCCGAGTTCCAGATCGAACAGGCGATTTCCGGCCGGGCATTGCAGGTAATAGTCGCGCTTCGGCGTCGCCCGGCCGATCAGTTCGATCTGGCGCGCATTGAGCCCGAACGCGTCATAGGTCTTTGCCTGTCCCGGTTCTTCGGCTCGCGCATTGGCCAGGAAGATCCGTGTCGGGGCGCTCTCGATCAGCGCGGGCGCGATGGCGCTCCCCGCGACATCTGCGAGGCTCTGCGTCGCAAACACGACCGACACGTTCTTCTTGCGCAGTGTCTTCAGCCAGTCCCGCAGGCGACCGGCAAACAGGGGATGATCCAGGAACAGCCAGGCCTCATCGAGAATGAGCAGGGTCGGACGCCCATCAAAGCGCGCGTCCAGTTTCGCGAAGAGATGCGCCAGCACCGGCGCAGCGAGCCGCCTGTCCTGCATCAGGGCCTCCATTTCGAAACAGGCCATGTCGGAGGCGGCAAAACTGTCAGCGTCGGCATCCAGCAATGCGCCATAGGGGCCTTCCAGCGTGTAGGGCGCCAGCGCCTGGCGGAGCATTGAAGATTGGATAAGGGCGGCAAGACCGGTCAGGGTCCTTTGATGGCGCGGCGCCGCTGCAAGGCTTTGCAAGGCCGACCAGACCGCCTCGCGCACTTCGGGGACGATCTGGACGCCTTCCTGTTCGATCAGCGCCAGGACCCAGCCTTGCGCCGCTGCCAGGTCGGCCTCATCGGCAAGGTCTGCAAGTGGCTGGAAAGCATGCTTGCCCTCAGGCCCGAGATCATACCAGTCACCGCCGAGCGCCAGCGTCATGGCCCGCGCCGAGCCGCCCTTGTCGAACACAAACACTTGCGCGTTCTCATAGCGCCTGAACTGCAGCGCGATCAGTGACAGCAGGACCGATTTGCCGGCCCCGGTCGGCCCGACAATCATCATGTGGCCAACATCGCCTTGTGTGTGCACGAGCCGGAACGGCGTCGCACTGGCCGAGCGCGCCATCAGGAGCGGCGGGCCGCCAAGATGCGCATTGCGTTCAGGCCCGGCCCATTGCGCCGATAGCGGCGCCATATGGGCAAGGTCGATTGTATTGAGGAGCGGCTGGCGGATATTGGCATAGGCCTCGCCTGGCAATGTACCGAGCCAGGCATCGAGCGCGTTCAGGGTTTCAGGCGTTGCGGTAAAGCCGCGGGCATTGATGACGCGCTCAGCGGCCCGGATGCGGTCTTCTGCGACCAGCGGATCGGCATGGGTCAGAACGAGCGTGGCCGTGTAGTAGCCAAATGCGACATGGCCTGCACCAAGGGCCTGCAGGGCCGCGTCGACATCTGCCGCCTGATTGTCGGCATCTGTGTTGAACTGCGTTGCCGGTTCATTGGTCAGGATTTCGCGGAGATAGGAGACAAGCGAGCGGCGCTTGGCGAGCCAGCCGCGCATGTAGCGGTTGAGGATCTTTTCTGCGTCCGGCTTGTCGAGCGGTATGAACCGGGTCACCCAGCGATAGGGGAAGCCGAGCTGGTCAAGTTCGGCCAGCAGGCAGGGCTCGCTCGATCCGGGGAATTTGCGCACCGTCAGGACTTTCAGTGTTTCGTTGCTGAGCAGAGGGGCGAGCCCGCCGGTCACGTCGGTATCGGCGAGCAGGCCGTCCAGGAACATCGGCGTCTTCGGTGCCCGGACTGCATGGCGTTTCAACGAAATGCAGCCGTGCAGATAGGTGAGGGTGGCGTCGTCATTCAGGAACCGCGCCTCGGGCATCAGGTCAGCCATCAGGTCCAGTGCGCGGGCGGTTTCTGTTTCGAACCGGTCGAGGTTTTCGGCGAAGAAACTGCGCGGGGCGTCCGAGGGATCCTCGATGAAGAGCTTCTCGACCCGCGCTGTCTTGTCGGCCGGCGGCATCCAGCTGAGGGTCAGGTAGCAGTCGGTCTCAAAATGCCGGCCGGCTTCTTCGAACTGGGCCCGGCGCTCGGCGTCGACCAGCCAGGCGGCAGGGTCACGCCATGTGCTGTCGGGATAGGCGGTCGACTCCCGGCGGTCGGCTTCGAACCAGAGCGCCCAGCCAGAGCCAAACCGGGCCAGGAGATTATTCATCCGTGCCGAGATGGAGACGAGCTCTTCAGGCGTCGCGCTCTCAAGGTCCGGGCCGCGATAGGCAATCGTGCGCTGCAGGCTGCCATCCTTGTTGAGGATGATGCCGGGCGCGATCAGGGCGGCCCATTTCAGATGATCGGCCAGGCGTGCCGGCCGGGCGCGATATTCCCGCAGGTTCAGCATGACAGGTGTCCCTTGTGGCGGACATGCCGGATCAGCACGTCCTGGAATTGCGGGTCACGGCGCGCCGCAAAGACGCAAAGCCCATGCGCGATCAGCCAGTAGGCAAGGCCAACACCCCAGAGCTGGAGACCGAGCCCGAGCGCTGCGGCGAGCGTGCCATTGACAATCGTCGCCATGCGCGGCGCGCCTGCGATCAGGATCGGCTCGGTGAGCGCGCGGTGAACCGGCGTCACATAGCCGTCAGGAAGAGGCGAACGACCAGCCATCAGAGTGTTGCCCCGCCGCCGAAGGAGAAGAAAGACAGAAAGAACGAGGTCGCGGCAAAGGCGATCGACAGCCCGAAGACAATCTGCAGGAGCTTGCGCATGCCGCCGCCGCTTTCGCCGAACGCGAGGCCTAGCCCGGTCAGGATGATCACGATGGTAGCGAGGATCTTGGCGACCGGGCCTTCAATGGATTCCAGGATCGATTGCAGCGGCCCTTCCCAGGGCATGCCGGATCCGGC
>NZ_JBDNGN010000167.1:0-11595 GCF_041689225.1 Hyphomonas sp. | reverse complement strand
ATTGGAGAAAGCTACGCGGCTTTGACTATCTGGCCAAAGTCATCACAGGCGTCAAATTTAAAGACGGAATTGAAACCACACAAAACGACCAGATCGCTGCATGACCCACAAACCTCAAACACCAGATTTGACAATAACTCTATGCTTTCGTGGCAGACGTCGATGCCGCGCTCGTGGAGAATATCCTCCACGTTTCTCAATCACAGAGGAAATCTGACATACATCAGCACGCCCAACTGGATGATTTCAGGCGAGGTTTTGAAGTAGCGGAACGGGTTCTTGGCCCTTTCCTGAGGCTAAACTTCTGGATCGGTCGCCTCAAGCCCGGTTCCCCTGACAACGCCCGGTCATTGGCGCTCTGAAGCGCGAACTATTCGTCCGATTTTCCTGACATCAACGACAGGATGAACTGGAACAGGTTGACGAAGTTCAGGTACATGGAAAGCGCGCCCCAGTTGGTGGCGACAGACATGGCGCGCTGGTCGCCTTCGAGCGTATAGTATTCGTGCTTGAGCCGCTGGGTGTCGAAGGCGGTGAGCGCGGAGAAAATCAGCACGCCCAGCACCGAGACGATGAAACCCATCATCGACGATTGCAGGAACATGTTGACGACGGACGCAATGACCAGGCCGACCACGCCCATGATCAGGAACGTTCCGAAGCCCGACAGGTCGCGTTTGGTCGTCTGGCCCCAGAGGCTGAGGCCTCCGAAAGCCGCCGCCGTCACGAAAAAGGCCTTGCCGATGGTCGTGAAATCCACGCCGAGCCCCATGCGCGCGGAGACGACCCATGCGCCCAGGCTCGCGCCAATTAGGGAGGTGACGGTCCAGTAGACGAGGCCGGTGGCCAGCGGCGACGGTCGCTTCATCGCGAAGGACGAGACCAGGAGCAGGCCAATCGGGCCGAACATCACGACGAATTTGAGCGGCGTGCCGAACACAAGTTGGGTTAGCGCCGGAACCGATCCGACGGCGTAGGCGATAGCTGCGGAGACGACGAGGCCGAGGCCCATCTTGTTGTAGACGCCCAGCATGAAGCTGCGCAAGCCGGCGTCGACGGACATGTCCGGAACCGTCATCGTCCCGGTGCGGTTCATCACGGATCGAAATGTGTTCATGAGGCGGTTCCAGTTGAGGCTGATCGGAATTATGTCGTTAATATCGCGCCTTCACGCTCATCAATCCAAGACAAGTTTCCTTTGCATCAAATAGGAAGCCGCTATATGAAACGACCCGCGGATACGATAAGGACTATATTTATTTCCGATCAGTGCGTCAGAGACAAGGCGCTCTCCCGCCACACCCGAGACGAGCAAGCCGATGCGGCCAACCCTGAGACAGCTTCAGTATTTCGTGGCGGTGGCCGATGCGGGGCGCTTCATTGACGCCGCCGAGCGCCTCAATGTCTCCCAGCCCAGTCTATCCGCCCAGATCGCAAACATGGAAGCCGAGCTCGGTGTTGTCCTATTTGAGCGTGGCAGACATGGCGTCGCGTTGACGCCCCTGGGCGCCGACCTCGTCAGACGGGCGCGGCTGATCCTGAGGGACGCGGAGGATTTTCGGGCTGCTGCGAGACGGGCGGAGGGGCGGCTCGCCGGCAGGCTACAGCTCGGCGTCGTCCCGTCGGTCGGCCCCTATCTGCTGCCGGACGCAGCAAAGCGATTGCACGGGATGTTTCCTGACCTGCGCCTGGCCGTGAGAGAGGAGCGGACTATAGACCTCGGCATTCATCTCTCCGACGGTCGGCTCGACGCAGTCATATCAGCGTCAGCCGATCATCCCGGCATGCGTTCAATGGCGCTTTTCCGGGAGGACCTCTGGGTCAGCATGTCGCCAGACGATCCGCTCGCTCGGGAAACGGATCCAGTCAGGTTGAGGGATCTCGAAGGCAGGGAGCTCCTTAGCCTGGGACAGGGCCATGGCCTCAGCCAAATTACACAGGACCTCGCGCGCCTATCAGGCGCGCGTGTCAGTTTGGAGTATGAAGGCACGAGCCTCGACGCCATCCGGCAGATGGCGGTCATGGGAGCAGGGCTCGCCATCCTGCCCAGCCTCTATGTCGCCTCCGAGGCACGTTGGGACAAGGACCTCGTCGTCAGGCGCATCGATCATGATGGGGCTCATCGGGACATCGCGCTTGTATGGCGTCCGGCGTCTCCGCTCGGTGCGCAATTCCTCCAGCTCGGTGACGTTCTGAAGGATGTTGGGAACCGGGTGCTCGACGATCTTCACTGACCGAAATCTGGTCGATGAGTATTTCTACCGGTGTCATCGCAAAACTGATGAAAGCACCTTTGTGCTGCGATTGAAGGATTGTTCAACGCCTACACGAGGATCGAACAGTTTCGGCAGCTGTCGGCGCTGTATCCGTCATTCCCGGTCCGTTCTCTGGTTGACTGCATTTGGCGATTTTCGGTCGGTCCCCCTTGCTCTAGGGAACGTCTGCATTGGATGGCAATCCCGACGTCGGGCGGACACCGGTCGGATGTCACGCAAACGATCGTTTCTGCATCGGCTAATATCGGGCGCTCCTTGCTCCTGGCTCAGCCTGTCTGAAGAACTGTCCTAAGGGGGGATAAGTGCAGTGAGAGGGTGCCAGCGCCATGATCGCAACTGAACCTATCGCAGGCAGCCTCACTCGAACCGCGTCATATGGTCTGTTTACTCAGAACCGATCTCAAACTAGAAAGCCGATATGCGCCAATTGTGGATATCCCTGTTTTGCATCGTGTTTTCGATGTCGGGTTCGCTGATCCCGGCGTCCCATACGGTGGCACATGCTCAATTGGCTGATATCGGTGTGGCTGACGATCATCACACGCATGACGATAACCCCCGCGGCGGCGATCCTGCAGACTACCAAAGACACGCGGGTGACCACGGTGCCGAGTTACACTTCACGGCGCTTGAGGTTCCACGAATCGAAACGGAAGTGCCGCTTCCTGCCGGTGAACTGAGATCGGTTTATAGCGACTTCCAGTATCCGGCACCATTGCTTCCTCCTGATCCAGACCCAGATCGCGCCTGACCCTGAGGGTCACTGGCTTGCCTGATGGCATGCCAGATAATTGTTCATGGTCAGGAGTTATAGGTTTCATGTCATCGAAATTTCTCGGTCTCGCACTTGCGATGACCTTGTCTGTCGCACACGCGCAGGCACAATCCGATCTTTGTGAGTCAGCGCCAGACAACGGAGAAGTCGTCTCTCTTTCGCAAGCGACGCAACGAGCGACCATGGCTGATCTCCGTCCGGAGCTGGCGACTGCTGAAGTCCGGGCTGCAAGGACCGAGCGTGCGATCGCAGCGCTGCGGCCCGCCGATACGGTCTCTCTGGAAATCGAGGATTTCCCAGGTACGGGCATCGCGAGCAACATCGACAGCCTTCAGGTCACGGGCAGCTTTTCGCGGGTCTGGGAACGCGGCGGCAAGCGTGAAGCACGAGAAACGGTTGCCAATACCGCCGTAGATGTCGCCCAGACCCGCTTTGCTGCGGTTGAGTATGCTATCCGAGAAGAGGTCGAAATACTCTATGCCGAAGCGGCGCTCGCTGAGCGCAGAGTGGCGTTGGCCTGCGACCGGGTCGCCCTCTCCAGCGATCTCGAGACCGCCGTAAAGAAGCGCGTCGACGCTGCGCGTGATCCGTTGCTGGCTGGCGCCAGGGCCTCATCTGATCGCCTGCAAGCGGAAGCCGATGCCCGCCGCAACAGCGTCCAGGCGCGCAACCTACGCGCAGCTCTTGGTGCCTACTGGCAAGCTGAAGGTGATTTCCAAATAGACCCCAACTTCCTGAACGAACGTCTAGAACCGCGCGAAGTGGATTTTTCGGAACTCTACGCGCCAGAACTGGATCGCCTAGAAGCGCAGAGGGTGCGTTCGTCAGCTCAGATCGAGTTAGAGCGCAGCCAGGCTATCCCTGACGTGACCTGGAGTGTTGGCGTTCGTAAATTCGGCATCGAAGATGATCTGGCGGTAATCGGCGGCGCATCCATTCCACTCGGGTCCGCAAACCGCAGCAAAGTTTCCGTCACCAGAGCGCGAGCAGATCAGCGCCGGATCGACATCGAGCGCGGAGTTCTACGGCAGCAATTGCTCCGTAGCGCAGTCGGCTATCAGCGATCAGCGGCCAGCGCCCTTGATGGGATCGAAGAGATAGACACGATCCTTTTACCTTCTGCGACAGAGGCCGTAGACCTCGCACGTGATGGATATACTCGAGGGGCATTCTCGTACCTCGACATTATCGATGCCCAACGCGCCGTTGCGATTCTGCGCGAAGAGCGTCTCACACATCTCAGAACCTATATTTTAAACGAAGCCGCACTGGCCCGTCTGACTCCGCCTGTCGACCTGCCTGTCACTCAAACGGAGACCCCGGAATGAGAAACTTCATAAACCGACTTTGTGCGCCGGTGGCGGCAACATTCATCCTCTGCCTGCTTGGCGCATGCGGCAATGCATCAACTTCCACGACATCAGGTTCGGGACACGGAGCAGACGTGGAAACTGTAGAAGTAGATTATACGCGCGGACCAAATGGCGGACGCCTGCTTGAGAATGGACCATTCGCGCTCGAAATGACGATCTTCGAGACTGGAGTGGCCCCACAATACCGCATCTATCCCTACCAGGATGGCGCGCCAATTGATCCGGCGTCACTTGAGCTGACCGTCCGGCTGCATCGGCTTGGCGATATCGTCGATACGTTCAACTTCACACCTCGCCAAGATTATCTTATTGGCGATGGCGTGGTCACCGAACCTCACTCTTTTGAGGTCGAGACTGAAGCACGGTTTGACGGCAAAACCTATTCGTGGCGCTATGATTCCTTTGAGGGACGCACAGTCATACCCGATGATGTGGCGACTGAGGCAGGCGTTATGGTCGAAGCCGCTGGTCCCGCCATCGTCCAGGATGTCCTGACGCTCTCCGGCGAAGTCACGCTTGCCCCGTCGGCAACGTCCTCGGTTAGGGCGACCTATCCGGGACCGGTCCGGTCCGTCAGCGTGAATGTTGGTGACACCATACAGCGGGGTCAGCCGCTCGCCCGGATCGAATCCTCGAGCAGCTTACAGGAATACACAGTCACTGCGCCCAAATCGGGGACCATTCTCGAGCGCCATACAAACGCCGGAGATGTTGCCGGCAGCGATCCGCTATTTGTGATCGCCGACTTTGGCCAGATGGACGCTTATCTTCACATCTTTCCCCGCGATGCAGCTAGGGTTCGCACTGGCCAGACTGTTCGGCTCGGCGTAGCGGGCGGTGAGATGAGCGTTGAGACCACAATCTCGCGCTTCTTGCCTATGGCAGGCTCAAATTCGCAAACGCGTATTGCCGTTGCCAAGATCCCCGGTGATTCAGGCCTGCAGCCGGGCATGCGGCTGATGGCAGAGGTCGTAATCGCAGAAAACGAAGTGCCGTTGGGCGTGAAAGAAACCGGACTGCAGAGCTTCCGGGACTTCACGGTAGTCTATGCAAAAGTCGGCGAAACCTATGAGGTTCGTATGCTCGACCTCGGACGGCGCGATGGCAAAATAGTAGAAGTGCTGGGCGGGCTCAGTCCCGGCGAAGTTTACGTCACTGAGAATTCCTTCCTCATAAAAGCCGACATCGACAAGTCCGGCGCCAGCCATGATCATTAGGGGGCGGATATGCTCGAACGTATAATCGAATTCTCAATTCGTCAGCGCTGGCTTGTCATGGCCGTTGTCTTCGGACTGGCGGGCTTTGGCATCTGGAACTTTGACCGGTTGCCGATCGACGCCGTGCCGGACATCACGAATGTGCAGGTCCAAATCAATACTGAAGCGCCGGGATTCTCACCGCTCGAAACTGAGCAGCGCATCACCTTTCCAGTCGAAACTGCCATCTCCGGGCTTCCTGGCCTGGATTATACGCGTTCCGTCTCACGCTATGGTCTGAGCCAGGTCACTGTCGTTTTTGACGATGGCACCGATGTCTATCGCGCCCGCCAACTCGTCTCCGAGCGTATTCAATCCGTACAAGCGGTCCTGCCGCAAGGCATCACCCCACAACCAGGACCAATTTCGACCGGACTGGGCGAAATTTATATGTACATCCTTGCCGCCACGCCGGGAGCCATGAAGGAGAATGGAACGCCATGGACTCCGATGGACTTGCGGACGTTGAATGACTGGGTCGTCCTCCCTCAATTGCGCACTGTCGAGGGTGTGACAGAGGTCAACACGATTGGCGGGTTCAAGAAGGAAATCCACATCTTGCCCGATCCTGCCTCGATGGCGGGTTTCGCGATTTCCCTCGATGACATCATGTCCGCTGTAGAGCGCAACAATGCCAATACTGGCGCGGGTTATATCGAACGCAATGGCGAACAGAACCTGATCCGCGTGCCGGGCCAGGCGACAAGTCTCGATGACCTGCGTGCGATTGCGGTGAAAGATACGGGTATTGTCAGCGTCCGTCTCGGCGATGTTGCAGACATCCGCGAAGGCGAAGAATTGCGCACGGGCGCGGCAACGCAGAATGGTGAAGAAGTGGTGCTTGGCACTGCCTTCATGCTAATTGGTGAGAACAGTCGGACCGTCTCGATCGCTGTCGATGCCAAGGTCGATATCATCCGTCCCGGTCTCCCGGACGGCATCACGATCACAGCCGTCTACAACCGGAAAAACCTTGTCGACGCCACTATCAAGACGGTCGAAAAGAACCTCGCCGAAGGGGCGCTTCTCGTCATCGTGGTCCTGTTTCTTCTACTCGGAAACGTCCGTGCCGCTCTGTTGACCGCTGCTGTGATACCTCTTGCGATGCTGATGACGGTGACCGGCATGGTCGAGAACAAGGTGTCAGGCAATCTGATGAGTCTTGGCGCGCTCGACTTTGGCCTAATCGTCGATGGTGCCGTTATTATCGTTGAAAACTGTCTAAGACGGTTCGGCCAAGCGCAGCAGAGGCTCGGTCGGCTCCTGACTCAAGCGGAGCGGTTCTCACTTGCCGCCTCTGCTTCAAGTGAAGTGATCAAGCCGTCCATTTTCGGCGTTATCATCATTACGGTTGTCTACCTGCCGATCTTTGCCCTGACTGGTATTGAAGGAAAGATGTTCCACCCGATGGCGTTCACGGTGGTGATCGCATTGACCTCTGCTCTAATCCTATCGCTGACATTCGTTCCGGCGGCCGTCGCGCTGTTTGTGCGCGGTAAGGTGGCAGAAAGAGAGAGCTGGATCATGCGTGGTGCCAATTCCGCCTATCGTCCTGTGCTGCGCTTTGCGCTCCAGGCCCGGTACGCCATTGTAATCGCCGCTCTTGTGCTTGTCAGTTTTGCCGGATGGGGCGCAACGAAACTCGGATCGGAATTCGTCCCGAACCTGGATGAAGGCGACATTGCCCTGCATGCGCTGCGAATACCTGGCACGAGTCTGACCCAGGCTGTCGATATGCAGGAGATGCTGGAACGCCGCATCAAGCAGTTGCCGGAGGTCGAGCGTGTGTTTGCCAAGATCGGAACGCCTGAGATCGCAACCGACCCGGTGCCACCGAGCGTGGCTGACACATTCATAATACTCAAACCCCGCGAGGACTGGCCTGATCCCCGCAAGCCCAAGGCGGCGTTCGTGGCTGAGTTGCAGTCAGCCGTCGAAGAAATCCCCGGCAGCAAGTATGAGATCACACAGCCGATCGAGATGCGGTTCAATGAATTGATTTCGGGTGTGCGAGCGGATGTGGCCATAAAAATCTATGGTGACGATCTCGATACGTTGGCGGAACTCGCTGAAATTGTTGAGGGCATTGTCTCAAGCGTTCCCGGTTCTGCTGATGTCCAATATGAACAGGTGACCGGTTTGCCCATTCTGTCCATACATCCTGACCGGGATGCACTGGCGCGATACGGCCTCGACATCAGGGATGTTCAGCGCGTCGCAGGAATCGCCCTCGGCGGTGAAGTGGCAGGACGCTATTTCGAAGGTGATCGACGTTTTGATATTGTTGTTCGCTTCCCGGAATACCTACGTACGGATGTGTCGGCTATTGAACGCCTGCCACTTCCTTTGCCGGAAAGCCGTCGCAGCGGGAACGGCCCTATATTCGTGCCACTTTCCGAGGTTGCCCGCGTTGAAATTGCCCCCGGCCCCAATCAGATCAGTCGGGAGAACGGCAAGCGAAAATTGACCGTGACTGCCAATGTGCGCGACCGTGACCTTGGGTCCTTTATCACCGACCTACAGGCTCGGATGGCGAGGGATGCGGAATTGCCGCCCGGCTACTGGGTCGAATATGGTGGCACGTGGGAACAGCTACTGTCGGCTAGCCAGCGCCTGGCGATTGTAGTGCCGATTGCACTCCTGACCATATTCGGGCTTCTGCTCATGCTATTCGGCTCCTTAAGGGATGCGTGCATCGTGTTCACCGGCGTGCCACTGGCATTGACCGGCGGGGTGGCCGCGCTTGCCCTGCGTGATCTTCCGTTGTCGATATCGGCGGGTGTTGGCTTCATTGCTCTCTCCGGGATCGCGGTGCTCAATGGCGTCGTGATGCTGAGCTTCATTCGGCAGAGACGCGAGGCAGGGGAATCGCTCGATGCGGCGATCTTCGATGGTGCCCTGCAACGTCTGCGACCGGTGCTCATGACGGCGCTCGTCGCGAGCCTTGGGTTTGTGCCAATGGCGCTGAATATCGGTCTCGGTAGCGAAGTTCAGCGCCCACTTGCGACCGTCGTGATTGGTGGCATCGTCTCGGCGACCTTGCTGACGCTTTTAGTCCTGCCAGCGCTCTACCGTATCATTCATGCGGGAGAGCGACGGATCGCACCGCCGCCTGACGCACCGATACCAGTTCCGGCGGAATAGTTTGATGGGTGCTGTCAGACTAATGCGAACCCGTCTCCATTATTCGCGGACGAGCAGGTGTTAGGCGATGAGAAGATCGCGCCACTCGCGAAGGGCGGCGTCACGCAATATTTTGAACCGAGCCCTCCTATTGATATTTCTCGGGTGATTGAAGTGATTGTGTACTGACGAATGGATTGAGACGAATTTCTGCAAACTTCGCATGCGCCGGAAAGGAGGCATCGCCCGCTCTCTGAGCTGGTCCCAGAAAACTGAACAGTGAGCCAAGGTATATCCCGAACGAGTAAGGGATAACCAGCATGGGACGAAAGAGACGCAAGTTCACCGACAATTTCAAGGCACAGGTAGCGCTTGAGGCATTGCGGGGAGATCGCACGATCCAGGGTGAAGCGGAATAGAAAACGATCAAGGATCGTTTTCCCGCGAAACGCGGCGAGGCATAATATGCTGCCGACACAGGTGAGCGCCTGGAAGAAGCAGGCTGTCGAAGGGATGGCTGACGTGTTTGCCAAGGGCGGCGGCAATGACGACCGAGAGGCCGAGGTCAAAGAGCTTCATGCCAAGATCGGGAGGCTGGCGGTCGAGAATGATTTTTTAGCCAAAGGGCTCAAGCTATGAGCCCCGGCAAACGCAGAGACATGATCAAGCCTTATCACCCGAAGCTGAGCCTCAGCGCACAATGCCGCGTGCTGAATATCAGCCGGTCAACGCTCTACTACCGGCCGCTGCCGGCGAGCGAAGAGACATTGGCGTTGATGAAATCGATCGACAAGCTGTTCACAAAGTATCCGTTCTTCGGCAGTCGCCAGATCGCGGTCAGCCTGGCGCGGGATGGCATAAGGGCTGGGCGTCATCGCGTGCGCCGCCTGATGCGACTGATGGGCCTGGAAGCCGTATACAAGCGGCCAAAGACCAGCCAGCCGCACCCGGCTCATCCAATCTTCCCATACTTGCTGAAGGGGATGGAGATCACGCGTCCTAATCAGATTTGGTGTTCCGACATCACCATCATCCCGATCAGCCGAGGGTATCTCTACCTCGTTGCCATCATGGACTGGGCCACCAGAAAAGTCCTGTCGTGGCGCATCTCGAATACGATGCACGCAGACTTCTGTGTCGATGCGCTGAAAGAGGCCATCGAGAAATATGGCCCGCCCGAGATCACGAATACGGATCAGGGAAGCCAGTTCACCGGGTCAGACTGGATCACCACGCTAACCGACGCCCGGGTGCGCGTCAGCATGGATGGACGCGGGCGCTACCTGGACAATATGTTGGCTTCGCCTGCCTTCGGCTTATCGAACGGCTCTGGCGGTCCCTCAAATACGAAGCGGTCTACTTGCAGGACATTGCTGACGGCTTCGCTGCTCAGCGCGTCGTCGACGACTGGATCAACTTCTACAACCAGGAGCGGCCTCACGCCGCCCTTGGCAAGGCGACACCGAACGAGGCATATGGAGCGACAAACGAACTCAAGAAAGCGGCCTGATCAATAACCCGGATATACCTTAGCAAGGCCGGAAAACTGTGCAGGAAAACATGACCAGCTCACACGTCAGCTTTGGAACGTGGTGATGACAAAAGCAGACAGTCAGCTAACTAAAGCCGGTGAGCGCGCGCCAGTCCTCTGGTGCGCTGGATGTCACATGCCGCTGTTTGCAGACTCACGCAAAGCTATCCCAAACAAACCGCGCGATGTGCAACCTACTCATTGTTTCAAATTCGCGGTATATTTCTCAAAAAGCGAACTATTGCGGTAAAATAAAATGAAAAATTCCGTTCCGGAGCGGTTGTTTTTATCCAAAGGAATTCCAGTTCTATGATTACGGGTAGAAAAATTTAAAAGTTTTACCCCCCTTTCTAAGCGTCAGCTTGGAAAGTAATTTTCTTTTGAGGTTGAGAGTGTCGGCAGCTTGCCGAACGGATCGCCTTTTTTTGTGATTGGAATAATTAATGTCGAATACACTCCAAGACATCGTCGATACCGCAGTAGCTGCCGGGACGTTCACCACGCTGGTCGCCGCAGTCACCGCTGCCGATCTTGGCGCGACGCTCAAGGGCGAAGGTCCGTTTACTGTTTTTGCGCCAAATGACGCTGCATTCGCCAAACTGCCCGCCGGTACGGTCGACGACCTTGTCAAGCCGGAAAACAAGGATAAGCTGACCGCGATCCTCACTTACCATGTGATGGCTGGCAAAGTGATGGCCGCCGATATCGCCGGCAAGAAGCTGGAGCCAGCCACAGTCAATGGTGAAGCTCTTCACGTTGATGCGACGTCGGGCGTGAAGGTCAACGACGCCGCTGTCGTCACTGCCGACATCGAATGCACCAACGGCGTCATTCACGTCATCGACGCAGTGCTCATGCCCAAGGGCTGATCATTTCAAGAAACCCATTGATGCCCGGTGCTTGCGCCGGGCATTGATGTTTGTGACTTCGCGATTTTAGACGCTCTTCGGTCGATTTTGCGACCCATCGACTCTACGCTACTGACAGCAACGCTCTTCCTCATCCTTGCCCCCTCCACGCGTTGTTGCGCGTGTTCAAACAAGCACGATCAACGCCCGAAGGCGGGGCTTAGGCTCTGAGGGTCGAAGCACGTCGTGCCAAAACGGTTTAGTTTACGGGGTTTCGGTGTTTGTCAAACATGTTGTCCGCCGATTTCATGCGGCGTCTCTGATTTCAGGGACGCTGATTTCGGTTTCTGGGTTGAGCCAGACGGGTCCTGCTGGTTGCCAGTTGCGGGTTTTGCCTGACCAGCGTTCCGGGT
>NZ_JBDNGN010000166.1:0-4923 GCF_041689225.1 Hyphomonas sp. | reverse complement strand
GATGCCGACCGAGCTGCGGGCCCGGTCGCGCGCGATGAAGTGGCTGATGTGGCAGATGGCGGGCTTCGGTCCGATGCATGGGCAGGCGCACCACTTTATCCGCTATGCGCCGGAAGGTCAGCTCTATGCGGTCGAGCGTTACCGCAATGAGGCCGTTCGCCTGATGGGCGTGCTCGAGCGCAGGCTTGCTGATGCGCCTTATCTCGCCGGTGAAGAATTCTCAGTCGCTGACATTTCCGTGTGGCCCTGGGTGCGGGCGACGCGCGCGATCGAGCTGTCGCCTGATCCTTACCCATCCACCCAGCGCTGGTTCGCGACGATCGGAGAGCGGCCCGCAATCGCAAGCGGAACGGAGGTCAAGAATGCGGCCAACCTGGCCAGCCTCCGTCCGACACTCACGGTGGAACAATGGTCCAACCTGTTCGGTGAGAACATGCTGCGTAGCGGCGCCTAGATCGCGCATTCGCTCCACTCGCGTTCGACCTTGCCATCAGTGCGGCGCACGGCCACCCAGGACCCGCCCGGAATGTCGTCTCGCTCCACCAGGTCCATGACGGCATCGGCAATATCGTCGGGCGTGCAGCGTTCATAGTTTTCGAGCACCGGCTGCATCCATGAAGCGGCCTCGCCGTTTGCGCCGGTCTTCAGCAGGATCGGCGTATCGGTGAGGCCTGGCAGCACACCAAGAACACGCACATTGTGGGTCTCCTGCATGGGTGAGCAGGCCTTGACGAACATGTGAGCGCCCGCCTTCGTCGCTGAATAGAGAACATCCGTGAAGCCATTGCCGAGCGCCACCGTGGAAACCGTATTCACGATGACGCCGCCGCCACGCGACTTCATCGCTGCCAGCGCGATCTCGGTGGTGGTCATCAGGGAGGTCAGGTTCACGTCGACGATCAGCTTGATTTTCCGGGCGCCAGCTTCGGGAAATTGCGGCGTACCCGAAACGATACCGGCATTGTTATAGAGTATGTCGTAGCCGCCATCGGTCGCAGCTTCACGCACCAGCCAGGATTCGAGTGACGATATGTCCGCGAGATCAATGTGCTCCGTGCGCGTGATGGCGCCAGCGGCGGTGACCAAACGCGCTGTTTCGGTCATACCCTCATCGTCGATGTCCACGACAATGACACGGGCTGCGCCCTTCTTCGCAAATTGAATTGCGGCCGCGCGCCCGATGCCGGCGGCGGCGCCCGTCACGATGATTGACTTGCCGCTGATGTTCATGTCGTCCTCCCTTTTTACCGTGGGCTCTGCGGCCCCTCATGGTCGACAGCTTAGAGCCGGGTGGCTTTTCGATGCAATCAAAACATAAACCAAATTGACAATAAATGTGTGGGGCGTACTGTCATAAAAGGGTGCGCGATAGCGCCGATCGGGAGAAACAATGTCTGAGAGCACGGCGAACGTCGCCTTTGATTCCAAACCTGCGACCGGTACTCATCCCGGCGGACGGTTGGCTCTTGTTCTGCTGACACTGATTGGAACGATCAATTTCGTCGACCGGCAATTGCTGGCGGTTCTTGTCGAGCCGATCCTTCAGGACCTGCACTTCAGCGATACGGTATTCGGGTTGCTGACCGGCCTATGCTTTGCACTTTTTTATGCGACGATGGGTGTGCCAGTTGCGATGGTCGCCGACCGTGTAAACCGCGTCCGCCTCGTTGCGGCGGCATGTACGGTGTGGAGCATTTTCAGTGGAGCGTGCGGGCTCGCGACCAGCTTCTGGCAGCTCGCCTTTGCGCGCTTCGGTGTCGGTATTGGCGAGGCCGGGGGAACGGCGCCTTCGCTCTCAATCCTCGCGGATTACTATCCGCCGGAGAAGCGACCAGCCGTCATTGGCATGTTCACGGTCAACGGCCCCTTGGGTGTGTTTATCGGAATTTCGTTTGGGGGCTGGGCGGCAGCGCAATTTGGTTGGCGGGGTGCATTCTTCATGGTCGCCATTCTTGGCGTCTGCCTTGCGCCGCTGCTGCTCCTGCTGGTTCGTGAACCAAAGCGCGGTGCAACCGAGACGCGCCGTGTGGCGGAGGATGCACCAGCGCTGAGCCTTGCTTCGACCGTCCGGCTGTTTCTGCGTTTACCGACACTTCGCCTTCTCCTGCTCGGCAGCGGGGCATCTGCTTTTGTCAGCTATGGCCTTCTAAACTGGATCCCAGCCTATCTCATGCGTGAAGCGGGCATGTCGCTTCCGCAATTGTCAGCCTGGTTCGGACCCGCCGCCGGCATTTGCATGGGAATCGGCATATGGGGCGGCGGCACAATCGTCAATATTGGCGCGCGCAAGAGCCTGACGGCGTATGCTTGGGCGCCGGCAATTGCCATTCTTGTTGGCGTTCCTGTTTTCATCATGGCTCTGTTTGTGCCCGGCTGGCCGCTGGCTTTGGCATTAATGCTTTTGCCAATGATCTGTATAACGATCTATGTCGCGCCAGCCCTCGCGCTCGTTCAGAACCTGGCGCCGCTGCGTGCGCGGGCGACTGCGACAGCGCTGCTCCTGCTGGCTTTTAACATCGTCGGCCTGGGCCTTGGTCCGCTTTCCATTGGCATTGTCAGCGATCTCCTGTCGGCCGCAGGCGTGGCGCACAGCTTGCGCTGGGCGCTGCTCTGTACTGCTCCCGCAGCGCTCGTGGCAGGCGTTGCCTACATTCTCATGGCCCGCACAATCGTGGCCGATTCCGCAGCAACCGTAAAGGAACAAGCGCTATGAAAATCGTCCCCGGAAGTGTCGCTTTCGTAACCGGTGCAGCCAGTGGTATTGGCCTGAACCTGAGCAGGGAACTCGCGGCGCGAGGTGTTGATGTCATCATGGCGGACATTGATGCCGAACGTGTTGCCAAGGAGGCCGAAACGGTCGCCGCTGCAGGTGTGCGAACGCTTGCGATCAAGCTCAACGTGGCCGACGAGGCCGACTGGGACAAGGCGGCCAAGGCGGCCGCGGCGTTCGGTTCCGTCAGCCTCCTCTTCAGCAATGCAGGTGTCGGCGGCGGCGCCGGCAAGCTGGAGGACTACGATACCGACGTCTGGCGCTGGACCTATGCCGTCAACGCGCATGCCCATCTCTATGCTTGCCGTGCCTTCCTGGGCCGCATGAAAGCGTCCGGCGCGCCTGCCCACATGGTCGTCACGGCCTCCATGGTGGGCATCGTGCCACCACCTATCTCGTGCGCCTATATCTCGTCTAAGTTTGCGACACTCGGCATTGCCATGAGCCTGCGCAATGAAACAGCCGACACGAATGTAGGCGTGTCCGTGCTCTGTCCTGGCATGTCGGCGACCCGTATCGTCGAAACGACCCAGACGGTGCGGCCTGGCGCTAAGGAAGAAGGCAATGCCGCCGATACAGCCAGGGCCATGTCAGGTGTACTGGCCGGTGGCATGCCGCCGGCCAGTGTTGCCAAGCGCGTCCTTAAGGCGATTGAGCAGGACGAGTTCTACATTTTCACCCATCCGGAATGGAAACGCCTGGTCGAACCGCAATTTGCCGAGTTGCTTGCCGCATTCGGGGAGTCGGCCGATCCGGGTTACAAGGGCGATGATATTGATGGATTGGTCGCTGCCAATGGAGCGACCCGCATGAATGTTTCCGGTGATAGCTGAAGCCCGCCAACAAGAAGAAGGAGAAACCGATGAGCCAAGATGAAATCCGCGCGCTGGCAAAGCGCTTCTTCGATTGTGTCGAATCTGGAGACATCGATGGCCTTGTGGCGTGCTATGCGCCTGACGCCAAGATATGGCACAATACGGACGAACTCGAGCAGGGGCCCGAGGATAATCGCAAGGTGCTCGCCGGCATGGTGACGCGTATCTCCGACCGCCTCTATGACAATCGCCGGGTCGAGATATTCGACGGCGGCTTCCTGCAACAACATATACTGCGCGGCACGCGTGTTCAGGACGGTGTGCGTGTGGCGCTGCCGGCCTGTGTGATTTGCGCCGTCAAGGATGGCTACATCACGCGCCTCGATGAGTATTTCGACTCGGCGCGCGTCAGTGAATTCCGCAAATACGCCTGAACAAAGAAAGGAGACCGCATCATGTCAGTTATCAGACAAGTCCCGCGCGCCGAAATTACCAACGAGACTATGAAACGCTACTTCAACCGCCTCTTTGGACCTGATCGCGACCCGATCGATGAGCCGGGTACGGCGACAGGCACGCCCGGCGACTGGTGGTCTGTCTTCGCGCTTTCCGAAGACATCTTCCAGCACAGCGTCGACGGATTTGCGCTCTATCGCAATCCGGACCGCAAGCTTGACCCAGTCCTGCGTGAGCTCGGACAGACCCGCGCGGGTTGGGTGGCGGGCAGCCAGTTCGTCTTTTCCCAGCACTGCAAGTCGCTTCGCGGCCTCGGCGTGCCGGACGACAAGATCGCCGCTATCCCCTACTGGACCGTGTCGGACCTTTACGACGACAAGGAGCGGGCCGTTCTGGCCTATGCTGACTGCCTCGCAGGCGCCAATGGACGCACGCCGGACGCGGTTTTCGACAAGCTGAAGACATTTCTCAGCGACCTGGAAATCTTCGAGCTCACCTACATCACGAGCCTCTATACGATGCACGCAGTCATGACGCGCGCCTTGCGGCTCGAGTTCGATGACCGCGACGAGCCCATTGTCGAGGTCGAGGCGCCCGAAGGCTTCAGTGCGTTGGACTTCCTCGGCGGACGCCGGGAAGACGAATCGAAGAAATCGTAGGGTTCAGCTGACTCCGGCAACAGGGAAGACACCATGATCAAGCTTTATGGCGGGCCGACACCAAATGCCCGCAAGATTGCTATTGCCCTTCTGGAAATGGAACTTCCTTGGGAGCTTGAAGTCGTTGACATTCTTGCCGGCGATCAACTGACGCCCGAGTTTCTCAACCTCAACCCGAACAACAAGACGCCGGTCATCGTAGACGATGAGGGGCCGGGCGGCG
>NZ_JBDNGN010000165.1:0-4149 GCF_041689225.1 Hyphomonas sp. | reverse complement strand
TTTATCTGATATTCGTCGCCGCCTGCTTTTGGGTCGACGAGGAATATCACAAGCAGAGGTCTCCGTCGTACCTGGCAGAATCGGTTTTCGAATGCCACCTTGGAAAGACTTTTCGCTGTCTCGATCTCTTCCTGAGTGAGTCCGATCATTGCAGTATCTTGATCTGCGACAGCATTCTTGCTGCCGGAGAATCTGTAGACTGCCTGATTCTTCTCATCCAATTCGGCGGAGGACCTCACCACCGGGTAGATGGACTCATCAGGAAGGAAATCCGTGACTGGGTTGACGTCTGGAGCCGAACTCGATCGTGTAGCCAGGCAAACGTCCCACTTGCTCAGTTCGTCGCCCAGCCGATCGGAAACGTAATCTGATAGCAGGGATCGGCGCCCTTCAAGCTTCCAGAGCGGCTGGATTTCTCGTGGGAATTCCAAGTCGCCAATCAGTCGCAAGACGTCCAGCCCTTCAATGTTCGTCCAGTAGTGATGATGATCATGATCGTTCGAGCGATGCCCAAGTGAGCGCAAGAATTCAGATCCAGTCTTCAGGTTCTTGTCGTTCACTACTTTGCGATTGTGGATGGCATGAGCCTGAACAAAGCGACCGGAATATCCGGCGGCCAGTCGCATCTCAGTCGCTGTTCGCATCTTGTTCGCCGCAGTGATCCTGATGCCGGTTTCGCTCTGGCGTACTTTGAGACCGAAATCGAGCGGCGTTGCGCCAATCAACTCCATGCGGTCGATTTCTGCGCGCAACTCTTCAATCGACGAATGTGTTTCTTCGTAATGCCCGATTGCATCCTTGGGCAGGTAGGTACGGCAGAGGTCCTCATAATTGGTCCTGTACCCGAACCATCTGGCCATCTGCATCAGAGTATCAGATGCACCGACATTTCGCAGGAGGTACGTCGTGACGAGTCCCTCAAGAGTCAGGCCCCGGGAAAGCGCGAGCCCGCCGATTGCGATGACATGGAGACCTTCTGCTTTGTTGGCATCATAGTTCAGCGCACTCGATTTCTTGCGCATGTTGACCGTGGTGACAACAATGGGTGAAGCCGCCTCCGCGAGCACTGGCAGAAGCGACGCGAATGAAATCGGATCATCGTCGATAATTGTTCCGGCATACTCAGTCTGGTAAGTTTCCTGCAATGCCCGAATGACAGGATCGGACATGGCATTTTCAGATCCGGCCCAGAGTGCGATCGCTTGCTTGAGTTTTGTCAGATAGGCATAGATGTGACCTTCGAGCTTTTCCTGCACATCATTGAATCGGCTGACATTTACCATCATGGTTGCATGCTTTTTGCCGTCTCCACGTAAGATGCGGATGGCACGGGCGAGTACAAAGGCCCGGACAGCGGTTTCGAGTGTTGGCGGAATAGTTTCTAGGGGATGTGTCTTCTTGTGTGACAACGGAAGAACGTCGCCATAGTCGTCAATTTTGACCACGCTCTTGTCTTTCAGATTGCCGTCCCCAGAGAAGTAACGCGCAGCGCCGCAATAATTGGATGGTGGTTCCAGCGCTTTGATGAAGTTTCTGGGAAAGAGGTCTTCCTGTTTGAGCTCGTCGATTGATTGCGGGTCGATAAAGATGTTCGCAAAAGGCGTAGCTGTATACCCGATGAAGGTTGACCGGTTGAACTGCGCGAGTGTGGCCTTGATCGCGGCATTGATCGCGGTGGACCGGCCCGGGTCCTTGTGTGTGTTGATGGAAGCATTGTCGGCCTCGTCATCGATCATCAGGAGAGGCTCATTGATCTTCTGCCCATTCGCCTGATCGCTGATCCAGGTGTTTAGGTTTTCAAGAACCTGCTTGTTCTTCTTTATGACGAAGATTTTCGGTTCCTTCAGAGACGAGAAGGATGCGCCGACAACGGCATTGTGCCGGCTGAAATCCTGGTCCCGCGACGTTCCGAAGTCTGGCTTCCTTTGTCTCGATCCGGAGTAATTGATGATCGGAAGAGGGGCTTGGGCAGCGGCGTTGAAGACCGACTTGCGGCCAATGAAATACTCATCCATCCGTTGCTGGGTCTGGGATCGAAGAGAGTTCGTAATGCCGGCGAGAAGAATGATGACCTTGTATCCTGCATCAGCTGCCTTGCAGATGAGCGCGCCGTAATTGGTCGTCTTTCCCGACTGGACGTGCCCCATGACCATACCGCGCGATGACCACTTTCCCGGGACCAAAGGGTCGCCGCAGCAATCGAGGATCTGATCTGTGACTGTGTCGAGGCGCGAGACAATTCCGGCAGGCAGTTCTCCTGTCCCGATCATGTAGTCGCGCAGACGGTTCCAGTAATAGCTGTCGATCTCCCCCTTTCGGGCGGCAAGCCAAGGCTTGCATTCAGAGCTGATAATCGCCCCGCTTTCCTGAGTGATGAAAAGCTCAAGCTTCAGGGTCCGGATGATGCGCATGCGGGTTTTGGGGTCGAGGTTGGCCGCGAACGGATCTTCGTCGACCGTTTTCTCGATCAGAGTTTCGGTCACGCGCTGAGCAGACAGTTTTGTCTTGAAATAGGAGATCAGTGCCGCGGTGTGAACAGCGTCCGTGTCAGCCATGTTCGAGTAGTCCCTTCAGTTCTTCTTCGACGATTTTGATATTCGCGGCGTAAGGTTCGGTTTGACGGAGGAGTTCGCGCAATGCTGAAGGCGATCCTGCATGCAGCATGAGCCCTGGCAGAGACGCTTGCAGAAAGCGGACCAGTTCTTCCCTGGTGACAAATCCGCGTTGGACGCTGTCCGCATCCGAGGAAACTTCACCGCCGATCGCATCGACCGGCACTTGCGTTCCAACCATGCTGAGGAAGCTTTCCAGGAGCACCGTTTGGGTGGACGTCATGTCCGACTTCAGCGCTGCTAGCAGAGGATGTTCTGGATTGACGGCGTAGCGGATGACGCCGTTCCGGACCCGGCGCGACCAGACAGGCGAAGCCTTGTCATCACCCAATTTGGCACCCTTGGAGCGGTGAACCTTGTGTGACGTATTCCGGAAGCCGGCGACTAGCTCACGCATTCGCGCCCGCAGCGAAGAGGGGAGCTGCGCATCTGATTTGTCCAGTGTAATCTTCCAGATTTCGTCCAGAGAGTTGGGAATGTCGATTCTGACCCGTACGAGCTTCGAAAGCTCACCATGCTTGGCAAGACCAAACCAGGTTCCTGAAATGATAAGGCGTCGGTTGCGGTAGACGTAGAATCCCTGGTTGCGGATATAACCTTCCCTGCCGCCAAATGCCTCATAATCTGTCCCGCTCAGTTTCGAATAGTGTGGCAGGACGAAAGCCTGCATTACTACGTGATGGGACACGCCCCCGGCGCTGATGTCCATGGGTTCTTCGGGCGCGGCGATCGTGGCAGGATGTTTTCGACAGAAGGGATCTGTCTCCTGGAGCGGCGTTCTGTTCATGCTGATCCGAATGCGCGGAAAGCGCCCATCGTCTCCGCCAATATACCGGTGAAAGATCTGAGACAGTTTTTGCCTTGCCTCCGACATCAGCTCGGTAAACTCGTCACGAGTTATCGAGCCGGACTCTGACAGTCGGTCACAGTTTGACCAGACGAGTTCGGTTCCACTTTCTCCGTCCAGAGGTTCGACGAGAAGCGCCTGCGCCGCATCTTCATCGAAGAAATCCATCTCCCAGTCAGTAATATTGTCGAGGTCCCAGCGAGCGGCTTGAACACGGCCCTTCTTTTTCGAAATGACCGTCAATATCCGACACTGAGAGAAGGAGGCTGACTTCATACCCCATCCGAAGCGGCCTAGATCATCCTTTGCGCGCTCGAGATCCGGGTGAGTGCTGGCCGGGCACATAGCTCGGAAGAGTTCGTCGCGGTCCATACCTTTCCCGTCGTCGCGAATCCGGACCGAACAATCGCCGCTGTCGGAATAGTCACAGGTGATATCTATGTTGCGGCAATCTGCCGAGATCGAATTGTCGATAATGTCTGCCAGCGCGCCGGCAAGGTCATAGTTTCCGAAACTCCGCGCGGTCGCCATGAGCGATGATGCATCGGGCGCGTTACGAATGCGGCTCATGCCTTGAACCCACGGTCTTCAAGCACTGACAGGACCTTCATGGCGACAAGGCATTGCTTTTCGCTCGGCAGGCGGTTCGGAATCTGCGCGCAGACTTCCAGAACGCCTCGCTCGTTGGGG
>NZ_JBDNGN010000164.1:0-2668 GCF_041689225.1 Hyphomonas sp. | reverse complement strand
TTCAGGACCATCGAACTCGGCTCGACGATTGCGGGCGAAGCGCTGTACCTGGCGCGGGGCTATGCGCCGTTCCATTGCAACGAACAGGTGGCGGCGAACGGGCGGGTGAAAACCGTTATCCACATGCGCAAGGCGCTCTAGTTGCGTCTCACGGTTCCAGAGAGCCGGTGATCGAGGCGCGCTGGGAGAGTTCCATCCAGTTGCCGCAGCCATCGCGCACGAAGGAGATACGCGCCGTCTTGCCGAGAGTGGCGGGCGCCCGCCCTTCGGTGCCGCCAGCGGCGAGGACTTGCGCGTGGACGCGGTCGACCTTGTCGACCTGGAGCGTCGTGTAGCGATAACCGATCCGGGCCATCTCGGCGTTGCCCGTGCGCGCGGCAAGGGCGGGGTCGATGTGCCCGAGGATGAGGCTGCGTCCACAGGCGACGGCGCAGGCGTGCGTGTCGGATACCGGCAGGCCAAGCGCGTCATGGTAGAAGGCGAGGAAGGCCTCGCGGCTGGGTGTGGCGACCTCGATGGCCCATTGGGTGATGCCGTCATGGCCAGGCGGCACGAGCCCGACGCGGTTGCCATCCGGATCAGTCAGTTCGATTGGTACGGTGACGCCGTCGCGGGCGATGATGAGGCGGAGGTAGCCACCGTCGGCGCGCGGCGGCAGCGGATCGCGGGCATGGTTCAGCTTGAACACGCTGCCATGATGGTCGTGGCGGTGCTGGCGCAGGCCGCCGCCCAGCGGCAGCATATGGTCGAAGGGCAGGCCGACATCCTGCTGCCAGAAGGCGAGCATCTCATCGAGACGGTTGGTGAACACGCCGACATCGAGGCAATCCTTGGCGAGCCAGGCGGGGGACGTGTTGATCATGTCGTGGCCTCTCGCCATATTGGCTTCGAGTTGAGGATACCCCGGACATCCGCGCCTGGCAAAAGTGCGCCTCAGCCAGAGAGGCCTGGCACCTCAGAACCGGCTCGACGCGGTAATCCTACTCGGCCGCGACCAGACTGAATTCTTCTTTCCAGCTGGCCATGACATCGCGATTGTCATGGTCCCATGGATGGAAGCCGGGTTTGAACCAGGATAGCCAGATGGCCCAGCCTGAACCGAACAGGGCAGGCTTCTTCCAGAGGAAAGTCTTCACGGCACGCCGGGCCGCGTCCGGTTCGTAGCCATCGGCGACCAGCAATTTGGATGCATATTCGGCGATATTTTGCGTGAACTGCTGGGTGATGAGCAGCATGGACAGGCTGCGCCGGAAATAGCGTTTGAACGGCGACCAGCCTTTAGTGGCTTCCATGAAGACATCATAGGCGACCGCCTTGTGTTCGGTCTCTTCCATGGCGTGCCAGCGCCAGAGGTGCTCGAGCGAGGGTTCGGTCTTGCTGAACAGCGGGGATCCATCGACGTCGAGATCGACCATCAGGTCGGCCATCATCGAGGTGAAATGCTCAAGGCAGATCGTGGCGATCAGCATGCGCATCGGACCGCCGGAGCGTCCGAAGGCGATCTTTTCCGCGATGGCCGCCTCGATTTCCGCGACTGGGTATTTCTCGCGATCGATCATGTTGTTCAGCAGGTGATGCTCGCGCGAATGGATGGCCTCCTGCGCGATGAAGTCCTTCACATCCTGCGCCAGCTTCCCGTCGACTTTGCCGCGATAGGCCTTCACAGCGTCCATGAACAGGCGTTCGCCGTCCGGGAAGGTCAGCGACATGGCGTTGAAAATGGCGGTGGCGACGGGGTTGCCGTCCAACCAGTGGCCCTCGCGCGCACTGTCCATGTCGAAATGGAAGTCGCGGGGCAGGATCGTTACATCTTCGGGTGTGCGCTTGTTCGTCATTGTGCTTAGTGCCTCAAGAAACTGAAATGCGGACTGGCTTCATGTTCAAAATTAACGTTACTGACAAAAATGTCAATAAATAATAAACCTGCCCCTCGTGTGCGTCGCTCTCCGGAAGCTTCGCGCAGCAATATCCTGTCGGCGGCGGAATCCCTGCTCGTGGCGCAGGGCCCGCAATCCCTGCGACTAGCGGATGTCGCCAAGGCGGCGGGCGTGGCCAATGCCACGGTGCTGCACCATTTCGGCTCGATTGACGCGGTCCAGAAAGCGCTGATGGAGCGCATGATCGCAGACCTGGTTGAGAGTATCATGGCGGTCGACGTGCCGCTGGACGATCCGGCGGCGGCGCGCGAAGCGGCGCTTCGGACGCTGTTCGATGCGTTCGAGACTCGCGGCGCGGCGCGCCTGGCGGCCTGGCTGGAACTGACCGACGAGACCAGCCGCCTGACCCTGGTGCGCGAAGCCGTGCAGGAAGTGGCGCAGAAGAAGATGGCCAATGCCAAGCTGCCGGCAGAGCTGGTGGAGGACCTGATCCTGCTCAGCGTGACGCTGGCCGTCGGTGTCGGCCTGTTCGGGCCGACGCTGGGCCAGCTGATCGGCAAGCCATCTGAGCGAGCGCGGGAGCTGACACTCCAGATGCTGCTGGCGAACCTTGAACGCCTGTCGCTCTAGCGTCTGGTCGCGCCGGGACGGGCGGGCTAGGCTTGCGGCCGACACATAGAAAACACTTGAGGAGGATACGGTTTTGGACATGCATCTGAAGGGCAAGAACGCCATCATACTGGGCGGCACGCGCGGCATTGGCCGGGCGATTGCGGACACGCTGGCGGGCG
>NZ_JBDNGN010000163.1:0-81935 GCF_041689225.1 Hyphomonas sp. | reverse complement strand
GACGCTTTGCGATGTGGTCGTAATATGTCGATGGGGCAATCGGCAGGACCCTGCAAATCGGCTCGGCCTCATAGGCATCACGATGGTCGTCGTATCTTGTCTGTCATGGCTCCACTCTCTTAAGAAAAGGAGCCTCCGGCAAACCCGGGGCGGTTCAATAAGACCTTGAGAAGCTGTGCAGACGCTCCTGATGCCGACATTCATCGCTCTTTTGTGCGGTTCCTCGGTCGTGACATAATAAAAGGCGTGCCCGAAAACAAAATCGCCCTTTCGCCGGAATGGGCAAATTATGACCGCTATCTAAAGACTGCATCTCAGCTAGCTATTCAGGAGTGATGTTGTCCTTCCAGCGTCGGCCACATTTTTCCTTACCTACCTTTCATTCTAAATGCCCCAATTTTCGGCTATACTGTGCCCAAGCGCTGCTCCGTGCTGCGCGAGGATAGACGCGCAGAGGAGACATGTGATGGACCTCAGGATTACCGAGATCAGGGCCGCAGAGGCGGTCCAGAAAGCCGCCGCCGAGGCATTGAGCCGGCGCGCCGCGAAGCTGGCACCGCTGCATGAGACCGAGACACCACCGGACGCGCCGGAAAGCGATATGGCGTATGCGTTGCGGACGCTGCGGCGGTTGCGGCAGATTTTTTCGACGAAGGTTTGAGTTGCCCTCTTCTCCTTGGGGAGAAGGGTTGGGGATGAGGGGACATGGCTTCACAGCCGGTGCGGTGTTGGTGGCGCGATCGGTGGCCCCCCCTCTCCCAAGGGAGAGGAGAGAAGGTCAGTGCGCGCCTGTCTGGTGGGTTACGGCTTTGCCTAACCCATCCTACGGGGCCTGCGGGAAAAGTCTGTTAAGGTTTCAAGCGTATCAACCTCAGGGCGACAGCCGTGAGGATCCGATAATGAAAAAGACCGCTCTCCTGAGTGCCAGTGTGTTGCTGCTTGCGGCATGTGCCAACCATCAGCCGAGCAAGGATCTCGCGATGGCGACGCCGGGTTTCATGAGCGAGCGGCAGACAATCGAGAAGCAGCGTCCGAACCTGCCGGCAACCGATTATGTGCGCTGGTATCCCGGGGATCGCCTGCGGCAATCCATGGTGCTGGATTATGTGAGCGGCATGTCACAGCGCGACTATCTTTTTGAAGAGCCCAATCGCCGCCTGTTCGATCCGATGCTGAAATATGCCTTGCGGTCGTCAGATCTGTGGGCGCCGACGCCGATTGCCGCGCGCTATGCCTTGCAGATCGAGTTTACCGAACTCGACAGTGATGCGTTCGGGCGAGACTTTGCGGGCAAGACGAAGGCCCGTTACCGGGTCGTTGACCGGCGCACGGGCGAGACCGTCTATGAGAAGCTGATCGGCTCCAACTTCCTGGCCGAGTATCCCGGACTGAATGAGGATGATGCGAGCTTTGCCTATGACGTGTCGGCGCCGGGCGTGATTGCCGGTGTCGCGGGCATGTCAGCCTATGCGATTGGCGAGGCAGGTATCGTCGAGGCGCTGAGCAATAATTCGAAACTCCGGGACTTCTTCGGTATCGACTCTGTGACGGAGGCCTCGCAGGCCGAATGGAACGAGGTCTATCAGGGCTTTGCCTGGTATACGGGCGTGTCGGCCGTTTCGGGGCCGCTACTGGTGGCGCTCGGTCAGTTCAACCCGCTCAATTATGTGTCCCTGCAACTCGATAATCGGCAGGATTCGGTCTCGGCGGCTCAGGCAAGGCAAGGGCAGTTTTCGACCTCCGGTCTCGCCAGCCGCAACGCGGCGAAGCGAGCGCGCCAGCTGAATTCGCAATTGCTGGCACAGAGCCTGTCAATGTTCCTGGTCGACCTGGCGCAGGCGGAAGGGGTCAGCCTGACGCAGTTGCGGCCATGCCGGGACAGCGACGATGCCAGCGAGATTATCGAAGGCATTCGCACCGGGTCGCGAGTCGTGACGGACAATTGCCTGAAATATGTGACGCCGAACAATCGCCCCGGCGTGGCGATCACGTCGCTGAGATAGCCAGCAAGCCGCAGGATGGGTTGAGCGGAGCGATACGCAACGCTGCCTGACGCCGTCCACCTGTCCGGTGGGTTGCGGTTTTGCCTAACCCACCCTACGGGCCGCTAGTCCAGCGGCGGGCTTTCCCGTTCGCCCTTGCGGGTGCGGAAGGCGTAGAGGGCGGGGTTAGTGTCGCCTTCCATGACGTCTACGGAATAATGATGATCGGCCGAGCCCCAGCCTGTGCGGGTGGCAGTCTGTTTAGCGCTGCTGGAAGATCGTGGTGGCGGCGACGTCGAGGCGGATCGATTCCAGCTGCCCGTCGCCGTAATTGGTTATCTCGCTGAGCGCCACGAAGGCGCCGGTGGCATCGAGCCGCAGGATGACCCAGCGATTGTCCGCTGTCGGCGGGATTTGCAGGTGGCCGTCGCTGCCGGTGACCGTGCCGCCCGGCAGGCTGACCGTGAAGCGCATGTCCTAGCCGCCCGACATGCTGGTGAAGGCATTGTTGATGCGGGTGTCGAGGTCCGCGGGCAGCGTTATGCCGACGGCGATGACGTGGCGCGGTTGGGTAGGCGGGGTGGCGCAGGCCGCGAGGGCGGCCAGGGCAACGCAAAGGGGCCCTTGTCTGCTCGCATGTCGGCCCCTCACTCTACACACGACACCAGCATAGCACATTCGCGTGCCGGAGGGGCAGGGTCAGGCGGTTGCGGCGGCGATGGCTTCGGCGGGGATGATGTCGCCATCATAGAGGGCGCGGCCGAGGATGGTGCCGGAGACGGGCTTGCCGGGCGCGGCGCGGAGCTGCGTGATGTCGGCTGTGCTGGCGACGCCGCCGCTGGCGATGATAGGGATGGTGACGGCATTGGCGAGCTGGCTGGTGAAGGCGACATTGACGCCGGTCTTGAGGCCGTCGCGGCCAATGTCTGTCGCGATGATGGCGGCGACGCCGCAGCCCTCGAAGGCTTTTGCGAGGTCGACCGCTTTCATGTCGCTGGTCTCGGCCCAGCCCTCGACGGCGACCATGCCGTTAACCGCATCTATGCCCACAATGACACGGCCCGGCAGGTCGCGGGCGGCGGATTTGACCAAGTCCGGATCGCGCAGGGCGGCGGTGCCGAGGATGACGCGGCTGACACCGGCCTCGAGCCAGGCGTCGATCTGGGCGCGGGTGCGGATGCCGCCGCCGAGCTGGACCGGGGCGGGCGTCGCCGCGAGGATGGCTTTGACCGCCGCGTCATTGGCCGACTGGCCGGCAAAGGCGCCGTTGAGGTCGACGACGTGGAGGTGGCTGAAGCCGTCAGCGTGGAAGGCGGCGGCCTGGTTGGCGGGGCTGTCATTGAATACGGTGGCCGCATCCATCTCGCCGCGCAGGAGGCGAACGCACTGGCCGTCTTTCAGGTCGATGGCGGGGTAGAGGGTGAAGGTCATGCGGGGGTCCATTGCAGGAAGTTGGCGAGCAGTTGCAGGCCGACGCGTTGGCTCATTTCGGGGTGGAACTGGGTGCCGAAGATGTTGCCCCTGGCGACCGCGCTGGTGAAGGGGGCGCCATAGTCCGTCGTCGCGGCGATGTCGGCCGGGTCGTGCGGCGTGAAGGCATAGGAATGGGTGAAATAGGCGTGCGGGTCGGGGCCGAGGCCGGTGAGCAGGGGGTGGGGGCGGGCGATGGTGAGGCTGTTCCAGCCGACATGCGGCACGCGCAGGCCGGGGCCGGGCGCGATATGGTCGACAATGCCGGGGACCCAGCCGAGGCCGGGCGTCTCGCCATCCTCAAGGCCGGTATCGGCGAGCAGCTGCATGCCGACGCAGATGCCGAGGAAGGGCTTGTTCTGTTGCAGGACGGCGGATTCGAGCGCGGCGACCAGGCCGGGGCGGGCGTGAAGATTGGTGGCGCAATCGGCATAATGGCCGACGCCGGGCAGGAGGATGCGGCTGGCGCGGGCGATGGTGGCGGGGTCGGCGGTATTGGCGACCTCGATGGCGAGGCCGGCACGCCGGGCGGCCTCGTTTAGCGCACCGGCGGCGGAATGGACGTTGCCGGAGCCGTAATCGATGAGAGCGACCGAGTTCATGCGCTGCTCTTAGCGCCCTGCCACGCAAACCGAAAGGCTGTTTCACTTGCATCTCGCGGCAAATTCATGATAACACTATTCGTATAGAGTTACCTAGGATGATATAATGAATTTCAGTGGCAATAGAGAACTGTTCGAACGCGAAGTGACCGAAGCTCCGGATGTCGCGGACGTGAAATGGCTGGCGGCTGAAGCCAAGGCGTCCAACAGCACCTCGAGCCATGAATTGCGCACGAAGCTGGCCGCACGGCTGGCCCATGCGGCCTTCCTGGCGCCGGACCGTGTCGGTGAGATTTATGATGCGCTGGCGGAAGGCTGGATTGGCGAGCCTGTGGGTGCAGCGCCTATCCCGACACTCGACGAACCTGCCATGACGGCGCCGGATAATCTTTGGAACGTGTTCTGGTCGATCACTGAAGATGGTGCGGCGGGCAAGCTGGATGCGCTCGCGGTCACCTCGCGCACGGCAGCTCTTGGCAAGGAACTTGATGACAGTTTCCGGGACCGTGTGGTGAAGACGTCATTCACCTATGAGGGTGTGTCGGAGATTGCGACGCTGCCGCTGCCGCGCCGCCATACGTTGGAAGAACTGGGCGCCTGCCCGGAGAATTCCGTGGGTCGACTATTCTATAATGTGATTGTCGACAATTCATTCGACCTCGAAGTGCTCGACCGCGATGCGATTGGCCTGTCGCAGCTGCCGTCACCGCTCGACTATCTCAATACGCGCATGCTGCAGGCCCATGACCTCTGGCACCTCGTCGGCGGCTATGAGACGACCTCGCTGCACGAGATCGCGATCTCGGCGTTCCAGATGTCGCAGTTTGGGCACAGTTATTCGGCGCAGTTCCTGGCGGTCACGGCCGTTATCGGGGCGCAGGGCGATGCGATGGCCTATCCGATCCTGATGGACACGATCACCAGCGCCTGGGTGCACGGACGCCATACGCCGCCGATGATCACGATTGACTGGGAGAGTGTCTGGACAGGCACGCTGGAAGAGGTGCGCGCGCAATTCGGCATCAAGGCCTATGAGCGGCCCTATCCGGCAAA
Organism: Hyphomonas sp.; assembly: GCF_041689225.1. Classification (GTDB taxonomy): domain Bacteria; phylum Pseudomonadota; class Alphaproteobacteria; order Caulobacterales; family Hyphomonadaceae; genus Hyphomonas. The sequence goes on along the minus strand of NZ_JBDNGN010000163.1, from coordinate 76,828 downwards.
CCTGATCGAAATGGCGATGGCGGCCGCCGCCTAGAGGCTGCCCTTGGTCGAGGCAGGCTTGCCGCCGAGCTTCGGATCGATTTCAACGGCCGTCCGCAATGCGCGGGCGGTCGCTTTGTAACAGCTCTCGATAATATGGTGGCTGTTCTCGCCGTAGAGATTCTCCACATGCAGGCACATGCCGCCGTTTCCGGCGAGGGCGTGGAAGAATTCCTTGAACAGTTCGGTATCCATCTCGCCGACCTTGTCGCGGACGAAATTGACCTTCCAGATCAGGTAGGGACGCTTGCACAGGTCGAGGCTGGCGCGGCTGAGCGTCTCGTCCATCGGGATATAGGCGTGGCCGAAGCGTGTGATGCCGGCAAAGTCGCCCAGCGCCTTGAGAACGGCCTGACCGATGACAATGCCCGTATCCTCAACGGAATGGTGCATGTCGATGTGCAGGTCGCCCTTGCAGCGGACCGCGAGGTCGATGGCGGAATGCTTGGAGAAGCTCTCCAGCATGTGATCGAAGAAGCCGATACCGGTTTCGATATCGGACTTGCCGGTGCCATCAAGATCGAGGGTGACCGAGATATCGGTTTCCTTCGTCTTGCGGTCGACGGTGGCGGTGCGGTGCTTAATCATCTGGAACCATATAGTGCGCTGTATTCTCGACAGCTAGCGCGTTTTATTCACTGAATTCTAAACATATTCACTGAATGTCGATTCAGGAATGGCCACAACAGGCCAAAACAAGGCGAATCGGCGCTTGAAAAAGAAGAGACTCCTGAGCCGAATTTTCGGCACCATGACCATTTCCGCCTTTGCGGGCGTGGTCGCCGGTATGCTGGCATCACTCGTCTTTGTTGCCCTGATCGCGGTTGTTCAGGCTTACCGGGTTCTCGAGCTGGGGGTTGGTCCGTTCGAGACGGCGGTTCCGATTCCCCTGTTACTGTTGCTGATGGCGGTGGCGACGGTCCTGGCGGCAGCGGTATCCTATGCCTCGGCCAACCATTTTCGCCGGTCGCTGGAGCGGTTCAATGACTACCTGCTGAATGCCCACCTCGATGACACAGCGTCGCTGGACGGCATGCATTTCGCTGAACTGCGCCGCCTGCGCGTCGGTGTCACGCGCACGATTGGCAGGCTGCGCCGGGAAAACGCCCTGCTGCGCGAAACGGCCTTCGTCGACCCGCGGACCGGATTGTCCAACATGATCGCGATCGACAAGGCGATCTCCGAATCATTGATGCGGGCGACATTCGAAGCGCCAGCTGCCCTGATCATGCTCGACCTCGACCGGTTCACACGCGCCTCCGAACAGCTGGGCAGCTATGCGAGCGAAGCTTTGTTGGCCCAGGCCGGCCAGCGGCTCAAGTCTGAACTTGCCGCGATCAGCGGCCCGGCAGGCGCGGCCCTGCGCGACGCGACGATTGCCGCCCTGCAGGCCGACGAATTCGGCGTCTACATGCCCAATGCCGTCAGCCGCGAGCATGTAGCGACCATTGCCCGCGCCATCCGCCAGGCGTTTGCTGCACCCTTCGAGTTGAACGGGCAAACGGTCACCCTCGGTATTTCCGGCGGGATCGTCATGGCACCGGAAGATGCTGACAGTTCCCAGAAGCTGTTCCGGCATGCCGAACTGGCCCTGCGTCTTGTGCGCGGCGAAGCCACGTCGGGCTTCCGCTTCTTCACGCCGCGCCTGACGCGCGTCGCCCGAGGCAAATACAAGCTGGAAGACGAACTGCGCGAAGCCGTGGCGAACCGCGAGTTCAAGGCCGTCTTCCAGCCCAAGGTCAATTTCCAGACCGGCAAGATTGTCGGCGCTGAAGTGCTGGCGCGCTGGCGCCGGCACAACGGCAAGATCATTTCCCCTGCGGCATTCATTCCGTTGGCGGAAGAAACGGGCCTGATCAACCAGATTGGCGAACAGATACTCGAAGCGGCCTGCCAGTCGGCGCGTATCTGGATGCGCGAAGGCCTGGACGTATCGGTGGCGGTCAATGTTTCACCCCGCCAGTTCGAGCAAGGCAACCTGACCGACACGGTAATGGACGTGCTGAAGCGGACCGGCCTGCACCCGAACCGGCTGGAACTCGAGATCACCGAAAGCATGGCCGTCGAGAACCCGGCAAAAGTGGCGGAGGTCATGGGGCCGCTGCGGATGATGGGCATGAAACTCGCAATCGACGATTTCGGAACCGGACACTCCAACCTGTCGATGCTGACCCAGTTGCCGTTCGACATCTTCAAGATCGACCGCCAGTTCGTATCGGCCCTCGAAGGCGACAAGCAGGCCCCTGCGATTGTCGAAATGATTCTTGCCATGGCCGAGACACTCGGACTGGAGACGGTAGCCGAAGGCGTTGAGACAGAACGGCAGGCAGATTTCCTGCGGCGCCGCGGGTGCACGATGGGGCAGGGCTTCCTGTATAGCCCCGGCCTGCCGCATGGCGCGTTCCTGGATTTCTTGCGCGCGTTCAGGGCCAGTCCGCTGCCGCTTGATTCGCGCCAGGCCAGCTAGGTCGTCGCTGCGCCTTCGCGGCGGAACACATCGACCGGACTATCCCTGTAGAGCGCTTTGCACCAGAAGTTGTACCCGGACTTTTCCGCGACGCGGCGGGACGGCAGATTGTCCAGGTCGATGATGCAGGTCGAGGCGCCGGGACGGTGTGCGTCGAGCCATTCATGGATCGCGCCGACGGCCTCGGTGGCATAGCCTTTGCCCCATGAGACCCTGTTGAAGACCCAGCCCGCTTCCGGCCAGGCCGACAGGTCCGGATTTATCCCGCGCTTGAAATCGGCAAAGCCGACTTCCCCGGCGAAGCGTCCGGATGCCTTTTCGGTAGCGACCCAGTATCCGAAGCCAACGAGCGGCCACATGCCGCGCACACGCGCCATGGCGAACCAGACATCCTGTTCGGGCCGGGTCGTACCTCCGACATGGCGGACGACATCTTCGTCATTCCACATCGCCGCGCAGGACTCGAAATCGCTGGCCCGGTGCGGACGCAGGACCAGGCGCTCGGTAACGAGCGTCGGCGGCGCGGTGATCATGCACGGCCCTTCATCTTCGCAAGCATGGCGCCCATCGCTGCGTGGACGGCCTGCGTGCCCTTCAGTGGACGGACCATTACCTTGAAATCGGTGATCTTGCCCTGGTCGTCCCATTCGATCATGTCGATGCCGTTCACATTGATCCCGTCCATCACGCATTCGAATTCGAGCACGGCCTTGTCGCCGCAATCGAAGATGCGCGTGTACTGGAATGTGTCGCCGCCGAGAGTCTGCCCGGCAGCCGAGAGGTAGGCCATGGTAATGACCTTGCCTTCCTGCGGTGTATGGACGACGGGGCTGCGGAAGACGACATGCTCGGCGAGCTGGTCTGCGAGGCCGGCTGCATCATGGCTGCCGTCCATCCAGTCGAACCAGCGTTGAAGATTGGGCGAGTGTCCGGTGAGTTCGATCATTGTGCGTCCTCCGCGATGACGGGTTTGCCGATCAGGTAGCTGTCAGGCTGATTGAAACAGTCGCCGCGAATGGCGACCCAGCCGCCCGGGAAATCCGGTTCGGTGAAGACGAGTTCGATGCGGCCCCAATTGTTGCGGGCTACGCCGGTCTCGGGATCGGAAATCGACACGTTGCAGGCGTCGGCGGGCGGCAGGTTGTCTTCGATCCAGACGCCTTCAAACGCGCCGCGACCCTCATAGGTTTGCGCGAGGCCTTCAATGTAGGCGAGGCCGCGCGCGTCCGTATCGGCTGCCGGATAGGACAGAACGGCCTCTCCGGTTGGCAGGTCGCGCTCATAGACCACTTCACCGATCTGGGAGGTCCAGGCTTCGTCGGCCAGCGCGGAGCCGGCGAACATGATAGCGGCGGTGAGCAACAGGTTTGATTTCATCATCCGGCATTTCCCGTTTGTGTTTTCTGGACGCCTAAACGTATTCCGCGCCATCTGTGGCGAGGTTATCACGCGAACGCGGCAAGTTAAGAGCAAATCACCCGTTATAGGCGGCTGCCAGGTCCGGGTCTTTCGAGGCGACGAGATCGGCGAGGTCGGCGATGACCTTGGCCTGTTTCCATGTCGCGTCATCCTGCATCTTGCCGTCGAGCATGGCGACGCCGGTGCCGTCGGGCATGGCTTCGAGGATGCGGCGGGCGAACTTCACTTCGTCCGGCGCCGGGCTGAACACGCGCTTGGCAATGTCGATCTGGTTCGGATGCAGGCTCCACGCACCGGAGCAGCCGAGCAGGAAGGCATTGCGGAATTGCTGTTCGCAGGCATCGAGATCGGAAATGTCGCCGAACGGTCCGTAGAAGGCATTGATCCCGGCCATGCGGCAGGCGTCGACCATGCGGGCGATCGTGTAATGCCAGAGGTCCTGCTGGACGCTGGCGCGAGCGCTGCCATCGGCGTGCGGGTCTTCGAGCACGCGGTAGAAGGGGTGGCCGCCGCCGACGCGGGTGGTCTTCATCTTGCGGTCGGCGGCAAGGTCTGCCGGGCCGAGGCTGATGCCCTGCATGCGGGGGGAGGCGAGCGCGATTTCCTCGACGCGGGCCATGCCCTGCGCGGTTTCGAGAATGGCGTGGAACAGGATGGGGCGGGTGAGGCCCGCCTTGGCTTCGAGCTGGGCGACATACTGGTCGGCGAAATGGATGTCCCACGGACCTTCGACCTTAGGCAGCATGATCACGTCGAGCTGTTTGCCGGCCTTGAGGACGAGTTCGGACACATCGTCCTGGAACCAGGGCGAGTTCAGCGGATTGACGCGGCTCCAGAAGCCGGTGCCAGTGCCCTGCCAGTCATACATGGACGCCATTTCGATGGCGCCGGCGCGGGCGGCATCCTTGGCGTCGGCAGGGATGGCGTCTTCGAGATTGGCAAGGATGACATCGCACTTGGCGGCCATGGCGGGCGTTTTCGAACGGACCTTTTCATTATGGCCGGGGACGAAATGGATCATCCGCTCGAGGCGGGTTGGCAGTTCGCGCATTGGCTCTGGTGCGCCAATGGCCAGCGGCTTGAAAAAGTTCCGGGGTGTCTTCTCGCTCATGTGTGTCTCCTCATCCGCCACAGGCCTAAGGCTGATGGTGCACTGCGTCAAACAGGAACAAAGCCGCACCTTGTCCGTTGATCGGGCGGACCCAAGACAAGGGAAACCACCATGTCCCTGCTTAGGATCCTGTTGACCATCTTCCTGCCACCCGTCGCCGTAGCGATGAAAGAGGGTAGCGGGGGGCAATTCGTGATCAATGTCGTGTTGACGCTGATCGGATGGTTGCCCGGCTTGATCCACGCCTTCTGGGTGAACTCGCGCGGCGGCTCTGCGGTCGCCTAACGCGCCGCGAAATCATGACGAAAAGAACCTGGCTGCGCGCTGCAGCCCGGCTTTTTAGTCGTTTTCGACGGGGATTTGCGTCATCCGCGCTTCGGAATCGAAGGCGCGGCGGAAAATGATGACGGCGAGAACGGCCGAGGCGACAAGGTCAATCGCTTCAGCGCCCATGATCATGTACTTTCCCGCATGCAATTCCGAGAGCACCGCCCAGACGGCGGTGGCCGAGGTGATGAGGGCGAGTTCGGCCAGAAGCAGGGTCGGAACGAGGGCCTTGAAAAAACGGTTCATTGGGAAGCTCCACATCGTATTTCCTGAGATATTGTCCCGCTATCGCAGAATCGCAATGGCCTTTTTCAGAATCAGTTGCGCCGGGCGAGCGGGTGGCTGGTTTCGAGCAGTTCGGCGAGCTCGTCGGTGAGGACGTGGGTGTAGATCTGGGTCGTCGCGATGTCGGCATGGCCGAGCAGCGTCTGCACGCTTCGGAGGTCTGCGCCACCCTGCAACAGGTGGGTGGCATAGGCGTGGCGCAAGGCATGCGGATGGACCCGGGCGGGGTTGAGATCGGCGGCGAGGGCGAGGGCGTCGAGCATCTGGCCGAGGCGGCGGCGTGTGAGGTGGCCCTGCTTGCCGCGCGAGGGGAAGAGGAAGGGTTCGGCACGGCCGCGCGCGAGGCTGCCGGCGGGGAGGCTGTCTTCGCGCACCGCGAGCCAGTCTGACAGGGAGGAGAGCGCCGGGCCGCCCAGTGGGCAGAGTCGTTCCTTGCCGCCCTTGCCGCGAATGATGATGTCTTGCGTCACCCAGCGCGCGCCCTTGCGGCGCGGCAGGCTGCCCAGCGTAAGCGAGACGAGTTCGGATGCGCGCAGGCCGGCGCCGTAGAGAAGTTCGACCAGGCATTTGAGGCGAAGGTCGTCTCCGCAGGCATTGATCAACTGGCCGAGTTCTTCGCGGGAGAGGACGTCCGGCACCTCGCGGGCAGTTTTCGGGCCGTCAATCTTGGCGGTGGGATCGTCCTTGCGGTCGCCTTCCTCGAACAGGAAGCGGAAGAAGCGCCGCGCCGCTGACAGCTTGCGGGCGGAGGTGGAGGCGGCCATGCCACGCGCCGACAGGTCGGCCTGCCAAGCGGCGAGGTCGCGGGCCGTGGCACCGGACAGATCGCCGGCGCAGAATTCGGAGGCATCCGCCAGATCGCGGGCATAGGCGTCCAGCGTGTTTGCCGCTGCGCCGCGTTCGGCGCTCATCATTTCCAGGAAGGCTTCGATGCGGGCGCGGTCTGACATGGGACAAGCCTACCCTGCCTGTGTTAATGACGCCTCTATGTGGCGCGCCTCGACGCGCGGCGAGCGAAAAACAGCCAGGATGGGAAAAAGCTATGGGTGGAGTTATTGATTATTATGGCGTGACGCTGGATGCGCCGGGACGCGGGCGGGTCTACGGGTCGATTCTTGAGACCGTGGGCAATACGCCGATCGTGCGGATACCGCGGATTTCAGCCGAAGAAGGCCTGAAAAGCGACCTGCTGCTGAAGCTTGAATTCTTCAATCCCCTGGCGAGCGTGAAGGACCGGATCGCCATCGGGATGATCACGCAGATGGAAAAGGACGGCAAGATCGGTCCGGGTGCGGTCCTGGTCGAGCCGACCTCGGGCAATACGGGGATCGGACTTGCGATGGTTGCGGCGTCGCGCGGCTATCGCCTGATCCTGACCATGCCGGAGTCGATGTCGATCGAGCGCCGCAAAATGCTGGCGATTCTTGGCGCGGAACTGCACCTGACGCCCAAGGAGCTGGGCATTAAAGGGACCCTGGCCAGGGCGGCTGAGCTGCTCGCCGAAATACCCGGGTCCGTCATGCCGAGCCAGTTCGACAATCCCGCGAACCCGGCAATCCACGAAGCGACAACCGCCCAGGAAATCTGGCGCGATACTGGCGGGGCGGTCGATGCCGTGATTTCCGGCGTTGGCACCGGTGGCACATTCACTGGCTGTGCGCGCGTGCTGAAAGCGAAAAAGCCGTCCGTGAAAATGTTCGCTGTGGAACCAGAAGCGAGCCCGGTCCTGTCGGGCGGCGAACCGGGCCCTCATGTTATACAGGGGATCGGCGCCGGGTTCATCCCGGGGAACATGGATACCAGCCTGATGGACGGCGTGGTCAAAGTGGCCAATGCAGATGCGATCGCGCATGCGCGGCGCCTTGCGCGGACCGAAGGCATTCCGGTCGGCATCTCGTCCGGTGCGGCGCTGGCGGCAGGCCTCGATGTAGCCAAGCGGCCCGAAATGGCGGGCAAGACGATTGTCGTGATCATCCCGTCCTTTGCCGAGCGCTACGTCTCGACCGCCTTGTTCGAAGGGCTTGGCTGAGCCCTATTTGGCGGCTTTCCAGTAGGCTGTGGCCTCCAGCGCGAGCGCGGAGGCCGCATCCTTTGCGCCGATCGCGTTGAGTGCCCTGCCGACAAGGGCAAGATCGGCCACGTCGCGTTTTGACGGGTCGCCATCGATGAGCGCAACACTGGCGAGGATCGCCTCACCGGCAGCGCCGGCTTCTGCATTGGCGAGAATGGCGAGCACGGCGCCCGGTTTGGTGGCCTTGCCGGGCGCTTCACTGTCACTGGCCATCAGGGCGCGAGCCGAGGGGGGCGGGGTGATGCCGGTCATCGTCCAGAGCGCAAAGAGGCGGGCAGCGCCCTGGCGGTCGTTCTTGCTGGTCGCTTCAGCAACGAGTGTTTCGCCGATCTGCGCCGCGTCGCCGGAACCGGACAGGACGCCCAGCGCGTGGATATAGGCGAAGTCGAACGCATCGGTCTGCGGCGCTTCGTCGAGGCTGGGGACGAGTGTCCATAAAACCATGCCTTCGGGATCGTTCGCGGCGATGCTGGCGCGGGCAAAAAGCAGCGCGTGTTTCGCTGTTTCGTTCGTCAGGCTGAGGCTGGCGAGTTCCGGCGCGAGGACGGCGGATACGGCGGCGAAACGTGCCGGGTTGATGGCCGCATCCTGCAGCGCATCAGCGATAGCGTCAGCGCGGCCGTCATTGGGCATGGCGACGTTGCGGGCCGTTGCGATGGCGATTTCCACCTTGGACCGGGGCTCGAATTCGGGCTCGGCAAACAATGTGTCGAGGACCTGGCGCCAGGCCGAGACGTCGATGAGGCCAGCTTCGGCGGCGATCGCGGCGGCTTCCGCGCGCGTGGCGGCGGGGAGGCCGGGGCGGGCAACCATGGCGGCAGCGAGGTCGGGGCGGATCGGCGACAGGGCGGTGTCTGGCGGGGCAAGGCCCGCCTTGGACGAGATGGCGAGTGCGATACCGCTGTCATATTTCGCCTTAGGAGGATTTGGCAGGTCGCCGGACGCAGCGAAGACGGCCGAGGTCAGCCAGCTGTCATTGACGCCCTGACTGCTCGCCATTTCGATGGCGAGTTCCGCGCCGGCCGTGTTGTCGCGCAGCGCCGCGCAAACCGCGCGCAACTTGGCCCAATAGGCACCCTCGCGCAGCGCACTGGTATTCTCGGCGCAGGCCATGGCCTCGTTGCCGAGCGCGAGGTTCAGGTCGGTGGCGATCTCGTCGCTGTCGAGCCCGGGCGGCGATATCTCCAGGCGGGCCATGAGGCTGGCGGCGGGCCGGGCTTCGCCGAGTTCGAACAGGATGCGGGCGCGTTCGGCGAGAAGGGCGGGGGATTGGTCACCTTGCGGCGCGGTCGCGGGCGACAGGGCCATGCGGCGCATGAGCGTGCGCTCACCGGGCGTCAGGCCCTGCGTGCGGACAGCGCGCATCATTGGCAACAGGGTTTCCGTGCTTGAGGCGCGCCACATGGACGCCGGCAGGGCCGGTTCGCCAGCCTCCAGGAAGCCCATGCCCCAGGGATCGACCATTTGCAGGCCGGAATCCTCGATCTGGGCGCTCGCGGAGAGGCAAAGGGATGCAGCGGCGGCGAAAACCGCCGGCCAGGACCTAGAGGACACTCTCTACCTCCATGCGCACTTCGCCAGCGGCCGGCTTGTTCTTGACGGCCTGCTGGCCGAGCCACCAGGCGCCGACCAGGCCGAGAATGACCAGAATGCCGAGAATGATGAGAAATTTGCGCATTTGATTAGCACCCCTGGGTCGAATTCACTTCTGCATCGGCCGTTGACCGATTGCTCACACAGTTCCGTCTCTATAGGAATTGGTCTGAATAGTGAATGAAAGCCTGCAATGCCCGCTGACAGCGACAGTCCCGCGCAAATAACCGATCCGGCGCCTGCCTTTGCGTCCCGGACGATCGCGCTTGTGGGGCTGATGGGCGCGGGAAAATCGACGGTCGGGCGGCGCCTGGCCGAGAAACTGGGCCGCAAGTTCTATGATAGCGACCATGAGATCGAGAAAGCGGCTGGGCTTTCGGTGGCCGATATTTTCACGATGCACGGCGAAGCAGACTTCCGGCGTGGTGAGCAGAAAGTGCTCGAACGGCTGCTGAGCGAAGAACCGCACGTCCTGGCGACCGGCGGCGGCGCTTACCTGAACGAGGAGACGCGCGCTCTGCTGCGTGAAAAAGCCGTGACGATCTGGCTGAGCGCCGATCTCGAGACCCTGTGGCGCCGGGTGCAAAAAAAGAACACGCGCCCCTTGCTGAAGCGCGCTGACGCAAAACAGGTCCTGCGGGACCTTTTGCTGGAACGGGAGCCGGTCTATTCGCAGGCTGACCTGATCGTGCACAGCAAGGACGGTCCGCACGGGACGGCCGTGAACGCAATTATAAAAGCCTTGAAAACGTGGGAACCGGTATGAGCGACACTTCACCAGAGCCGGAAATTGTTCGTGTCCGCCTTGGCGACCGTAGCTATGATATCGTCGTAGGGCATGGCGCGCTGTCCCAATTGGGCGCACGCTTGGCACCGCTGCTGAAGCGTAAACGCGTCTTTGTACTGACCGACGAGTCGGTCGCGCGCCTTCACATGGGCGCGCTGGACGCGGCGCTCACGCCGAGCGGCATCACGACCGAGGTGCTGGCGCTGGCGCCGGGCGAGCAATCGAAATCCTTTTCCAACCTCGAGCGCATCCTGGATTGGCTGCTGGGTGCCGGTGCCGATCGCAGCGACATCCTGGTGGCGTTTGGCGGCGGAGTCATCGGGGATATTGCCGGATTGGCTGCCAGCCTGATGAAGCGCGGCATGGGCTTCGTGCAGGTGCCGACGACATTGCTGTCACAGGTCGACAGTTCAGTTGGCGGCAAGACCGCGGTGAACACGTCGCGCGGCAAGAACATGATCGGCGCTTTCTACCAGCCGCGCTTCGTGATTGCCGATACGGCCCTGCTGGCCACCTTGCCGGCCCGCGACCTGCGTGCCGGCTATGCCGAAGTGCTGAAATACGGCCTGATCAATGATGCAGCCTTCTTTGACTGGCTGGAGGCGCACGGCGCCGATGTGCTGGCGCTCGCGCCGGATGCGATCCAGCATGCGGTGGCAACCTCTTGCCGGGCCAAGGCGGCGATTGTCGCCGAGGACGAAACGGAAGGCGGCGTGCGGGCGCTGTTGAACCTGGGCCATACGTTCGGCCATGCCGTCGAGGCGGCCAACCAGTATCGGCCCGACGTGCTGCACGGCGAAGCCGTCGCGCTCGGCATGGTACTCGCGTTCCGCTATGGCGCCGCCGAAGGAATCACGTCGCCGGACGCGGCCGCCAAAGTGGCGCGTGTGATCGCGGCGTCTGGCTTGCCGGTGGAACTCGGCAAGGTGCCCGGCGGGCCGTATGAGGCGACAGAACTTGCCGACCTGATGAAACAGGACAAGAAGGCGCGGGGCGGACAGGTTCCGCTTATTCTGGCGCGGGCGATCGGCCAGTCCTATATCCATCCCGACGCCGACCTGAAGTCTGTTGCGGCGTTCCTGTTGGGCGAACTGGAAAAGGCGTGAGGATCATCACCGAACTCGGAACACTATGATAGCCGGATACATCATCGCGATCCTTCTATTGCTCGGCATGTCGGCATTCTTTTCAGGATCGGAGACAGCGCTGACGGCCGCGTCACGCGCCCGCATGCATCAGCTTGAAAAAGAGGGTGACAAGCGCGCGGCTGCCGTGAATCGCCTGATCTCCGACCGGGAACGGCTGATCGGGTCGATCCTGCTCGGCAATAACCTGGTCAATATTCTGGCATCGGTGCTGGCGACGTCGCTGTTCACGCTCCTGTTCGGGCAGGGCGGCCTGGCGCTGGTCATGGCGACCGGGGTCATGACCGTTCTGGTCCTGGTGTTCTCCGAAGTGTTGCCGAAGACGTATGCGATTACGCGGACCGATTCGATGGCGATGGCCGTTGCGCGGCCGATTGGCCTGCTCGTCATTTCCGCTTCGTGGATCGTCAAGCTGATCCAGATGATTGTCATGGCCACGTTGAAACTGATGGGACTCGCGACACCTGCCGACGCCCTGTCAGCCGCAGAAGAAATTCGCGGTGCGATCGACCTGCATGCGTCTGAAGGCACTGTCGATGCGGCAGACCGGTTGCGCCTTGTCGGCGCGCTCGACCTGAAGGACCTGACGGTCGAGGACGTGATGATCCACCGGCGCAATATCCAGATGTTGAACGCCGACCTGGAACCACGCCAGATCGTGATGAAGGCGCTGGCCAGCCCGCATACGCGCCTGCCTCTTTATCGTGGCGAGAAGGAAGAGATTGTCGGCATCCTGCACGCCAAGGACCTATTGCGTGCGGCGCTGCCGCTAGGCGGCGACCTGGCGTCGCTCGACCTGGAAGGCATCCTGCGCAAGCCGTGGTTCGTGCCGGAGACAACACCGGTTCAGGACCAGCTGGAGCTGTTCCTGGCCAAGCGCGGCCATTTCGCGCTCGTCGTGGACGAGTATGGTGAGCTGCAGGGCCTGATCACGCTGGAAGACATTCTGGAAGAAATCGTCGGTTCGATCCATGACGAGCATGACGTGGCCGTTCAGGGCGTGCGCCCGCAGGCCGATGGAACGGTCAATGTCGATGGCTGGGTGCCGGTGCGTGACCTTAACCGGGCCACCGGATGGCACCTGCCGGACGATGAGGCCGTCACGGTCGCGGGTCTGGTCATTCACGAAGCGCAGACTATCCCCGAACCCGGACAGAGTTTCGTATTCCACGGCTATCGGTTCAATATCCTGCGGCGCCAGCGCAACCAGGTGACCGGCCTGAATATTTCAGAAATTGAAACCGCCTGAGTTCAGTTCGCCGGAGGCATGGACCGCTTCGATGCGCGGTTCATTGCAGCCATTGACGTTCAGCCAGAGCCTTTCGCGTTCCGAGACGATGTTCGCTGAATCTGGATCCGGATTGCTCAAGGCGATCACCGCATAGGTTGTGCGGAACGTTGAAAGATCATGCGAGACCGGCACGAAGACAATTTCGCTGTCGCCGGCGCATACGGTTTGCTGGATATTTTTCAGTAGCGGCATGTCGAACTCGCCACGTGCGTTCTCTGCTGAGGCCATTCCGCTGGCGAAAAGGCAAGCGGCGCCCAGTATCACTCTTTTCAGTACCATCACCCGTTCTCCTCGACGGTTCGAAGACGAAACGATTGATTCGAAATCCGGTTCCCCGATGGATTAAATACGGTCAATCATGGCATTTTCGCCTGTAGAGAGAGTGCGTGGAGTCCTGAATCGAATTCTTTTTGCAGTGCGAGCATGACGGTGCGCTGAATCTGCACGCGCGAGAGGCCGGCGAAGGCATTTGACGTAATCTCTATATTATAATGGGTTTCCCCGCCCGGTGCAGCCCCCGCATGACCCGCATGGCGGGCGCTATCATCGGTGATCTTGAGGTGTTCGGGCTCAAAAGCCGCAGTTAAAAGATCACGAATTCGCGAAGTTCTGTCACTTGGTTGTGGCATGTTTACGATCATCTCCATATTATGCCCAACTATGTCAGATTCAGACCCCTTCAGCTACCGCGTCAAGTTTACCGATATTCGGATAAAGCCTCCTGCCGAGGAGACGTCGAAGGCACGTGCGCGCAAGACGCGTGTGTGCGAGCACCCGGAATGTGAGCTCGAGGGTGCCTTCCCGGCGCCCAAGCGCGGCGGCAAGGGCAAGCTACATTTTTGCCAGGCCCACATCACCGAATACAATCGTGCCTTCAATTTCTTCGAGGGTATGTCGCAGGCCGAGGCCGCCTCGTTCACGCGCTCGGAACGCTACGGGCACAAACGGACCTGGAAATTCGGGACCGGTCCGATGGCCGGCAAGAAGGCGGCAACAAGCCATGATCCGCGCAACTGGGCGGGCCGCGGCTTTTTTAATGTCGATGATGCGGGCAATGCCGAGGGCGGCGCAAAGGCGCGCCGGTCGGCGCTGCAGGTCCGCGCGTTGAACGAGCTCGACCTCGAGGCGACATCCACGCCAGCCGAGATCCGCGCACGGTATGCCGAATATGTCCGTCGCTTCCACCCCGATTCCAACAAGGGTGACCGGTCGTCTGAGCACAAGCTGCAACGGGTGATCCGGGCCGGCAAGCTGCTCAAGGCGGGCGGGTTGATGAAGGACTAGGCCGGAGCGTGCACGATCTCTTGGTCATTGGCGGCGGCATTAACGGGGCCGGCATTGCGCGCGATGCGGCTGGCCGGGGCCTGAAAGTTCTCCTCTGCGAGAAGGATGACCTGGCCGCCCACACGAGTTCAGCGAGCACGAAGCTGATCCATGGCGGCCTGCGCTATCTCGAAATGTATGACTTCGCGCTGGTGCGCAAAGCGCTGATCGAGCGGGAAATCCTGCTGCGTGCGGCGCCGCACATTATCTGGCCGATGCGGTTCGTGCTGCCTTATGACAAGGACTTACGGCCGGCTTGGCTGATCCGGCTGGGACTGTTCCTGTATGACCATATGGGCGGGCGCAAGATGCTGCCGCCGACCCGTACGCTGCGGCGGAACAAGACCGACCGGCTGGATCCATTGCGCGAGGAATTCCGGCTGGCGTTTGAATATTCCGACTGCTGGGTCGAGGATTCGCGGCTGGTCGTGCTGAACGCTGTCGATGCGCAGGAGCGCGGGGCGGAAGTCCTGACGCAGGCCGCCTGCGTCGGCTTGGCGCGCCATGCCGATCATTGGGAGGCGACCCTGCGGGGACCTGATGGCGAGAAGACCGTGATGGCCCGCGCCGTGGTCAATGCGGCCGGCGGTTGGGTCGACGAGATTCTCGGACTGGCCGAGCCGGGTACGCGCCAGAAAAACCTGCGCCTCGTGAAGGGCAGCCACATAATCGTGCCGCGATGGCATGAAGGCGACTATGCCTATTTCTTCCAGAATGGCGACGGGCGGATCATGTTCGCGATTCCCTATGAGCGGGGCGAATTCACGCTGATCGGGACGACGGATGTGCCCTACGAGGCCGACAAGGACAAGGTCGAAATCAGCCAGGAAGAGATCGACTATCTTTGCGCCGGGGCCAGCGAATATTACAAACGGTCGATTACGCCGGCGGATGTTGTGGCGACCTATTCCGGTGTGCGCCCGCTCTATGACGACCATGCAGCGAACGCATCGAAAGTGACCCGTGACTATGTGCTGAGCTGCGACCGGACGGGCGGCGCGCCTGTCTTGTCGGTCTTCGGCGGCAAGATCACCACGTATCGCGAACTCGCCGAGCATGCGCTCAAGGAGCTCGGGCCGGACTTTCCGGGCATGACGAAGCCGTGGACCAAATCGGCGAGCCTGCCGGGCGGCGATATCCCGGGCGCTGATTTCGAGGACTTCCTGCGCGGACTGTCACTGCGCCATCCCTGGATGGAGCAGCGCCTCCTGCGGCGGCTGGCGCGCGCCTATGGCACGCGTGTCGACGCGCTTCTCGGCACGGCCAAAAGCACGGTGGAGCTTGGCCGCGACTTTGGGGGCGGCCTGCATGAAGCCGAAGTCACCTACCTAATGCGGCATGAATTCGCGCATACGGCAGAAGACATTCTGTGGCGCCGCAGTAAGTTGCGCCTGCACCTGACGGAATCAGAGCAGGCGAACCTTGCGACCTGGCTGGAGCGCCAGGTGTCAGCCTGAGGCGGCGCGCGGGCCGAGCTGGCGCGCGCCGAAGATGAGCAGGCCGACAAGCACGAGTTCGATAATCACGGGTTGCGCGATCCCGGCCGGGGCGCCGTCAATGATGACGCCGATGAAGCGTCCGGATACGGCCAGACCGAAAACCAGCGCCGATCCGTAGAGCCAATGGGCCTTGCCGCGGAAAAGCGCGAGCGCGCAGGCGATGAAGTTGACGAGGAAAAAGGCCGCCAGATCTGCCCGCAGTGAATTCGTGCCGAGGGCGTCGATACTGGTCAGGCCGAGAATCGCGCCGGCCTTCATCGGGTCCGCCCAGAACAGAAGGCCCATGGCCAGCGAAAATAGTCCGGCAAGCGCAACGCCCACCCGTGCAATCCAGATCATCTTGTCCTCCCAGCGCAGGCTCTTGATTTCGGCCCGCTTCGCGGAACATAGAGTATGCATTCAGGCCCAAAGTACAGGCCGCGTGCGTCCCCGTCCCAATTCAATGTATTGACAGTATCGCTGCCAATAAAATATGTCTAGCGAAAAGAGAGGCCCTGCCGTGGATGTTCTAAGAACGCCGGAGACCCGTTTCGCGCAATTGAAAGACTATGCGTTCGCCGCGCATTATCATGTCGTCAAGGCGCAGGACGGAACCGAATTGCGCATGCACTTTGTCGATGAGGGGCCGCGCGACGGCGAGATCATCCTCTGTCTGCACGGCCAGCCCAGCTGGAGCTATCTTTACCGCAAGATGATTCCGATCCTGACAGGTGCGGGGTACCGGGTCGTCGCGCCGGACTTGGTCGGCTTCGGCAAGTCCGACAAACCGGCATCGGTCGATGACTACACTTATGCCGGCCATGTCGACTGGATGAACCAGTTCCTTGCCGGTCTCGACCTGACCGGCATGACCCTGATGTGCCAGGACTGGGGCGGATTGCTCGGCCTGCGTGCCGTCGGCGACCAGCCGGACCGATTCAAGCGCCTCGTGATCGCAAATACGGGCCTGCCCAATACGACGACGCTGACAGACGATATCTCGAACATGATGGGGAAGATGTATCCGATGGTCCCGGTTCCGACCGCTGCGATGGTTCAGGAACAGTTTTCCGGCGGCACGCCCGGCGCCTTTATCTATTGGATAAAGTATTGCGCCGAGGCGCCGGACTTTTCGGTGCGCGACGTATTCGGGCTCCTGTCCAATATTTCCGATGACGCGGTACTGGACGGATATGAGGCGCCGTTCCCGGATGAGAATTATGTGGCGGGTGCCCGGAAATTTCCGTCCTGCGTTCCGCTGTTGCCGCAACACAAGGCCGACCGGATTGCCGGCGACGCCGCGTGGGCCGTGCTGGAAGCGCGCAATTTTCCCGTGTTGACAGCCTTCAGCGATGGCGACCCGGTGACGAAAGGCGGCGAGCAGGCCTTTATCAAACGCCTTGGGAATGTGAAGAATGTCACGATCAAGGGCGCCGGCCACTTCCTTCAGGAAGATCAGCCAGAAGCGCTCTCCAAGGAAATTATCGCTTTCATCCAGGAAACATGAGGACGCCGTGACCATGACTGCACCGCTGGAACTGATGGGCGCGCCTGGCTCTCCGTATACCCGCAAGATGGTAGCACTGCTGCGCTATCGCCGCATTCTCTACCAGGTGAGCTGGTCGGCGGGACGGCCGCCGAAGCCGGGCTATCCGGTGCCGAAAGTGCCGCTGTTGCCGACTTTCTACTATCCTGACGAGGAAGGCGGCATGATGGCGGTGACGGATTCGACGCCGATCACCCGGCGGCTTGAGTCCGAATATGCGGGCCGCTCGGTGCTTCCGTCCGATCCCGTCCTGTCCTTCCTGAATGACCTGATCGAGGATTATGCCGACGAATGGCTGACCAAGGCGATGTTCCATTTTCGATGGGCGCATCAGGCCGATTATGACAATGCCGGACCGCTGCTGATCTATTGGTCGCAGAACACGCTGGATGCCGAGAACGCTGGCAAGGTTTCGGACGCGATTTCCAAACGGCAGTTCGACCGGCTCTATGTCGTCGGGTCGAATGATGTCACGGCGAAGACGATTGAATCCTCTTATGCCCGCCTGATCGGGATTCTTGATGAGCTGTTGCAGAAGAAAGGTTTCGTACTGGGCGGGCGCCCATCTTCAGCAGATTTTGCGATCTTTGGCCAACTCACCCAGCTTGCGATCGTCGAGCCAACATCGGCGGCGATCACCGTAGCGCGCTCGCCGCGCGTCAGGGCCTGGGTCGACCTCATGGAAGACCTGTCCGGCCTTGATCCGCAGGAAGACGGCTGGTTCGGAGCAGATGAGGCCCGCGAGGCACTGGCACCGCTCCTGACGGAGATCGGCCGCGTCTATGCGCCTTTCCTGATCGCCAATGCCGGGGCCATCATGGTGGGCGAGAAAAGTTTCGAGACAGAGATTGACGGTCGCGCCTGGACACAGCCCAGCTTTCCCTATCAGGCCAAGTGCCTGAAATGGTTGCGCGAGGGATATGAAGCCCTGTCCGGAAATGAACGGGGCTCCGTCGGCGCCCTTTTATCCGGAACGGGTTGCGAAACACTTTTTGACTAAGGCCGGGGAGCCTGCACCGATGTGGAAGAAACTCGCTATAGGCCTGGTGATCGTGCTGTTGGGCGCCGGTGTGATCGGCTTCCTGAACCGCAAGGCCGTGATCCTCTATGTGGCGACCCATAGCGGCCGGACCGATGTGGCACCGAATGTGCCGATTGAGTGGGACAAGGGCCCCGATGTGGCAGCGCTGGCTGCTGCTGACCGTCCGCCGAACATTGTCTTCATCCTGGTCGATGACCTTGGCGTCAACGACCTCAGCACGTTCGGTGGCGGTGTTGCGGGAGGACGTGTGCCGACGCCGAATATCGACAGGCTGGCGGCCGATGGCGCGCTGTTCACGCAGGCCTATGCCGGCAATGGTACCTGCGCGCCGTCGCGTGCGATGCTGATGACGGGGCGTTATCCCACGCGGACCGGGTTCGCGTTCACGCCGACGCCGCCGGGCATGGGCAAGGTCGTGTCGATGTTTGCCAATGACATGGATCGCGGGGCGCTTCCGCCTGTCGATTACAATCGCGACGCGGCGGATGATGCGTTGCCGTTCGCGGAGATGGGCCTGCCGGGATCGGAAGTGACGATTGCCGAAGTGCTCAAGGCGCAAGGCTATCACACGGTGCATATCGGCAAATGGCACCTGGGCCGCAGCGCCGAATCGAATCCGAACGCGCAGGGGTTTGATGAAAGCCTGTTGATGGCCAGCGGCCTGTTCCTGCCCGAGGATGATCCGGATGTCGTGAATGCCAAGCTCGATTTCGACCCGATCGACACATTCCTCTGGGCGCGGATGCAGTTCGCCGCTGCGTTCAATTCGGGCGCCTGGTTCGCGCCGGGTGGTTACCTGACAGATTACTGGACGGATGAAAGCCTGAAAGTGATCGAGGCGAACCGGAACCGGCCGTTCTTCCTGTATCTGGCGCATTGGGGCGTTCACACGCCGCTGCAGGCGACGAAGGAAGACTATGAGGCGGTGGGCGACATCGAACCGCATCGCCTGCGCGTCTATGCAGCGATGTTGCGGGCGCTGGACCGAAGCGTTGGCGAAATCACGGCGAAGCTGGAAGACGAGGGTCTTGCCGACAACACGATCATTGTCTTTTCCAGCGACAATGGCGGCGCGGGCTATATCGGCTTGCCGGAGATCAACCAGCCCTATCGCGGATGGAAGATCACTCTGTTCGAGGGCGGTATCCGTGTGCCGATGTTCGTCAAATGGCCCGCGAAGATTACGCCCGGAACCCGGATCAATACACCGGTTGCGCATATCGACGTGATGCCGACGCTCGCCTCGGCCGCAGGGGCGACGCTGCCAGAAGGGGTCGAGATTGACGGGCGCGATATGTTGCCGGTCGCAATGGGGAGCGGGACGATTTCGCATCCGAACGATGCCCTGTTCTGGCAGAGCGGCTACTACCATGTCGTGCGGGCCGGTGACTGGAAGCTGCACGTGGACGGACGACAGAAAAAGAACTGGTTGTTCGATCTTGCGAATGATCCCACCGAGCAGGTGAATCTTGCTGAGACGCGAACCGGGAAAGTGGCGGAATTGCAGGCATTGCTTGATGCGCACCTGGCGGATTCTGTGGCACCGCTTTACCCGTATACGATCGAGTCTCCGGTCGCGATCGACAAGACGGCGGCCGACAAGGTGGGGCCGGACGATGAATATGTCTGGTGGCCGAACTGAGAGGACGCCGATGAGGGGTCACTTCGCCTCCGGCAGGTCCTTTGCGATTCGGAAGCCAATGTGGACTGACGAAAAATCGCTGTCCTGTGGCTGGCGCGCGGCAGGTCGGTAACGGCGGCAGAAATTGTCGGCGCACAGGTATGAGCCGCCTTTGACGGTGTGCGTGCCGGGACCGTAGGGCGTATCAGTCCATTCCCAGACATTGCCAATCATGTCGTAGAGGCCGACCCGGCTGGCGGGAAAACAGCCGACCGGCGCCGCGCCTTCAAAACCGTCGGCCATTGTGTTTGCGACCGGAAAAATGCCCTGCCATGTATTGGAGACCGGCGCGCCATCGGCATCATAGGCTCCGGAGGAGGGCACGTCTGGGCTCGCGAGGCCCAGCGTGGCCGCATATTCCCATTCGGTCTCTGTCGGAAGCCTTCCGCCGGCCCAGGCGGCATAAGCCGCAGCGTCACGCTCCGAGACGTGGATGACGGGATAGGCGCCCATGGCGACGATTGACGAGCCGGGGCCGGTTGGCGCTGTCCAGGTCGCACCTGGCACGAGGCGCCACGGATCAAGCTTCACGGTCCCTGTTCCCGGGAGATCGAAGACGGCCGAGCCGGCGCCGGGGCCGCCAACACTGGCGCCCTGTTCCGCGTCGGTCGTGTACCCCGTGTCCTGAACGAAGGCGGCGAACTGGTGGTTGGTGACCTCATGGGCCTGGAGGCTGAAGGCGTCCACGTGAAGGGAGAGTCGGGGCGTTTCTTCCGGATAGTGCGGCTTGTTGCCTTTCATGAAGCTGCCGTCCGGAAGCGATACGAATCGTCCGATATCGGCTTGGAGCAGTCCGCAGGATGCTTCTGCCGGCGGCAGCGGAACGGGTTTGCTGCAGGCCGATCCCAAGATGAGGAGTACGACTGCGACGTAACGATTCATGTGGCGATCAATTGATCGACCATGAACTGCATGACCGCTTCAGCCTCCTGAGCGGACAGGCCCTGATCCTGACGCAGGCGACGCCAGGCCTGGAATCCGGTCACAACATCCAGCGCCGCGACAAGCTGCTTGTCGGATGCGCGATCCGTCGGCAGCACGGCCTTCAGGCTCTCACGCTCGAGAATGAGGTTGCGGCGATATTCGTCCATCAGGAAACGCGACTGGAATCGCCTGAGATTGGCCGAAACCCTGACCGGGAAAATCCGTTCATAGACGTCGGCCCGGCGACGGACCATTTCGCCAAGCCGCTCTTTCCAGTCCGTGGCAGTATAGGGTGCGAGCACGATCGGCATGATCTCGGCCTGTATCTGCTCGGCCATTTCGCCGAACAGGCTGTCCATATCTTCAAACAGGCGAAACACGGTGCGTTGGCCGACAGCGGCGCGTTCGGCAACACGGGCGGCGCTGGGGTTCATGTCGCCTTCGCGGATCAGGGCGAACAGGGCTTCGACGATCTGTGTCCGGCTGCGCTCGCTACGCTGACGCCGTCCGTCAGAGCAATCATCATTGGCCGACGGACCGGGAAAGGGCGTGATTTTCAATCCGGTCATTTGAACCCATCATGGCGATTGATCGCGTTGCTGTCCGCCGGGAGGCTGAACACCATGCCGTCTTCCGACACAGTGATCTTGCCGTCAAACGCCTTCTTGGCGTCGCGCACATAATAGTCGTTGAGTAGGTGCGACGGCAGCGGCGGGATCGTGTGATAGAATACGAGTTGCCGCGCGCCCGCTTCGGTCGCCGCCCGCGCCGCGTCGACGGGCGGTGCGTGGTAGGTGAGGATATCGTCGAGAATTTTCGCGAGGTGATCCGCGCCCTTGGCGGCGGCGGCATCGTGCATGGCGCCGACCATTTCCGGGTCCAGGGCTTCATGGAAGAGAACGTCCACGCCTTGGGAAATGGCAACGAGGTTTGGATCATAGATCGTGTCCCCGCTGATCACGACCGAGCGGCCCTTGTAGTCGACGCGGTAACCAAATGCCGGTTCGACGGGCGCATGGCTGACCGAGAACGCTGTGATCTTTAGCCCGTTTTCATCGAGGACGACGGCGCGTGAGCCGGGACCGGCGGGCAGCGTGATGGTTTCACCGAGGCCGCCGCGTCCTGCCGGATTGGCAATGCCGGCGCCATGATGCGCGGTTCGGAATGTTCCGTCGATCCGGTAGGCCGCGTTAAAGCCGCTGACGACTTCATCGACACCGCGGGGACCAGAAACAGGGAGGGGTTCGGCCCGTTGGCCGTTTACCCAGACCTGCATCAGCAATTCACCGAGGCCATCCATGTGATCGGAATGCAAATGGGTGAGGTAGACGCGTTCGGTGCGGCCAAGCGGGAAGCGCATGCGGGTCAGGTTGCGCGTCCCTCCGGAACCGGCATCGAAAACGAACACACGATCGCCCGCAATCACGCCGAGGCAGGGGCCCGCGCGCAATGGGTCAGGCAGAGGTGTGCCGGCGCCGCAAATGAAGACGTGCAGTCCGTCCGGCAACTCGGTGCTGGCGTCGCGGCCGACATTGGCCTCGATCGCTTTTTTGAATGCGATCTCGGCAATTTGCGTTTTGAAAAGCTGAAATCCGAGCACGGCCAAAACGACCAGACAGATGGCGCCGACAAGGCTGCGTACGAACCATTTCATGGTTGGTCTCCTTTTGCGCCCATGAGCATTGCGAGGAAGGGCGAGTCCTTGCCGCCATTCGGCGCGACGGTTTCAATGTTCAACTGGCCTTTAAGCCCCGCTGCGCGGTGTACGGAGATGTCTTGCCATTCGCGCGACATCGACATTTTCACCATGGCGGCGCGATTGGGATACATCGCAATGGCGACTTCGTCCCAGAGTTCCTCGACCTGTCCGAGCGCAAGAAAGGTCACGTCGCCCGCGAAGATGCCGCGTCCGCCGAACAGGGGCAAAACGTCAGTGACGGCCCGGCCATAGATCATGTAGGCTTCTCGCCCCGAGAGATCGGTTTCGCGCCCGTCTTCATACTCCGCCTTGTCCTTGAACTTCAACAAGTTGACCATGAAGACCGGTCCGTCAGGACCTTTCTCAAGCATGGCCTGCATGCGTGACGGATCCGCCGGAAAGACCTCATTGATGACCTGCATTGTGTTTTCCCTATTCCCTTTCGTCAGCTCTGCGGCTGTTTGAGTGCGTCCTCGATGAACCAGAGCCTGTCCTGGCCCCAGGTTGCTGTGTCGCCGACCCGGAAACTGGGGACGCCCCAGATTCCGAGATCCATCATTTCGGTACGGTTGGCTTCAGCTTCGGCACGCCAGTCATCATTGCCGATGACGTTACGCGCGGCCTGCCAGTCGAGGCCCGCTGCCTCCACGATCTGTTTCATGCCACGGTCGGAGCCGGCATCGACACCGCCCGACCAGACGCCTTCAAAAAAGGTCTGGCAGAATTCGAAGCCACGCGCCTGTTCACGAGCCCAGGGCAGGAGCGAGTAGCCGCGCTCGACCGGGCGGCCGACAGGATCGGCGATCCGTCCGAATGGGATGCCGAGGCGGCGCGCCTCGCGGGCAGTGTCGAGCGTTATATAGCGGCTTTTCATGCGCGGTACCGGCAGGCCGCGCATGACCATTGGCAGCACGAAGCGCAGCTTCAGGTCGGCGCCATAGGCATCCGCCAGGGCCTTTGCCCGCTGGGCTGCGATGTACGTGTAGGGACTGCGGAAGGAGAGATAGTAGTGCAACGCCTTGCCGGGCGCCGAGGCCGGCGCGCTGCGGGGCGATGGCACCGGCGGTGGGGCAAAGAGGGGCGTGTCGCCGGGGGCGGTACGGGCGCCGAGTTCGGTCAGGCGGGATTCCAGATAATGGAGACGGTCTATGCCCCAGTACCATTCGCCGCCATAGTGGAAAGTAGCGCCCAGGTAATGGCCGAGTTCTGCCCGGCGCGCGTCGCCTGTGGCAGTTATCTCGTCGGCTGACATTGTTGACGATCCGCCCATCGCATCCTGGTCGCCCGACCAAAGCTGACGGCCAATCACAGGGGCCCGGGCGGAAAATGCATTCTCCGAAACGGCGCTGGCAAGCGAATGCAGCGCAGCGATTCGTGCCGCCATGTCTGGCTGTGTGCCGGGATCATGAAAATCGAGGCCTGCCTTTTTCGCGAGGGCGTCAGCGTCGGAGCGGGCGTAGGCTTCGAGTCGCTCGCGTTCTGGTGCGGCCCAGTCGGGCGGTGGCCCAACCAGATGGACCTTGAGTGCGATGTCGTACCGCTCGGAAAATGCTCCCAGAACTTGGGCCGTAAGGTGGGAATAGGGGTCGTCGGCCTGATGGAAGTATTCGACGACATGCCGTGAGTTGGCCGCCACACGTTGCCGTTCGCCCTTTGCGCGCCGCGCCTGCATCTGCGGCGCGCCCGTGATGCGTTCGGCGATGCGGGAAACCAGCGCTGTTTTCAGAGACATGGATGGGCCTCGCCCGGCAGAGGCGGCTTAATTTTCAGGCTCACGCGTCTGACCTTCCATATCCGACACTAAACACATTATGGCATATACTCTGCCATAATTTATTTGTCGCGGCAACGGGCGCTTGATTTGCTTCGTCGTCCGGACCTGAACCGTGCGCTCTACGCCAACTGGGCGTTGTTCGAAGGCGATCCCCATCGAGCCGGTGTCAGTTCTTGCCGCATGGACATGAGCGAGGCTGTATGGTCAAAGGAGACAACGTTAATTCCGGCGCTGCCGGCAGATGAGAAGCGTGACATGACCAAGGGTTTGGTGACGATATTCGGCGGTTCGGGCTTTATTGGGCGCTATGCAGCGCGCACGCTCGTTGAAAAGGGCTACCGGGTTCGGGTGGCCTGCCGGCACGTGAATACAGCAGCTGATGTTCGCCTAGCCGGGGCACCGGGCTGGGTCGATATCGTTCAGGCCAATATTCGCAACCGGGAGTCGATCGAACGCGCACTGGACGGCGCTGTCGCTGTCGTCAACCTGGTCGGAATCCTGTTCGAGAGTGGCAAGCAGAATTTCGACTCAACACAGCGCGAAGGCGCAGCCCTTCTGGCTGAGGTTGCGGCCGAAAAGGGCATCAGGACATTCGTTCAGGTGTCAGCTATCGGCGCGGATGCCGAGTCCAAGTCGGACTATGGCCGCACCAAGGCTCAAGCTGAAGCGGCTGTTCGCGCTGCGGTGCCGACGGCGACGATCCTGCGTCCGTCCGTTGTGTTCGGACCAGAGGACGGGTTCCTCAACAAGTTTGCCCAGATGGCGCGCTTTGCGCCGGCCCTGCCCGCCATCGGCGGTGGCAAGACGCGGGTGCAGCCCATCTATGCGGGCGATGTGGCAGAGGCGATTGCCCTTGCGGTCGACCTCGAAGGCGCAGCGGGCAAGACATATGAGCTCGGCGGCCCGCGCGCCTACACGTTCAATGAGATTTACGATTTCATCCTGCAGCAGGTGGACCGTCGCCGGTTCAAGATTTCGCTTCCCTTCTTCCTCGCGCGTCCGATCGGCTATATCGCCGCGGCTGTCTGGCGGTACATTCCGCCGTTTTCGTGGGGCATGCTGGGCGGGCCGCCGATTACGGGCGACCAGGTCGTGATGCTCAAGTCAGACAATGTCGTGGCCGATGGCGCCCTGACGGTAAAGGACCTTGGGCTGACCAAGCTGGAGACAATCGAGTCGATTGCGCCGACCTATCTCTGGCGGTTCCGGCCCTATGGCGAGTTCAACAAGACGGCTGATTCCTGAGCGGTGCAGCGCACCTGAACCCAGTCTGAATGAAAATGCCCGCAAATTGCCCGATAGGCGCCTTGTTGGGGGCCCTGATTGATGTCCGAGATATTGGTCTCCGCAGGCGTTAGGGACGCACGATGCGAGAGGGCAGCACGCGGCAGGAGGCTACACCCCTTGCGACGCGTGTTGCTTTGTTCGGCATAAAAAGAGCCGCCCTTCCGCAGTAAACGAAAGAGCGGCCCTGCTCCGTATTACCGATGCGATCAGGTCAGAGCGCCTGGTCTGTTTTCTTCAGCCTGGCGATTTCCGCGTTCACTGAAACCTGAAGTTTGCCGATCAGCGCGGCGGTTTGCGGCGTCAGATCTGCCTTGGCAACCTTGGCAAGTTCGTCGCGAATATACTCCTCGCCGCGCAGCACTTCCTCGATGGCCACTTCGGTATCGTCATCGACAGCCCTACGCAGCGCAGTGAAGGTTCGGTGGCCTGTGCCCAGTGCCTCGCCCATGGTTGCGGGTCGTCCGCCAAGCGCAATCACGCGGTCCTGAATCACTTCGCGCTCGCCATTGCGATAGTCGTAAAGCTCCAGCAGCGTTTCCTTGAGTCCATTGTTCTCATCCGGAATCTCGGCGGCTTGCTTTTACAGGGCTGCCGCGTCGATATAGATCGACGTCAGCTTGTTGAGCGCTGACGCTTCCGTCTTCAAATAGTCTGCAGTGGCCGTGCCTTGCGATGCCACAGCTTTTTCAGACTGGTTCAGGCCTGCATTGGCTCAGGCGCCAAGGGCCAAGGGAGCAGCGATCGCCGTGAGGGCGTAAATGTGGAGTCTCATAGGTATTTCCTTTCCAGACGTGTTGGGCACAGGACCAGCTCATTGAGGCAGGAAAGGTTGCGCTTTGGCGACGCGCACGTGGCGGGACAGTCTATAGAAGTCCGATCATGGGCGTGGTGAGGATCAGTGCGATGCCGAGCACAAAACGGTACAACACAAAGGGCAGGAAACTCATGCGTTGCAGGATCGCCATGAGGGCTGCGATGGACGCGAGACCGGTGATGAAGGCGACGGCGGCGACGATCATCCCATCCTGAAATGTCACAACCCCGTCTGTCGTCGCATCCATCAGGCCGAGCGCGCCGTAGAGACCGGCGGCGGCCAGGATGGGTGCGCCGATGAGCATCGAAAAGCGCGCAGCTTCGGCGCGTTCGTAGCCGAGTGCGCGTGCGGCGGTCATGGTGATCCCGGACCGGCTGGTGCCGGGGATGATCGCGGCAATCGCCTGTGTCGCGCCAATCAGGAAAGCGTGCCCAAGCGTCATGTCGGCCTCCTTGCGCTCACGGCCGCCACGGACGTCCGCCCACCAGAGCAGTGCGCCGAAGGCGATGGTGGCACCGGCCACGGTGTACACGCTGCGCAAGGCATCCTGCATGCCCTGCGGCAGGAGACTTTCGTAAAGGGCAGCGACAACGAGTGCGATCGGCGTGGCCACGAGAATGCACAATGCCAGGCGTGCGCCGGGCGAGAGTGGTTTCTTCGTGACGGGTGCGGCGACCAGTTCGAATCCGCCCAGAACTGCGCTCGCGACATCCTTGCGGAAATACAGCAGCATGGCAGCCAGTGTGCCGAGATTGGACACCGCATTGATCAGCAACTCATCCCGCCCGACCAGTCCGAAATAGTCGGACGCCAGAAGGACATGGGCCGACGACGAAATGGGCAGCCATTCGGTAAAGCCCTGCAGTGTGGCTATGATGATCAGTTGGAGCAGGGACATCGGGGCCTCTTCAAGTTTTGCCGCAGCTCGGCCGCCGCTGAAGACATCTCACCTAGCCGAGTTTGGGCGCGTGGGCACCTCGCTCTATAAATATCGAAATGATCTACAATGACGTCGGCGTGACGATTTCGGCAGAATAAAACACGTGATTTCTCTAATGTACGTATCAATACGATATACTCGAGGGGATTCCCGCTTGTCGCGAGGGCCACCGCCATTGTAGATACTACGTCAATTGAGTGGAGGTCTGAATGGCTGACAAGATGCTGCAGTTTACCCATGTGGAACGGTCCATGCCGGCCAAGCGAGCGCCGGAGGCGCGTGCGCACGACTTCAACGAAATCTATTCCGAGTTCAGCCTCAAGGCGGCCGGTGCTCAGGCGGCGCGCTGCTCGCAATGCGGCGTGCCTTTCTGCCAGCAAGGTTGCCCGCTATCGAACAATATTCCGGACTGGCTGCAACTCGCGGCTGAAGGCCGGCTTGAAGAGGCCTGGCAGGTCTCGACCGCAACCAACAACATGCCCGAAATCTGCGGGCGTATTTGTCCGCAGGACCGGCTGTGCGAAGGCATCTGCACGATCGAGCAATCGGGGCACGGCACAGTGACGATTGGCTCGGTCGAAAAGTTCATCACCGACACAGCTTGGGAAGAGGGCTGGGTGAAGCCGATCTCTCCGCCGCGCGAGCGCGCCCAGTCTGCCGGCATCATCGGCGCTGGTCCTGGCGGCCTGGCTGCTGCCGAGCAGCTGCGCCGCAAGGGCTACCAGGTGACTGTCTATGACGCCTATGACCGAGGTGGCGGGTTGCTGGTCTACGGTATTCCCGGCTTCAAACTGGAAAAGCCGATTGTCGCGCGTCGGATCAAGCATCTCGAAGACAGCGGTGTGACGTTCAAGTTCAATACGCGGATTGGTCCGGACATTTCGCTCCAAGATGTGCGCAAGGCGCATGACACGGTCCTCATCGCCACTGGCGTGTATCAGGCCAAGGATCTGAAATGTCCGGGCGCCGGTTCAACTGGCGTGCTCGGGGCGCTCGACTTCCTGACGGCTTCCAATCGCAAGAGTTTTGGCGATGCCGTGCCCGAATTTGACGACGGCACGCTGAATGCCGAGGGCAAACGCGTGGTTGTCATCGGTGGCGGCGACACGGCGATGGATTGTGTGCGAACGGCCGTGCGTCAGGGCGCCAAGTCCGTGACCTGCCTCTACCGCCGTGATCGCGCAAACATGCCGGGCAGCCAGCGCGAAGTGGCTAATGCCGAAGAAGAAGGCGTCGTGTTCGAATGGCTGGCGTTGCCGGAAGCCATCCTGGACACCAAGGCCGGCAAGGCCAAGGCCGTCCGCGCTGCCAAAATGAAACTCGGTGAGCCAGATGCCTCCGGGCGCCGAAGCCCGGTCAAGACCGGTGACACGATGGACGTGAAAACCGACATGGTGATCAAGGCGCTCGGGTTCGATCCTGAAGACCTGCCGGAACTGTTCGGCGAACCCGCCCTCACGGTGAATCGGTGGGGTGCGGTCCGTGTCGACTACGCGACCATGGAAACGAGCCTGTCGGGCGTCTATGCCGCTGGCGACATCGTGCGAGGCGCGTCGCTCGTTGTGTGGGCGATCAAGGATGGCCGGGATGCAGCCGAGGCAATGCACCGGGCAATGAAGTCGGCTGAAAAGGCCTCGAAAGTGGCGGCGGAGTAAGATCAGATGTCAGATTATGTGAAGCAATACGAAGCCAACCGTCAAAAACTTGTCGACGGTCATGCCTATGATCCGGCTGACGAGCATGATGCATGCGGCGTCGGCCTTGTCGCCGCGCTGGATGGCAAGCCGCGCCGCGAGATTGTCGAGATGGGCATCATGGCGCTCAAGAATGTCTGGCACCGTGGGGCGGTCGATGCTGACGGCAAGACAGGCGACGGCGCCGGTATCCGCTTGGCCGTGCCGCAGGATTTCTTCCGTGAGCACGTGACCCGTACGGGCCATACGCCGACCGACGACCCGATCTGCGTCGGGCAGATATTCCTGCCGCGAACCGACTTTGCAGCGCAGGAATCCGCCCGCACGATTGTCGAAACCGAAGTGCTGCATTTCGGCTTCTATATTTATGGCTGGCGTCAGCCGTCGGTGGACGTCTCCGTGATCGGCCAGAAGGCCAAGGACACGCGTCCGGCCATCGAGCAGATCATGTTCCGTGACGCACAGGGCCGCTCGCCGGAAGACCTTGAGCGGGCGCTCTACATCTGCCGTCGACGTATTGAACGGCGCGCGCGCGAAATGGCGATCCCGGGCTTTTATGTCTGCTCGCTCAGTCACGCCTCGCTGATCTACAAGGGCATGTTCCTGGCCGAGGACATCGACAATTTTTATCTCGACCTGAAAGACCCGCGCTTCATCTCGAATTTCGCGATCTATCACCAGCGCTATTCGACCAATACGTTCCCGCAATGGTCGCTGGCCCAGCCGTTCCGGATGATCGCGCACAATGGCGAGATCAACACGCTGCGCGGCAACAAGAACTGGATGAAGAGCCACGAAATCCGCATGGTTTCGGAGGCCTTCGGCGAGCATGTCGATGACGTCAAGCCGGTGATCCCGGACGGATCATCGGATTCAGGCGCGCTGGATTCCGTGTTTGAGCTTCTCTGCAAGTCGGGCCGCCCGGCGCCGATGGCGAAAGCCATGCTGATTCCGGAAGCCTGGTCGAAGCGCGATTCGGTGATGCCGACTGCCCACCGCGCGCTGTATGATTATTGCAACTCGGTGATGGAGCCCTGGGACGGGCCAGCCGGGATTGCAGCCTATGACGGTCGCTGGGCGATTGCAGGCCTTGACCGCAACGGCCTTCGCCCGCTGCGCTATGCGCTGACCACGGACGGCATTCTCGCGGTCGGTTCGGAAGCCGGCATGTGCCCGCTCGGCGATCACGAAGTTGCTAAGCGCGGTTCGATTCCTGCTGGCGGCATGATCGCGGCGGATCTCCAGACCGGCAAGTTTTATGAGCATCGTGAACTGGTCGATTTCCTGGCGGCCCAGAATCCCTATGAAGAATGGCTATCGAGCGTCACTGAACTGGACCCGGAAATCGGCCCCGGACCGGAGCCGCAGCTGTTCAGCAAGGAAGAGCTCCTGCGTCGCCAGACGGCGGCGGGCTATTCGCTGGAAACGCTGGAGCTGATCCTGGCGCCCATGGCGGAAGCGGCCAAGGAGGCCCTGGGGTCCATGGGTGACGATACGGCGCCTGCCGTGCTGTCCTATTTCTACCGGCCGATGAGCCACTTCTTCCGCCAGAATTTCAGCCAGGTGACCAATCCGCCTGTCGATCCCCTGCGCGAAGCACGCGTGATGAGCCTGAAGACGCGGTTCAAGAACCTCGGCAACGTGCTCGACACGGACAAGTCGCAACAGGAAGTCTTCGTGCTGGAAAGCCCGATCCTGACCACGGGCATGTACGAACGCCTGATCACGCGGCTCGGCGTCGGCATGACAGAAATCGACTGTACGTTTGACGAGGCGGACGCGACATCCGATGGCGGTGCGCTGAAGGATGCGTTGAGCCGGATCCGCCGCGAGGCTGAAGAAGCCGTGCGCGAAGGCCGTGAGCATATCGTGCTGACCGACCAGCACCAGTCTGCGAGCAAGATAGCGATCCCGATGATTCTTGCGACGGGCGCGGTGCATTCGCATCTCGTTGCGCAGGGCTTGCGCACCTTCTGTTCAATCACGGTCCGGTCGGCAGAGTGTCTAGATACGCACTATTTTGCGGTTCTGGTCGGCGTGGGCGCAACCTGCGTGAACGCCTATCTCGCTCAGGACGTAATTGCTGATCGGCAGGCGCGCGGCCTGTTCGGAGACATGTCGCTGAACCAGTGCGTCAAGAACTACAAGGAAGCCATCGAAGCCGGATTGCTGAAGATAATCTCCAAGATGGGGATATCGGTGATCTCATCCTATCGTGGTGGCTATAATTTCGAAGCGCTCGGACTTTCCCGCGCGCTTGTTGCCGATTATTTTCCCGGCATGAGCAGCCGTATCTCCGGGCTTGGCCTTGCCGGTCTCGAAGAGAATGCGCTGGCACGGCACGAAGCGGCGTTCGACGAAGATGTCGTCTCGCTTCCGGTTGGCGGGTTCTATCGCCTGCGCGCCGGTGAAGAGCCCCACGCGCTGGACGGCAACCTGATCCACACGCTACAGGCAGCCTGCAATCGCGGTGACTATTCGATCTTCCGCAAATATGTCGAGGCCGTGCATGCGCGTGACCCGATCCAGTTGCGCGACCTTCTGGACTTCAAGGCAGCCGGCGAAGCTGTGCCCCTGTCGCAGGTCCAGTCAATCAACGAGATCCGCAAGCGGTTCGTGACGCCGGGCATGTCTCTCGGCGCACTCAGCCCCGAGGCCCACGGCACGCTGAACATCGCCATGAACCGGATCGGCGCGAAGTCGGTGTCCGGCGAAGGTGGCGAGGACAGTGCCCGTTACCGGCCGCTGCCGAATGGCGACAATATGAACTCGGCGGTCAAGCAGGTCGCGTCCGGTCGTTTCGGTGTGACAGCGGAATACCTTAACCAGTGCCGCGAGATCGAGATCAAGATCGCCCAGGGTGCCAAGCCCGGCGAGGGCGGCCAGCTGCCCGGCTTCAAGGTGACTGAATTCATCGCCAAGCTGCGCCATGCGACACCCGGTGTGATGCTGATCTCGCCGCCACCGCACCATGACATCTATTCGATCGAAGACCTCGCCCAGCTGATCTACGACCTGAAGCAGATCAACCCGGATTGCCGCGTCTGCGTGAAACTCGTTGCCCAATCGGGCGTCGGCACGGTTGCCGCCGGCGTGGCCAAGGCCAAGGCCGACATCATCCTGATCGCCGGCGGTGTCGGCGGCACGGGCGCGAGCCCGCAGACCTCGATCAAATATGCCGGACTGCCCTGGGAACTCGGCCTGGCCGAAGCCCACCAAATCCTGTCGCTGAACAATCTGCGCGGCAAGGTGACCCTTCGTACCGATGGCGGCCTGCGGACCGGACGCGATATCGTTATCGCGGCTATGCTGGGTGCCGAGGAATATGGTATCGGCACCGCAAGCTTGATCGCCATGGGCTGTATCATGGTGCGTCAGTGCCATTCGAATACCTGCCCGGTTGGCGTTTGCGTCCAGGACGAGGCGTTGCGGGCCCACTTCACAGGCACGCCTGAGAAAGTGGTCAACCTGATGAGCTTCATCGCGGAAGACGTGCGGGAAGTGCTGGCCTCGCTCGGCCTGACATCGCTGGACGAAGCGATCGGACGGACGGACCTGCTGGTTCAGGTCAGCCGCGGTGCATCGCATCTCGACGACCTTGATCTCAACCCGCTGCTTGTGCAGGTCGATACCGATCATCCGGTCGTCTACCAGCCGACGCGCCGGGAAGAAGTGCCGGATTCGCTCGACGTGCAGATCTTGCGCGACGCGGAGCCGTTCTTCGAGCGCGGCGAGAAGATGCAGTTGGAATACAATGTCCAGAACACGATGCGCGCGATTGGCGCGCGGTCGAGTTCGGCGATCACCCGGAAGTTCGGCATGAGCGCTCTGCCGGAAGACCGCTTGCATATCCGGCTAGAAGGGTCTGCCGGCCAGTCGCTGGGCGCATTCAGCGTGCAGGGCCTGCTGCTCGAAGTGATTGGCGATGCCAACGACTATGTCGGCAAGGGCCTGTCGGGCGCGACGATTGTTGTCGCCCCGAAACCGCGCGAGCGTCGCTCATCCATCGGTGACGCCATCGTCGGCAACACCTGCCTATATGGGGCGACGGCTGGCAAGCTGTTCGCGTCAGGGACGGCGGGCGTGCGCTTTGCCGTGCGCAACTCGGGTGCCAAGACAGTGGTCGAGGGCTGCGGTGCCAATGGCTGTGAATACATGACCGGTGGCCGGGCAGTCATCCTTGGTCCGGTCGGCGACAATTTCGGTGCCGGCATGACGGGCGGCGTTGCCTTTGTCTGGGATCCCGAGAGCCGGTTCGAACGGGTCGCCAACGCCGATGGCATCGACTGGTATCCGCTCGCCGACATGCCGACCGAACATATCGAGCAATGCCGTGCCCTGGTCCAGGAACATGCGGACCGCACGGGCTCGATCCGGGCCACCGACCTGCTGGCCGAATGGGATGTTGCGCTCAGTCAGATCCTGATGATCGTTCCGAAAGAAATCGCTCACCTTCTCCTGCCAAAGGACAAGCCCAAGGCGAAGAAGAAAGTGGCCGAAAAGGCCTGACCGTAACCGGGCCTCGTCCTTCGCAGGATGAGGCCCGCCGGACGGTTCAGGTCTTCTTGCGGCGGATGCGTGGCCAGATCAGTTTCAACCACACCCACAGAAACACGCCGATCAGGATCAGCCATGGCAGGCCGACGGCAAAGGCGGTGATGACCGCAGCGAGCGCGCTCGACAGGTTGTAGAAGAACCCGCCAAAGGCGTCACCGAGCGGACTCAGCGCGCCGCGCGAGACCGGATTGCGCTTGGTCTCGTAGCTGACGGCCAGCTGGCTCATGTTCACGCGCTGCATCAGCGCCTTCATGCTAGATTTCAGCGAGTCGATATCGCCATTGACGCGTGCGAGTTCCCGTTCGGTTTCGAGCAGGTCACCCAGATCGCCCGGACGGTTTTCCAACAGGTCTTCGATCCGCTTCTGCAGGGCTTGCTGCGCGTTAAGGCGGGCATCGGTATCAATGATGGTCACGGTCAGGTCTTCCGCCGTGGTCTGGCGGCTGGTCACATCGCCTTTCACCGCTTCGGCTTCAGCCTCGACACCGTTCATGAAGGTTTCGATCCACTCCGGCGTGGCGCGGATGTTCAGCGAGCCGGACGCCTCATCTTCCGACCAGGCGTTGAGATAGGAATTGGTGACGATACATTTCGCCGGGCCGGCCGCGGTGCAATTGGCAATATGGCCCTGCATCACGGGCTCAATCGAAGCGACCGGCAGGCGCAGGCCGAGCGAATGTGAATAGGCGATGTATTGTTTTAAGTCCGCTTCGGATGGTGCGCCGCCGACATTGATCTCCTCATTGTAGGCGTCCTGGCTCATCATCGCCGTGGGAGCAGGGGGCGCTGACATGGACGGCGACATCTCGCTTTTGTCGTATCCGCCAGAGCCGCCACAGGCGGCCAGTACAATGGCCGCCGTCGCCAGCAGGATTGCGCAATGTGTCTTCATGATCTTGGTCCCTCCACAGATGGCACAGAGCCATCATGAAACCCGAATAAAGGCAATATCAGGCTGGAATTGCGGACGGCTTGGGGAGGGCCAGCGCATGCGGCGCCTGAGGGTGCTTCGGGTAGGGTATGGGTGTCCTGAGGGTGAGGTGCGGGTCAGGTGTCGGGAATCTTGAATCCGGCTTCCCGGCGCAGGCCGGGATCTCATGAGATTATTCGGGACAAGATGGCTTGAGGCCCCGGCGTTCGCCGGGGACACGGGAGAATAGTTTCAGAATTGAGGGCCAGCCTCAGCTCGTCCGACACCGGTGCACGGAAGCAGCCCGGATGATGCCCGGACAGGTCATCCGAGAGCTGGATGATCGCGACACGGCCATTCCACAAAACGCCCCAGAGCATTTGGCCGCCGGGGCCGCCTGCTGCGCGGAACCAACACTTCAGGCGCTGGATGCGCCAGTAGATCAGCGGCCAAATTGGCAGCAGATACCAGGGCAGGCCCGGCATGGGGGTGAGGAGGGAGAAGCTGGGTATCGCGGCGCATTATACGTCAGTTGCGAGAGGGGGTGGATAAGCCGTCTTCCATCTGGCGTTGTATCGTTGTGATCCTCTCTCTTAGGTGAGGCAAGACGCCCAGATACGAAGCCATGCATTTATGCTAGCTGAGTAGTTCACCCTTGGCAGTCAGGCATGGCATGAAACCGAAAATCCTCACGACACTGCAGACCTATTCCTGGTCTTTGTTGCGTGCCGACCTGATGGCCGGCATCACCGTTGCGATGGTGGCATTGCCGCTCAGCCTTGCGATTGCCATCGCGTCTGGCGCCGATCCGGCCAAGGGAATTGTCACTGCAATTGTTGGCGGGATTTTGATTTCGTTGATCGGCGGTAGCCGCGTCCAGATCGGTGGGCCGACAGGCGCTTTCATCGTTGTCGTTTTTAGCGTCATTGCCGAACACGGCTATGACGGCCTGGTGATTGCCACGTTCATGGCCGGTATTATCCTGATCACGGCGGGTTTGCTGAAGGTTGGCAACCTTATCAGCTTCGTGCCGGAAGCTGTCGTGAACGGTTTCACGATCGGCATCGCGGTTATCATCGCGACAAGTCAGGTGAAGGACCTGCTGGGCCTGTCCATGACGGGCCTTCCTGCCGATTTCCTCGAGAAACTGCCTGCCCTGTGGGAGGCGCGAAGCACGCTGAGCTTGGCCGCACTGGCCATCGGTGGCGCCACGATGATCCTGATTGTCGGACTGCGGCGCGCTGCGCCCCGCGCGCCGGGCCTGATCCTCGCTGTGGCTGCGACGTCAGCTGTCGTCGCCTTCATGGCTTTGCCGGTGAATACGATTCAATCGCAGTTCGGCGCCCTGCCAAGTCACTTGCCCATGCCATCGTTCCCGTCCCTGTCAATGGACCGCATTCTGGAATTGCTGCCGTCAGCCTTCGTGATTGCCTTCCTCGCCGGTGTCGAATCGCTGCTGTCGGCCATGGTGGCCGACAAGATGACCGGTGGGCATCATCGGCCGAATGCCGAAGTGATTGCACAGGGATTTGCAAATGTGGGCTCGTCGCTCTTTGGCGGCCTGCCAGCGACCGGCGCCATTGCGCGGACCGCAACCAATGTGCGCGCGGGCGGACAGACGCCGGTCGCCGGCATCGTCCACGCGCTGACAATCCTGATTGCGATGCTGGTGGCTGCGCCGCTCGCGGGCTACCTGGCGATGCCGGCGCTGGCCGGGTTGCTAATCCTCACCGCCTGGAACATGAGCGAACCGCACAAGTGGAAGGGTTACCTGTCTGCGCCTCGGGCTGACCAATTTCTCTTGCTGCTCACGCTGGTCCTGACGGTGGTTGCCGATCTGACCGTTGCGATTGGTGTCGGCGTGTCCGTCGGACTGGCCATTCGCCTGCGGCGCCGGAACGTGCCCCCTGCTGATTGGGAAACGCCGGAACGTTAGGGCCGGTACCCGTGCCTGAACTCGCCCGTCTCGACGATGCGCGACGCGTGCTGGACGAAGTCGACGAGGAGGGGCCGCGTGTCACGCGGGTCGATGATTTCCTCGGCGAGGAAGCTTTCGGCCGTGCGGAAGGGTGAGCGGATCGCTTCGAACTTCTTGTAGAGCGCCGCTTTCAGTTCTTCCGGGTTCTCGGCCTCGGAGAGTTCCTTGCGGAAGGCCGCCTCGATGCCGCCCGCCATGGGCAGGCTGCCCCAGTCTCCGCTAGGCCAGCAATAGCGCCACTTGGTCTTCGACTGGTTCATCATGGTCGAGCCGGCAAGGCCGTAGGCCTTGCGGATGACGACCGAGCAGACCGGAACACTGGCCTGGTAGATCGCGGTCATGGCGCGCACGCCCGCGCGCGTGACACCGGCGGTTTCCGCCCTCACGCCGACGGCAAAACCGGGGCAATCGACAAAGTGCACGACCGGCAGGTGGAACATGGAGCATAGGTCCATGTGACGGGTTACCTTGTCGCAGACATCGGCTGTCCAGGCGCCATCGAGGAAGAAGGGGTCGCCGGCGAGGATGCCGACGGCATGTCCGTCGATCCGGGCGAAGCCGCACACCATGCCCCGGCCCCAGTCGTGCCCGATCTCGAAGAAGCTGTGCCGGTCGACGGTCGCCTCGACAATCTTGCGGGGCTTGTAAGGCGTCTTGCCGTCCGTCGGAACGATCGACAGGAGGAAGTCTTCCTTGCGCCTCGGGTCGTCCGTCGGCGGCGTGCGTTCCGGCAGTTCATGAACTGATGGCGGAAGGTAGGACAGGAATCGCCGCGCCGCTTCAAAGGCATCGGCCTCGCTCTCGACCACATTGTCGACCGTGCCGTTCTGCCCCTGGATCTTCCATCCGCCGAGTTCTTCCTTGGTGACATTCTCGCCGAGCGCGATGGCGACCGGTGGCCCGGCGACAAAGACCTGGCTGAGTTCCTTGACCATGACCGAGAAATGGCTCGCAGCGACCCGGCCCGCACCCATGCCTGCGCAGGGACCAAGCGCCAGCGAGACGAAGGGCACCTGCGTCATGCCATGGACGATCTCGTTCCAGCCGGGCGTTTCCGGAATGTAGGTGCGCGGATCCTTTTCGAGGCTCTTGACCGAGCCGCCCCCGCCCGTGCCGTCGATCATCTGCACCAGCGGCATCCGGTATTCGGTGGCCATCTTGATCGACTGGACCATTTTCTGCCAGATCGCCGCGTCGGATGCGCCGCCGCGAACGGTGAAATCATCGGCCAGAATGACCGTCGATTTGCCATTCAAAGTCGCGCGTCCGGTGACGGACGTCGACGGGGTGAAGGCTTCGAGTTCGTCGTCGGAGCCATAGGTCGCCTTGCCCGCGATCTTGCCGATTTCGTGGAAGCTGCCGGGGTCAACCAGGAAGGCCACACGTTCGCGGACGGTGAGCTTGCCGCGCCCACGCTGGCGCGAGACAGGCTCTTCGCCGCCCATTTTTTCGGACAGGCGCTCGCGCCGACGCAATTCCTCGATCGATTTTTCCCAACTCATGGCTTCATCATTCGGCGCTGAGGGGGGCTTCGGTCAAGACTTTACGCGGACCTCGACGGGATGCCGCAGGGGTAGGCGGGGGCGCGCCTTCGCGATGCTGAAACCATCATCACGGGGTGGGTCGAGGCCATGATCGCACCAAGCGGCGGCCCTGAACAATTCCGCCGGGCTTCAATCTTTCCTTGCATTTCCCCGTGTCCCTCTGCTTTATCCTATTCAGACCCATTCCAAGGAGGACCCATCATGGATCTCGCAGAACTCACAACCAAGGCTTCATCCGCTATCCAGCCGGGCGGCGATTTCACCAAAAAGGTGAAGTTTGATTTTGGCAGCGTCGGCAAACTCTTCATCGACGGCGTCGCTGGCACGGTCGACAATTCGGACGGCGCCGCTGATGCCACGATCAAAGTCGACTGGGATGACTTCCAGAAGATTTCCGGCGGCCAGATGGACCCGACCATGGCGTTCATGCAGGGTAAGCTGAAAGTCGAAGGCGACATGTCGGTTGCGATGCAACTGCAGAGCCTGATGAAGAAGTTTTCGTAGCATCCGCGACGGCTTACCAATCCAGAAGGGGCCGCCCAGGGGAAACCTGAGGGCGGCTTTTTTTAATGACTGACAAGATCGCCATCGCCAAAGCCGATCAGCGCAAGGACTTTGTCCTTGTGCCCGGCAATCCTGCGCCCGACGGCGCCGAGATTGTCTGGTTCGAGGGTAGTGCGGGACGATCGCTGCGCGCCTGTATTGCTCCGGCGCTGACCTATAACAATCCGCGGGGCACGGTCATTGTCTGCCCGGGCCGGACAGAATTCATTGAGAAGTATTTCGAAGTCGGGCGCGAGCTGCAGGCCATGGGCTTTGCCGTCGTCATTATCGACTGGCCGGGACAGGGCCTGTCGGACCGCTTGCTGGATGATACGAAAAAAGGCCATATCGACCGGTTCGAGACATTCATGGGCGCGCTCGCCAAGGGGCTGGAGAAGCTCGATGACCGGCTGCCACGCCCTTACGTGTCGCTTGCCCATTCCATGGGCGGTGCGATTGCGCTGGCAACCATCGCGCAGGGCCTGGTCAAGGTTGAGGCCGCCGCCTTTTGCGCGCCGATGTGGGGACTCAAGTCAAAGTTCCTCGGCATGAGCTATCTCGTCTGGGCCATGCGGGCGACGGGGCGCTCTGACGATTATGCGCAGCAGCCGGGCCCGGCGGAGACGTTCGAGACGAATATCGTGACGCATGACAAGCGCCGCTGGCAGATGCAGCGCGACCTGTGCGATGCGGCGCCGGAACTGGAACTGGGCCCGGTGACCTGGGGCTGGCTGGGCGCGTCGCTCAATATCGTTTCGACGTTCGGCAAGTCCAGGGCGCTCAACGCCGTGAGCATCCCGGTCTTCGTCGCGTCGGCCGGTGAAGAGAAGCTCGTCGACAATGCGTCG
Source organism: Hyphomonas sp. (assembly GCF_041689225.1). Taxonomy (GTDB): domain Bacteria; phylum Pseudomonadota; class Alphaproteobacteria; order Caulobacterales; family Hyphomonadaceae; genus Hyphomonas. The sequence goes on along the minus strand of NZ_JBDNGN010000163.1, from coordinate 37,711 downwards.
CATGAGGCCGTCTGCGCCCGTCTTCCCGATTGCGAGCATGTGACCGTTGAGGGCGCGCTGCACGAAATCCTGATGGAAACCGACGAACGCCGGGCCGAATTCTGGGAAGGCTTCCAACGCCTGCTGCAACGCGCCGGCATCTGATCCGGCTGGCGACGGCATGACAGACGGGCTATGCTGACGGTCACAGCATGGGAGTGAGGACGCGATGGCCGACAAGACACTCGTGGAATTCGTCAAGCAGAGCCTGGAGCACGGGCAGACGCGCAGTGCCATCCTCGACGCGCTGACCAAGGCGGGCTGGCGCAAGGCCGAGGTGGATGCCGCGCTGGAGACCTATTCCGATGTGGCCTTCCCGGTCGCCGTGCCTCGGCCGCAACCTTACCTGTCTGCGCGGGAAGCCTTCTTCTACCTTCTGTTCTTCATCCTGTTGGGCATTGTCTCGTTCAGCCTCGGCTCGCTGCTGTTCGCGCTGATCGAATACGGCTTCCCCGACAAGGCCAACGTGAACGACTATCGTGTGTTCAGGCTGGAATCGCAGGTGCGCAGCGGCGTGTCGGGCCTGCTGGTGGCGACACCGCTCTTCCTCTGGCTGGGCTATATCCTGCGCGGCGCACGCCGCCGGAACCCGCAAATGCAGCGCTCGCGCATTCGCAAATGGCTGACCTATATCAGCCTCGTCATTGCCGGCTGCACGCTGGTCGGCGACGGCATGTCGCTCGTGTACAATTTCCTCGGTGGCGACCTGACCGTGCGGTTTGTCCTCAAGTCGGTGGTCGTGGCCGTGATCGCCGGGGCAATCTTCACCTATTTCATCGGCGATGCGGAGAAGGGAGACAAGGGCGATGTGGACACCCCGTGAATCCGGAGACTGGCTGGCCGTTGCGCTCGTCGGGGTGGCCGTTGCCGCGATTGTCGCGGGCCTCGCGATCATAGGCGGGCCGGAACAGGCGCGTGAGGTGCAGCAGGATGAAGCTCGCCTGCAGGCGCTGGCCGAGACGGCCTTGGCGCTCAACTGCTATCGCCGTGGGACCGGACCCCTGCCGGACGACATGCAGAGCGTCCGGTCAGCCATAGGCGATTTCGGATCCGCGGCGCGGCTCGCAACAGGCTGTCGCAATGCGCGATGGCGGGACGATCCGATTTCAGGCGAGGCGTTTGAAATCGTGCGCGTGGACGACCTGCAAGCGCAAATCTGTGCCGTCTTCGCCCGGCCCGGAAGCCGCGATTACGGGCGCTCGTATGTTGAAATGGGCGATTACTATATTGACTCGGCAACGCCTCGCCCCGAGGCGGGCCGGTCCTGCTATACCGTGAATCTTGTTGCGTCACTCGGCTGATCTGCTTGACTTCCCTAGCGTCGACGACCCACGTTCAGGCAAAGCGAAGAGGAAGCGCCCCATGAAAACAGCCGCCGTCAAAAAGCCCGGAGGTCCCGGAAACCTTGTAATCGAAGACCGCCCGGACCCAAAACCGGGCCGGGGCGAGATCCTTGTCCGTGTGAAGGCCAGCAGTCTCAACTATCATGACTTCGTTGTCGTGATGGGCGGCATCCCGACTCCCGATGGCCGTATCCCGATGTCGGACGGCGCCGGCGAGGTCGTGGCCGTCGGTGAGGGCGCGAGCCGGTTCAAGCCGGGCGACAAGGTGCTCAGCCTGTTCTTCCCGAACTGGTATTCAGGGGCGCCGCAAATGGCCGGCTTTTCCAGTGTGCCGGGCGATGGTGCCGACGGGTTCGGCGCAGAACTCGTCGCGGCTCCGGAGACGGCGTTCACGCGCATGCCTGATGGCTACACGTTCGCGGAAGCCGCAACGCTGCCCTGCGCCGCGCTGACGGCCTGGCGCGCGCTGATGGTGGAAGCGAAGATCAAGCCCGGCGACTGGGTGCTGACACAAGGCACAGGCGGCGTCTCGATCTTTGCGCTGCAGTTCGCCAAGGCGGCGGGCGCGCGGGTGATCTCGACCTCGTCATCCGACGAAAAACTCGAGCGCCTGAAGGCACTCGGTGCGGACCACTTGATCAATTACAAGACGACGCCTGACTGGGGCAAGAAAGCCAAGGCCCTGACAGGCGGACGCGGCGTCGATGAAGTGGTCGAGATCGGTGGGCCGGGCACGCTCGGCCAGTCGATCCAAGCCTGCAAGATGGGCGGGCATATTTCGCTGATCGGCGTGCTCACCGGCGTGTCCGGCGAAGTGCCGACGGCGGCGCTGTTCTCGATGAACATCACGCTGTCAGGCATCACGGTCGGCTCGGCGACGATGCAGGAAGACATGATCGCCGCGATCGAGGCGAACAATATCAAACCCGTGCTGGACCAGACATTCCCGCTCGACAAGATCGCCGACGCGTTCGCCCATCAGGCATCGCAAAAGCATTTCGGCAAGATCATCGTCTCGATCTGAACCGGTCCTAGTGCCGGAAATGGCGCATGCCCGTGAACACCATGGCGAGACCGGCATCATCTGCGGCGGCGATCACTTCGTCGTCGCGGATGGACCCGCCGGGCTGGATCACGGCAACGGCACCAGCTGACGCGGCCTGAAGCAAACCGTCTGCGAACGGAAAGAACGCATCGGACGCTGCGACGCAGCCTTTGGTTTTCGGCACGTCCCAGCCGGCCACTTCGGCGGCATCTTCGGCTTTGCGCGCCGCTATGCGGGCCGAGTCGATGCGGCTCATCTGGCCTGCGCCGATGCCGACCGTGGCGCCATCTTTCGCATAGACAATCGTATTCGATTTCACATGCTTGGCGACGCGCCACGCGAAGAGGAGGTCGTCAAGCTGTTCCTCGGTGGGCGCGCGACGGGTGACGACCTTGAGGTCGGCGCGCGTCATGCGGCCGAAATCACGGTCCTGCATCAGGAAGCCACCGGCGACTGTCTTGACGAAATGACCGGCAGAGGCTGGATCGGGCAAGCCCTCGGTGATCAGGAGGCGGAGGTTTTTCTTCTTTGCGAAGATGGCTTCGGCGTCCGCATCGGCGCCCGGCGCAATGACGACTTCGGTGAAGACCCGGCTGATCTCGTCGGCGGTCGCGCCATCCAGCGGACGGTTGAGAGCGACGATTCCGCCGAATGCAGACGTCGAGTCGCAGGCGAGCGCCGCGCGATAGGCCTCGATGATGGTCTTGCCCTGTGCAACGCCGCACGGGTTGGCGTGCTTGATGATGGCCACGGCGGGCGTCTCGGCGCCGAGCTCGCCGATCAGTTCATAAGCCGCGTCGGTGTCATTGATATTGTTGTAGGAGAGTGCCTTGCCCTGCAGCTGTTTCGCGGTGGCGACACCCGGGCGTTTTTCGCCGGTCACATAGAAGGCCGCCTTCTGGTGCGGGTTTTCGCCGTAGCGCATGGCTTCCTGCAGCTTGCCGCCGATCGCGGCCCAGTCGGGCGCTGTGTCGCCAAGCTGACGCGCGTACCAGCCTGAAATGGCGGCGTCGTACGCGGCGGTGCGGGCATAGGTCTTCGCGGCGAGCTTGCGGCAAAGCGTGACCGGTACCTCGCCGTCATGGCCTTCCATTTTCGTGATCACGGCATCGACGTCGCCGCCGTCGGTACAGACGGCCACGAACGCTCCGTTCTTGGCTGCGGCGCGGAGCATGGCGGGGCCGCCGATATCGATGTTCTCGATGCATGTTTCAAAATCGGCACCGGAGGCAACCGTCGCCTCGAATGGATAGAGGTTCACGTAGATGAGGTCGATGGCGCCGATGCCGTGGGTTTCGGCGTCCTTCACGTGGGACGGGTTGTCGCGCAAGTAAAGAAGGCCGCCATGCACGGCCGGATGCAGCGTCTTGACGCGTCCGTCCATCATTTCCGGGAAGCCTGTCAGGTCGGCGACGTCCTTCACGGCCAGCCCGGCTTCTTTCAGCAATTTCGACGTGCCGCCGGTCGAGACAAGTTCCACGCCCATGGCGGCAAGCTTGCGAGCCTGGTCGACGAGGCCGGTCTTGTCAGAGACAGACAGGAGGGCTCGGCGGATGCGAACGGGGGCTCCGCGGCTGGCGGCGTCTGTCATGGGGGTGTCCTCTGGTGGCTGGCTGAATTACCGCGCGGGGTAGCACGACCGCCCGGGGCGTCAAGCGCTGTGGCGTCGGTCCCGGCCCGCCCGGTTGGCGCCATATTCCGGCACCAGCACCCCCAGCAGTCTCAGAGCCTCGGAGCGGTCCCGGCGGCCTGCCGATTCCAGGAGGGCGGCCAGCTGCTTCTCGAACAATTCGCCATGCCCGTTCGGCGAGGCCACGCGGCTGACGCCATCGACCGAGGTCGGGCTGACCTGTTCGTGCCCATAGGTCAGCACTTCGTGCATTTTCTCGCCGTCCCGAAGGCCTGTCGTCACAATCTCGATGTCCTCACCCGGGACAAGGCCCTTGAGGCGGATCATTGTTTCGGCCAGCTGCAGGATTGGGATGGGCTCGCCCATATCGAGCACGAACAGGTCGGCGGCGCCTTCCAGGGCCTGAAGGGCGGCGGCCTGCAACACTAGCGAGGAGGCCTCTTCGACGGTCATGAAATAGCGCGTGACGCCCGGATCGGTAAGCGTGACTGGCCCACCAGCAGCAATCTGCTTTTCGAACAGCGGTACGACGGACCCGGATGAACCGAGCACGTTGCCGAATCGGACCATGGAGGCCGACATCCGGGAATCGGCTGCAATCCGGCTGACCGCGATTTCCGCCAGGCGCTTCGTGGCGCCCATCACATTGTCGGGATCGACGGCCTTGTCTGTCGAGATGAAGACGAAACGGCGCGCGCCAACGCCCACAGCGGCGCGCGCCGCGTTCACGGCGCCGCCCACATTGGTCAGGATGGCTTCGCAGACATTGTGTTCCATCAGGGGCACATGCTTGAGTGCGGCTGCATGGATAACGAGGTCTGGCTGGGCGCGCTGGAAAACATCGGCAAGCCTACTGACGTCGCGAACATCGCCGAGCCGCGAGACAACCTGCACGTCAGGCGCTGTGGCACCGAGCGCCATGTCGATGCTGTAAAGGTTGAATTCCGATGCGTCGAGAATTGTGAGGCAAGACGGGCTGAGCGCGGCAACCTGCCGGGTCAGCTCCGCACCGATTGTGCCGCCGCCGCCGGTCACGAGCACGTTCGCGGATGTGACGATATTGCGAACGGGCGCGATATCGAGTTGGCGTTCTGGCCGGGCGAGAAGATCTGCAGGATGAACGGGTTCAAGAATTTGCGCGGCTTCGTCACCGCCAAGGGCCATGATTTCGGCGCCGTGGCTTGATGCGATTTCCAGGATTTGGAGCATGCCCTCTCGCGACCGCGCGACGCCGGTCACAGCGAGCCACGGTGTCCGGCCGTAGCGGACGCGCAGCACGTCGATGACATTGCCGAGGTCTTCCAGGGATCCCATGATCGGGACGCCGCGGATGGCGCGTCCGGGATCGGCTCCGCGCATTTCGATAACGCCGAGCACGCGCACCTTGCCGCCCTGCGGCGCATTCTGGAGCCGGCGCAACACGGTGACACAATTCTCGGCATCGCCGACGAGCAGAACAGGTTGTCCCGATCGCGAGACGGGGCTAAAAATCTGCAGAGGCATGTGCGTCGATCGCGACAGGGCAAACATGCGACCTGCGAACAGCAGGATCGTCCAGAGCAGGGTAGCCACGAGGAAGGTCGCCCATGGCGCGACGAGCCGGCCATTGAGCAGCAGCATGACCGGCAGGTAGATCAGGCCCGACAGGCCGATGGCCTGAACCGTCATCACGGCATCGGGCCAGCCCATATGGCGCCAGACCTGTTTTTGGACGCCGCGGATCACGAAACCGGCGAATACGGCCAGGACGAAAAAGCAGGTGGCTGTAATACCAGACACAAACGAATACGGTCCGGTGACGGCGTCCGACGACCCGACGAGAACGGACGCCATGATCATGGCGATCGCTGCCATGGTGACGTCGAATCCCAAGGTCAGGGCCATGGCCCTTCGGGCAGCGCGCTGCGGGGTCATGCTGCGGATTCCTTCAGGAAAGCCCAGCGGATACAGTTCGGCGGCTCATTGCCGTCGCTGTTCGGGTCAGCATAACCGGACATGACAATCTGTTCGGGTTGCTCGACGATACCGCGCGCGAGATAGACGGTCCGTTCAAGCCGTGTGCCCTCATGGCTCGTCTTGAAGCGCCAGACCGAACCATTGTCGCAGATCAGGCGGATGGCATCCCGCGACATCATCGCCGTGACGGTAGGATGAAGGTGGAACCGGATCTCGAAATTGATGAACTTGGAATCATCCGATCGGGATTGAGAAATCGGACGCACCAGAGAATCTTCGCCGGTCAGTCGGCTGCCATCGCCCGACATGAACAGGCGCCGACGGTGCAGGAGGCCGCAAGCGGCCTTGTAGCCACCATGCTGGGCATCAAGCCAGGTCTCATCAGACTCCTCGAGGCGTTTCGCCGAGATACCTTCGGGACCCATGGCTGCCAGCAGCCGGGATTCTTCATTGGTCACGAAACTGGCCGAGTCCCGTCCCGCGAGCACAAGCGTTGAGTGCGCGCCGGTGCGGCGAACGGCGGCCTGCCAGTCGACATTCACTTCCGCGCTGTAGCCACAGGACGTGACCAGCCGGGCCGGTCCGTCTGACAATTCGAATCCGAGCGCGCCGGCATGGGCGAAATCCCCGAATGGCGGCGGCGGGGCTTCGCCACAATCGAGCACAAGGCGTACGGGACCTTTTTGAAGTTTCTGGAAACCGGATTTCGGTGCAAACGTAAAATGGCGTGGGGGCGCGCCGAGGCGCGCCAATGCGGCGTTCACGGCTTCGGGTCGGCCCTCGTCGCCATCATTGAACGGATTCAGCGCGCCGTCGTCCGTCTGGAAGAAGGCCAGCATGGCGCCCATGCGCGGAATCCATTTCACGAAATAGTCCGGCACGACATGCCCCGCTTCCTGCAGGACTTCGCGCAGTGCGAGCAGATTGAGCAAAGCAGACAGGAGGCGTGACGGGCTGCGGCTGACATGGCCGCCATCGGGAAGGATTTGGGCCGTGCATTCGCCGTCCAACCGGCCCAGCGCCTCATCCAGCTTGTGTGCCCCGTCAAGGCAAACAGACCGGGCGACCATGACACAAGATCCGATCCAGCGGGTCTTGGGATCGGTCGTCTGGTCCAGCGTATCGGCAAGCAATCGTAATTGCCGAACCAGGCAGTCCATCCGTTCGGGCCTGGCGTCCGCCGTGAACACGTCGCTGGCGCACCGCATCCAGTTCCAGATGCGATTTGCAGTCGGCTCAGCGCGCCATGCGAAGCCGTTGAACGTGCCGAAAGCGTCGATCCAGGAGTCGATAAACGCGGCGGCCCGGCTTGCCCCGGCAGGGCCTTGCGAGACGAGGTCCGGCAGCCAGTCAAACCGGTGCAGGCGGTCGGCGAAGTGCCGCGATGGCAGGGGAGCCGACCAGGGGGCCTGAGCCCGCTCCAATGTCAGGCGTTCCATGCCCATGCGCCACACGTCGCGCATCAGGGCTTCGCCGCGCCATGTGTCTGGCGGCACGATATCAGGGAGATTGACGCTGAATTTCCCGGGAGCCGTTCCCGTCAGTTTCAGTCGCTGGCGCGCGCCGATTCGCGCATCTTCACCCGCGACGCCGCGAAATCGGCGCCAAAGGGCTGCATCGTCGGCGCTGGAACGCGTGCGGTCAGCTCCGAATTCGCTGTCTCCACCACCCAAGGCACGCCCCATCCTGAAACCTACTATACTTGAACGCTCGGCCTGAGCGCCCGGATATTGTCACCATAGGCGGAAGGCCCACCCTTGAAAACGGCCGAGCCTGCAACAATCGCAGTGACGCCCGCAGAAACGGCCCGGGGCGCGTTTTCCGGGTTCAGGCCACCGTCAATTTCCAGGATGATGTCACGGCCTGACTGGTCGATCATGTGCCGGAGTTCTTCGACCTTGCGCAACTGGCTCTCGATGAAGCTCTGTCCGCCGAAGCCCGGATTGACCGACATGACGAGGATCAGGTCGAGATTGTCGAGCAAGGGCTCAACGATCGAGGCTGGCGTGCCCGGGTTGAGCGCCACGCCCGGTCGCATGCCAGCCGCCCGGATTGCCTGCAAGGTGCGGTGAATGTGCGGCCCCGCCTCCGGATGGACGGTGAGGATGTCGGCGCCCGCCTTGGCAAAGGCGGCAATGAACGGATCAACCGGCGCGATCATCAGGTGAACGTCGAAGGGTTTCTTCGAGTGTGGGCGAAGCTTTTCTATGACAGGCGGGCCGAATGTCAGGTTCGGCACGAAATGACCGTCCATCACATCAATGTGGATCATGTCGGCGCCGGCAGCATCAATCGCACGAATTTCGTCTCCCAGACAGGCGAAGTCCGCCGAGAGAATCGAAGGGGAAATCAGGACCTTACTCATGCTCTCTCCCTAAAAGGGAACAGCCGACCGCACAAGGCGGCCGGCTGCCCGGGAATCAAGTTTTAACCACGTGCCCGGATCCGGGCATGCCAGATCAGTATCCGCCGCGTGGAACCAGCTTCCAGCCGTCAGCGCCGGCAATGATGTCGACCTGTGTGCCAGGCGCGATGTAGACGTCGGCACCCTGGACGATTTCCTTCACGTCGCCATTGCTGAAGCGAACGATGTAGGCATAGCCCTGCTTGGTGCCCATGGCCTTGCCGGCCGCGTTGCCGGCGACGCCGCCAACGACTGCACCACCAATGGCGCCAGCTGTTTGGGCCTTGTCACCGCCGCCGAGTTCGGAGCCTGCGAGGCCGCCGAGGACAGCGCCTGTTGCGACGCCGATGATCGAGCGGTCGGGCTTGATCGTTACGGCCCGGACGGAGGTCACGGTGCCCTGGTAAACGGTTGACGCCTGGCCGACGGACTGCGTGCTCGTCGTTCCAACGCCGGGATTGTTGGCGCAGCCAGCGAGGGCGAGCGTGAGCGCGGCAAGAGCGCCAGCCATGACCTTGCCAGGAACAGCGCGGGAGTAAGTAATTGCAGACATATCAGTGCTCCTTGCACATTGAATGGACGCTTTTTGCGCGTATTCGGCTGAATAGCAGATGAACCCGTTTGAATGATTTCGGGGTGATCAGTGGCGATTCAATGGCAGCCATCGCAAGATTTCCTCGCGGAGACGCCATGGCGCAACCTGCGGCTAACACGTATTTACCCCCGGATCGCCCGTGCCGCGAGGAATCCGGAGGCGAATCAGGCCTTGACCAGCCGTGCGATGAAGAAGGTGTCATGGTCACCGGCGATGCCGGGCAGGGTCAGGACGTCACCATCAGGCGTGATCGCGTTTTCAAAACCGGGAATTTCAGCGGCGCTGACCGGCGTCCGCCGGACGAGGCCGCTCGCGACGGCAGCGTCAATGATGTCGACGCCTTCGGCTGGCAGGGGCGTGCAGACGCAATAGACGAGCGTCCCGCCGGGCTGCAGCATGTCCAGGGCCGATTCGAGCAGGCGGGCCTGGGCCACCGGAAAGCGGGCAATGTCGGCGTCGCGCTTGATCCATGCGCCTTCCGGGTGCCGGCGCAGCGTTCCGAGCGCCGAGCATGGCGCGTCGAGCAAAATCTTCGCAACAGGCGCATCCGGGCGCCATTCGTCGGCATTTGCCGCAATCACGTCGGCGGAAAGGCCCGTGCGGGCGAGGTTTTCCTGCAAAAGTCGCAGGCGCGGTGTAGACCGGTCGACGGCGATGACGCTGGCGCCTGATGCGGCGAGCTGGAGCGTCTTGCCGCCGGGCGCGGCGCACAGGTCGATCATGGTGTCGCCCGCTTGCGGGTTCAGCAGCCGCGCAGGAATCATGGCCGCGACGTCCTGGACCCACCAGTCACCGGCGGCAAACCCGTCCTTGTCTTCGACTGATCCGCCCGATGCCCGCACAGCCCCGCCGGGAACGATTTCGCCCCCGGTCTCGGCGGCGACTTTGTCGGGGTCGGATTTGGGTGTCAGGTAAAGCGCGGGCTCGGAAAGCTGCGCCTTGGCAAGGGCGATCGCCGCGTCCTCACCGAGCGCATCGGTGAAGGCCTTTTGCAGCCAGTCCGGCCAGATCGTCACCGGAGACATGGTGGAGAAATCAGGGCGCTCGCGGTCAGCGCGGCGCAGGACCGCATTGAGGAAGGCGCCGCCGGAGCGCGCTTCCGGCCAGGCCTTGGCCGCTTCCACTGTTTCGCCGACGGCGGCATGGGGCGGCGTATCCATCAGCCAAAGCTGGGTGACGCCGGTGCGGAGCAGGGCCCGTATGGGTGCGGTGACGGCGGGGAGCGGGCGTGACAGGAGGGGGGCAAGGGCGTCGTCGATGTGGCCCAGATTGCGCAGGGCGGCGCTCGCGATGGCGCGCGCGAACCCGCGGTCGGAACCCTCCAGCGTGTTGAATATCTGGCTCGTGTCCATCGCATCGTCGAGCGTGCGGCGACTGTCCAGTGTCAGGGTCAGCAGGTCGGCTGCAGCGCGGCGAATATCGGCTCCGCTCACGTCCTCAACCCCACGGGCCGGCAGCGCGCCGGGCAGGGGTGGCGTCAGCGGTGGAGGCGGATATCTGGTCGCCGGCCATGCGGCGCAGGGCGGCGACCCGGCTGGCCGTGGTCGGGTGGGTCGAGAACAGGTTGTCGGCGCCGCGGCCGCTGAGCGGGTTGGAAATGTACATGTGGGCCATGGCGGGGTTGCGCTCGGCCTGGACGTTGACGGACGCGCGGGCGCCGCGTTCGATCTTTTCGAGCGCAGAGGCCAGCCAGAGCGGGTTGCCGCAGATTTCAGCGCCCCTGGCATCGGCTACATATTCTCGCGAGCGACTGATCGCCATCTGAACGAGGCCGGCGGCGATGGGGGCGATAATCATGATCGCGAGAGAGCCGATCAGGCCATTACGGTCACGCCCGAAGAAGAGCGCGAAATTCGCCAGCATGCCAATCGCGCCCGCAATGGTGGCGGTGATGGTCATGGTCAGCGTGTCGCGGTTTCCGACATGGGCGAGTTCGTGGGCCATCACGCCCGACACTTCTTCCCGGGTCAGCATGCCGAGCAGGCCGGTCGTTGCTGCGACGGCGGCATGCGAGGGATCCCGTCCGGTGGCAAAGGCGTTCGGCTGCGGTGTTTCGATAATGTAGACCTTGGGTGTGGGCAGGCCGGCCCGTTCGGCGAGCGAGGCAACGTCATTCGCGAAGGTGCGCAGCATGGGCGTCATGGTTTCCGGCGTCAGCTCGCGCGCGCCCTGCATCTTCAGGACGATCTTGTCGGCGTTCCAGTACGAAAATGCATTCATGCCCGCAGCGACGACGAATGCGACCGTCATGCCGAGCACGCCGCCAACGAGATATCCGATCGCCATGAACAGGGCGGTCAGCATGGCAAGCAGGATGAAGGTTTTCGCAGTCCCCATTGGACCTATACTCCACTAATACGGCAGTTCGATGTTTCTACGGATGATACTGTCAGTTATATGGTGACCATTAACGAATTGAGGAGTCTGCTGGCACATGGACCAAGAATCATCAAACCCTGACAGCAGTCAGGACGAGACCGAACGGCGCAAGCGTCTGACCCCTGAGGCACGCCGGGCGCTGGAAGAAGCAGACGCGCGCCGCGCGGCGGCGGATGCCGGTGCGGCGACCCTGCCCGAGGACGAAAATGGCGGGCCCCGCAATATCGAGCCAACACGCTATGGTGACTGGGAACGCAAGGGAATTGCCTACGATTTCTGAGCGCCGGACGCGTCAGACAACACCGGCGTCGATCAGGCTTTGCGCGCCATCAATGATAGCCGCTTTCGCTGTGTGGGGCTGCCAGCCGAGGACGCGTTTGGCCTTCTCGTTCGATGTCTGGCGCTGCCGTCCGAGTTCCGGAATGACCTGTTTCAGGGTCGGATTGACGACGGCGACAATTTTCAGCATGAAATCAGGCATCGTACCTTTGGGAAGTTTTTTCGCATAGGCGGGGAAGGCTTCGCGCAGCACGTCGGCGACATCGCTGAACCACATAAAAGGTTGCGAGACGAGGAAGCGCTCGCCGGCTGCGCCCGGCACGGTCATCGCTGCGACCTGCGCTGCGGCGACATCGCGGACATCGACAATGCCGAAACCGATGCGCGGTACGGCGGGGATTTTTCCCGACAGGGGCATGGTCAGGAGTTCAAGCGAGGCTGAGAGATCGCCGCTCATCACCGGGCCAAGCACGACAGCAGGATTGATGACCGCCAGTTCGAGGCCTTTGCCTTCGCCGTTGATATAGTCCCAGGCTGCGCGCTCGGCGATGGTCTTGGAGCGCGTATAGGCGGTGTTGTCTTTCAGGTTGTCTGGATTGGACCAGTGTTCCTCGGTCAGGACAGCAGGACGGTTCTCGCCCCAGCCATAGGCGATCGCCGCCATGGACGAGGTCATCACGACGCGTTTCACGCCGGCGGCCCGGGAGGCTTTCAGGACGCGGAGTGCGCCGTCTGTTGCCGGTCGGATAAGTTCGTCAGGATCCTTCGGGACTCCGCTCGGGAAAGGCGAGGCCACATGCTGGACGAAATCCATTCCGGCGACCGCCTCGGCCCAGCCGTCGTCGCGTTCCAGATTCGCGGCGACCAGCTCTATTGCGATGGGCCTGCCAGCATATTTGCTGAGCGTTTCGTTGAGCTTGGCGGCGCTGCTGGCCGAGCGCGCCGTGCCGCGCACCTCATGGCCCGCATCCAGCAATTGAAGGATGACGTGCCCGGCTATGAATCCGGTCGCGCCCGTAACGAGTACCTTGGCCATCGCAGCCTCCCTGATTTTCGTGAATGATGAGCGCTCTCGCCATCTTTCACAAGGGAGGCGCGACGGCCTTGCCGCTCATCCGGTGCTCGCGGAACGTGATGTAGAAGGTTGCCGAGATGATGATCGCCGTGCCGGCCCAGGTCCAGGGGCCGGGCAGGAGATGAAACAGCAGCCAGTCGACCAGGGCCGCCATTGGTAGGCGCAGATAGTCGATGGGGGAGAGGAAGGATGCGTCGCCAATGCTCATGCCGCGAATGTAGAGGTATTGTCCGACGGCGCCGCAAAGGCCCATTACTCCGATCATGCTCCAGTCCTGAAGCGACGGCGCGACAGCGGGCCATTTCCAGATCGCGAGGGGCAGCAACAGTATGGATGACAGGAGGTTGGCCCAGATCAGCAGCGTCATCGGGCGGTGGAGACGCGATAGCACTTTCACCAGCGTTATGGCGCCGGCCATGCAGAAAGCGGCGGCAAGCGCGAGGAGCGTGCCAAGGCTGACGCCTGATTGCGGCTGGGTCATGATGAGGACGCCGCCGAAGCCCGCCAGTGTGGCGCCCCAGCGATGCCAACCGACCGTTTCGCGAAGGATTAGGGCAGCGATGACTGTGATGAACATTGCCCGCGAGAAGCTGATCGCGTTGAAGGCGGACAGCGGCAGGCCGACAGCATCGGAGACGGCATAAAAGCTCAGGATGAAGCCTAGGGTGCCGAACAGGCTACGCACGAAGACCATGCCGGGCTGCTGGACCCGCAGGATGCCGAGTCCTTGCTGGAAGATGATCGGCAGCGTGATCATCAGAGCGACCGCTGCGCGCCAGAAGGCGAGGAAGCCGGGATCGTAATGGGCCGACTGGAGCTTGGAGAGGGTCAGGAAGGCCGTGAATACCACGCCGGACGCGGCCATCCACAGCGCACCTTCGAGGTTGCGCACCCGTTGGGGGCGGTTATCCTCGCGAGCTGCAGAAGAGTTTGGACTAGCCGGCATGGAATGCTTCACCGCTTCGGAAATCGACGAGATCGACCGCCTGTGGCGGCGTCTGCCGATCGAGCATATGTGGACCGGTTGGGCAACCGCAGGTGAGGCGCCGGAACAGGTCTGGATCTTCCGCACCCGCGCCCACTGGCGCCGCTTTCCCCTGACTAAGACGGTCAGGGGTTATGTGCTTTCCGACGAACACGGCCGCCGCGTCTTCCGGGCGCCGACGCTGGCGGACCTGCTGCAGGCCGTCGAAGCGGTCCCGGGTCTGGACGCGGTCGTTCAGGATTGAGAACCGGACGCCTGAGCAAGGCGCATCTGCTCCGCCTGTTCGGGCGTGAGGCCTAGCGCTTCGAGGAGCGGCCCGGCCGCTTCCTCGTTCCAGCTGTGCACCGGTCCGACGGTCATCCCGCCATCGACCAGGAACTCACCGCCGGTGATGAAGCCAGCCGCATCGGAGGCCAGGAACGCGGCCATTTCGGCAATGTCGTTGCCGCGCCCCACGCGCCCGATGGGCTGCATCTTGCCGCCGTTCTGGGCGACCATTTCAGCCATCTGGTCTGCCTGTTCCCGCGACAGGCCGAGGGAGGCGCCGAAGATAGACGTGGCAATGAAGCCCGGCAGGATCGAATTGACCCGGATCTTGTACTTGGCGAGTTCGCCAGCGGCCAGCTTCGAGAAATGCGCGACGCCTTTCTTGGCGACCGAATAGGTGATCGGGGCATAGCCCGCGCAGACGGCGCTGATCGATGACGTGTTGATGACCGACCCGGCGCCGCGCGCTTTCATGTGCGGAACGGCAAACTTGGTGCCGGCGAAGACCTGTTTCAGGAGCAGGTTCATCGTGGTGTCATAGCCCTCGAGATCGAGGTCTTCGACGCCGGTCGGCGTGCCGCCATGGCCTGCATTATTCCAAAGGATATCAAGGCCGCCGAAGGCATCGACGGCGGATTGCATGAGGGCTTCGAGCTGCCCCATGTCGGTGACGTCGCAATGGGTGAAGCGAACCTTGTCTGATCCGAAGCGCGTTTCCAGCGCCTTGCCTTTTTCGTCCTGCACGTCGCCCGCGATGACTTTCGCGCCTGCGGCGACGAAGACTTCGACGCCCGCAAGGCCGATGCCGCTGGCGGCGCCCGTGATGATGGCGATCTTGCCGCTGAGATCTGACATTATGTTATTCTCCCGTTTTTCCCACCATGCGCCGGGCTTCCGCCGGGGACGTCAAGGGAAGGTGAAAAAGATTCGGGGCCGGGCCGCCTAGTCTGGTGCGTGCAGGCCGAACCGACTGGCGAAGATCTTGTCGAGCCAGCGTTTTGGCAGGCGGGTCGGGATCGTGAAATTGGTCAGCTTGTTGGGCACGGGCGCGTAGCGGGCCTTGGGCTTCGGGTCTTCCAGCGCGGTCTGGACGACCCTGCCGATCTCGACCGGATCCAACCCGGTGCGACCGCCATCGAGCATGACCTGCTGGAATGTTTTCAGCGACGCGCCCCAATCGCTTTTGGCAAAGGGCTGTTCGTCATTGGCCGCTTCCGCCTTGTCCCAGATGGGGGTCTTCACCGAGCCGGGACCCACAGCGATTGCGTCGATTCCGTAGATCAGGAGTTCGCGGCGCAATGTGTCGGTCATGCTTTCATTGGCGTGTTTCGTGGCCGTGTAGGCACCGAGAAAGGGGGCCGCGATTCTGCCACCAACGCTGGTGATATTGACGATCCGGCCGGGCGAACCGGTCCGGACCTTGTCTGATCCGAGCAGGGGCACGAAGGCCTGCGTGACGCGGAGCATGCCGAACACATTGACGGCGAAGTGGGCCTCGAAATCCGCCAATGGCTGGATTGCCAGCGGCCCCATCTTGGCGATGCCGGCATTATTGACGAGACCGGCGAGCCGGGCGTTGCCAAGCGCTTCGGCGACGGTCTGGACGGCCGATTCAACGCTGCCAGGCTGGGTGACGTCGAGCAGGATCGGGCGCAGATCGCCCAGGGCGCCGTCCTTCAACTGATCACCGTCGGCCTGTTTGCGCACGCCGGCAAAGACGCACCAGCCCTGCGCGGCGAGGTGGCGGGCGGTTGCGGCACCGATGCCGGTCGAGGCACCTGTCACGACAACAGTGCGGAGGGAGGTGGGGGTCGTGTCCAGTGCCATGTGTCGCCTCTTGTCTGGGGGAAAGGGTCAGTCGTCTGCGGTCTGCTTGCCGCCCTCGATTACCCGAAAACGGGGCCGTGGCGTGGGGGTGCTCGGGGTGTCCTGCGGGGGTGGTGAGGGTGTGGAAGCGTTCACCAGCCGGGGTGCCATGGGGCGGGACGGGGGTGGTTCGGACGCATCGACGGGAGGCTCTTCCTCCTCGCCGGCGATGTCGCGCACACGCGGCGTGAAGGCCGGGCGCGCTTTCGACTTGAACCCGGACTTGCCCTTGCCGCGCGCCTTCTTGTCGATTTCTTTCAGCTTGATGCGCTGGAGGCTGGAGAGGGCCTCGCCTTCGGCACCCTTCTCCGGATCGGCAAAGGCCGAACCATAGGTCTCGATGCGCTCTTCGACCTCTTCGAGGAACTGGCGCTCCCAATCGGAGAGTTCGGGGCCAAGGCCGTGTTCGGCGAGGGCGGCGGCCTTGCGCAGGGCGGCACGTTTCTTACGCTCGTCGACATCCCGGGACATGGTGGGGATGTTAGTTCAATCCGGCACAAAGGCCAATTGATTCAGGCGTCGCCGGTCGCCATGAGGTAAAGTTCGAGCATCATTTCCTGTTCTTCGCGGTCAGCCTTTTCGACTTTGCGAAGACGGATGACCTGGCGCAGCGCCTTGACGTCGAAGCCGAAGGCCTTGGCTTCAGCATAGATATCCTTGATCTGCTCGGCGACCTCTTTCTTTTCCTCTTCCAGCCGCTCGATTTTCGAAACGGTCTGGCGAAGCTTTTCCTTGGTGGTCTCGGTCAGGTGCGTGGCGGCAGCGTCTTCCATGAAGGTAATCCTCGAATCGATATGGTGGCAGGCAGGCCGAGCCTCTTAGCGAGACTCACTGCCCGTGGCCAGTCGCCGAATGGTATCCGCGACATCCGCGCCGTGGGCATGGTGGGGCATGTGGCCTTCGTCCGGCAGGATCACGAGATCGACCGGGACCTGTTTCTTCAGTTCGCCGACATGGAGCTTCGGCGAAATCACCGTGTCCTGGCTGCCGGAGAAGACGGTTATGGGCACACGCAGTTCCGGGTAGCGACGCGACTGTTCGGCAAGTTCGGCTTCGAGCCTGCGCACGTCCTGCGCGTTGGCCCTGAAGTTAGGCGGGCGAAACAGCAGGCCGATGGCGGACTGCTCGAAATATTTCTCCGGCACGGGCGCAGGATCGAACACGCCGTCAATGCCGGCGCGGACCTGCTGCGGCCCGACGGTGGGCACGAGCTGGGTAAACATCGGGCCGACCATGGGTGCTGCGGCAAGGCCGTTATACCAAGCCTGTCCGCCGCCGCCCCAGTCATGCGTCACGGGCGCGATGAGGACGAGGCCTTGCACGAGATCGGGCCGGTCGAGCGCAAGGCGGAGCGCCACCGCGCCGCCGAAGGAATGGCCGACGATCACGGCCTTTTCGCCGGGTGCCATCTGGTCGAGCACGCCAGCCATCTGCGCGGCCTGCGCTTCGAGGTGTTCGGCACCCGCGAAGCGTTCGGAATAACCATGTCCCGGCCGGTCGGCCATCAGGACGCGGTAGCCATCATCAAGGCGCGGGGCGAGCGTCCAGTTGAATTCGCGGGCATTGGCGCTGGCGCCGTGGATCATCAGGACGGGCGGGCCGGACGTGCCGGCGGTGAGGACATTCACGCCATGGCCGTTGACGGTCAGCATCTGGCCAGTGGAGGCGGGGTTCGCCTGCTGGACCTTCGACGTATAGGCGGCGCTCGACACGCAGGCGCCGAAACCACCGACGCTGACGAACGAGACTGCAAGCAGGGTAAGGCTGAACATGCGCGTCAAAGCCCCTGGCCTTCGGCGACCTTGGACAGTCGCTTTTCGGCCTGCATGGCCTGGGTCATGAACGGATAGATCGTGAGGGCCTGCCGGTAGGCTTCGAGGGCCTCGTTTTCTGCGCCCATGGCTTCCATCATGATGCCGAGCCCGGCCCATGCGCCGAAATGGCGGGGCTCGAGCCGCAGCGCCTCGTTGAGGTCGCGCAGGGCTTCGGGGAAGTTTTCATCGTTGAGGAAGAGACCTGCGCGCCGGCTCCAGGCCTCAGCATAGTCGGGCGCGATCAGGATGGCGCGGTCATAGAAGGCGCGGGCGGTTTCATAGTCTCCGACGGTCTGGGCATCGACCGCGCGCTGTATGATCATGTCGACGGTTGGCGACCCGGAATCCATCCATGAGGCCCAGATGTCCTGAGCGACGTCATTGGCTTCGCTTTCGCTGGGGGCATTGTGGAGTTTTTCGAACATCTCGTCCGAGGGCCCGGCGGCGGCCTGCCCGGCAAAGACGAGGGCTGCGAGGAGCAAGCGTTTGAACATGAAGTTCAATATGGCCGGGAAGCGCGTGGCGGCAACACCAAGTTGCATCAGATCAGGCCGTGATGCGCGAGTGTGGCTTCGAGACCGGCGGCGCCGGTGAAGTGGTGGGTGGCAAAGCCGAGCGCATCGGCGGCGGCGATATTGGGCGCGCTGTCATCGATGAACAGGATAGCCGCCGGGTCCGGATGGCCAATTGCCTCAAGCGTATGATGGTAGATCGCGGGATCGGGCTTGACCATGCCGAGGTCGCCGGAAACGACGACGTGGCGGAACCGGTCCAGCAGCGGGCCGAAATGCTGCTGCATCAGGGGCCAGGTCTCGGTCGGCATGTTGGTGAGGGCGTAGAGGGGCACATAGCGTGCATGCAGGCGTTCGATCAGGTCGGGCGTGCCGTCGATATAGCCGTCGAACATCTCCATCCAGCGCCTGCCCCAGGCGCGGATCTCGGATTCGTGTTCGGGATGGTCGGCGATGAGCGCGTCGGCATTGTCGGCAAAGCTGACCCCGGCATCGTGGCACATATGCCAAGCCATCGTACAGACCGAGTCCAGAAAGTGATCCCGGGCGTCTGTATTGTCAAAAATTTTGTCATAGAGGCGCGATGGCTCCCAATCGAGCACGACGCGGCCGAGATCGAACAGGACAATCGAAACGGTCATTTTCCCGCCTCATTGCCTGTTCATCTTCGGCTCAGGCTTGTTTCGCTTTAAAGCGCGGGTTGGTCTTGTTGATCACGTAAACGCGGCCCTTACGGCGCACGATCTTGCAATCGCGGTGACGTGCCTTGAGGGACTTAAGTGACGAGCGGACTTTCATGGGCCTAGCCTGACGATCATGTGATATTAGGAAAGCGGTGCGAGTAATGAATCCGGGTAGCAGAGTCAAGGACGCGCGCTGTCACGCGCCTATATTCCGACGGAGAGCAACAATGATACAGAATGGCATGGCCAGGACGCAATGGCTGGCTGCCGCCGCCCTCACGGGACTTCTCGCATCATGTGCTGCCGGCCCGCATGAGGTGAAACCGCCCGTGACGGGTAATCCGCCTGTCATTGCGCCGCAGACAGGCCCCATCACCTATAAATCGTCAGGCCATGCCGAGATGGATGCCTGGCGCGCGGATTACTCCAACCGGGCGCTGGAAGCAGGCCATGACCGGGCACTGGTGGAATCGCTGCTCACCGGCATCGAGCCGATCCCGCTCTGGCTGGGGTCCAATCTCCAGGTCGCCGCCACCGGCATCAGCGACCAGGCCGAGTTTGCCAAGCCAATCTGGGATTATCTCAAGGTGCCGCTCGGCGAGAGCCGGATCAGCAATGGCCGGGAGCGCCTCGCCATCCACCCTGAGATGTTCGCCGACCTCGAGGCGCGTTATGGCGTCGACCGGCAAGTCCTGGTCGCGATCTGGGGCATGGAAACGAGCTATGGCGCGGTTATCGGCAATTTCGATGCCGGCAACGTGCTCGCCAACATGGCGGTCGAGGGGCGTCGGCGAGCCTTCGCCGAGAAGGAATTGTTCGCCGTGATGAAAATGGTCGAGCGCGGCGATGCCGAACGCTCGGACCTGGTCGCGGGCTGGGCCGGGGCTATGGGACAGACGCAGTTCATGCCGTCCAGCTATCTGGCCTATGCCGAGGATTTCGACGGCGACGGACACAAGGACGTCTGGAAGAACGAAGGCGACGCGCTCGCGTCGGCGGCCAATTACCTGAAGAAATTCGGCTATGCGATGGGCCAGCCTTGGGGAATCGAAGTGGCCGTGCCGACGGGGTTCGACTTCAGCCTGGCCGATGGCAATGAGCGGCGCATGGATACGTGGCGGGCGGCAGGACTGGTGCCGATTACGGGCGGACCCTTCGAGACTGGCGGAGCGGACTTCTCGCAACTCTGGCTGCCGGCGGGCGCCGAGGGACCGAAATACCTGCTGTTCAGCAATTTCAAAGTGTTCAAGGCCTATAACAACGCCGACTCTTATGCCTTTGCGGTCGGCATGGCGGGCAATGCTGTCATCGGTGAAAGCGGACCGGTCACGCCCTGGCCGACCCACCTGAGGCCCCTGTCGGTGGCGGATATCAAGGCGCTGCAGGCCGGCCTCAACGGGCGAGGGTTCAGCGCCGGGCCCGTGGACGGCATTCCGGGCCGCCAGACGAAACTGGCGCTGATGGGCTTCCAGACATCGCGCGGACTGGTGGCCGACGGCTATCCGACCAAGGAGATGCTGGCACTGGTGACCGATGGCGGCAGCAGCGGCGTGGGTGTGTCCTCGGCGACCGACGGTCCGAGCTGATCAATCGGCCTCGGCATACTCGCCGACACCATCCTTCAGGCCGAACCGGGCAAACAGGACCATGAAGACCAGCAGGCCCGCGCAGATGACGAAGGGCAGGTGCGGGTTCACATATTCATACAGGAACAGGCCGAAGAAGGGCGTGATGATAAAGCCCATGCCATTGGCCGAGATCACGAGCCCGGCGACGTTGCCCTGAAGCTGCGGCGAGACCGCCAGCGATGCGCCGCTGGAGAAGCCGGGCCGGGCGAGGCCCTGACCGAGGCCGATGCAGAATTGTGCGAGGATGAGGCTGGCATAGTCGCGCGCGAACACAAGAATGATCGCGCCGAGGAAAAGCGGCACGCAGCCGACCATCATGAGCGTCTTGTTCCGCATCTTGAGGCGCGGGATCAGCACGAGCTGGGCGAGCAGCACGGCAAGGGCGCCGACGGTGAAGGCGGGGCCGGTGAATTGCGCGGCCTCCCGACCTGACACGCCCATCCGGTCCATCACGGTGAACACGAAAACCTGGGTCAGGATGCCGGTTGTCAGCGACAGGCAGACAGCGAAGACGAGGAAGGGCAGGACCGTGCCCGAGCGCCAGAGGCCGTGGGCGCCGGTTTCATCATCGTATTGTGTTGCGTCGGTGACGGGTGCGCGTTGTTCCGGCAGGCGGAACCAGATCAGCGCCGACATGGTGAAGGCGATCACGGCGGTGACGGCCAGCGGGCTGAGCAGGCCGGCAGTTGCGACAAGCGCCGCAGCGACAGCGGGGCCGATCACGGTGCCGACGCTGAAGCCGGATGTGATGAAGGCGATTTCCGACTGGCGCTCGGCCGGGCTCGTCCTGTCGGCGACATAGGCCTGCGCGGCCGGGCTCGCACCTGATCCCAGCAGGCCGAAAATGGAGCGCGACGCGGCAAGGGAAATGAAAACCAGCGCCGTGCCCGTGATCATATGGTTGAGGCTGAGCCAGCCGAAGACCAGGAGGAGCGTCATCGACAGGCCGTAACCGGCAAGCCCCATGGCAGCGACCGGGCGCCGGCCCCAGCGGTTCGATTTCTTGCCCCAGAAGGGCGATGTGACCGACCACCAGAAAGCCGACAGTGCGAAAATGGACCCCGCCATCCAATCGGGCAGGTTCAGTTCGCGGGTCATTGGTGGCAGCACGGCAGCGATCAGCATCGTGTTGCCGGCACCGATGGCCATGAGGGAAAAGAACAGCAAAAAGAAAGCGCCGCGACGTTCGGGCCGCGGCACATCTTGAAGGGGATCGACTGTCTGGGTCATGTCTAGACCAATCGACTGGAGGGGTGAAAATGTCCAGCGGGAGACTTATCCCTTGTCTCCGGAGACGGGGGGGTAGCACTCGCCGGACCAGGGCGATAGGCGGGAATCCATCATTGAACGGTTGGAAAAGTCGATGCAGGCGCGACCAAATGCCCGCACCGCTTCGGTCGCCTGTTCCTCGGCCCACGAATGCGCGCAGGCGGCCTGGTCTGGCGCAAGGCTGGCGGCGTCGCCACCGGGCCGGCGATAGGATCCTATGAAATCGGAGACGCACGTCGCGTAGGTGTCGATCTCCTGGGTGAAGGATTCGCGCACCGCGCGCGCGGTTTCAAGTTCTGCCAGCGATGTGAGCGCTGCTGGAATATCGGGGCGCTGAACATCGCCGCAGGTTGTCCTGACGACGGCGCGTCCCTGTTCGGTCTGCTCGACTGCGCAGACGCGGTAGCCGTCATTGGCGGCGTATTGCTGCGCGACACACGGCGCGGCGACGGCGGAAAACGCGATGGCGGCGAGGAAAATGCGCATGGGCTGGAACGGCCTCCTGTGCGCCACCCCCCCGATGACGCTCCGGCCTATTGATACGTGCACCGCCGGGACCGATCAACCGCCCGGTACAGGCGCATGCCAGGCGGGCCGAAAGAAACGCAGGGTTAACACCCTTCTGCGCAGAGTGCAGGCTGTCATCGCCTTGAAAGGTATCGGTTTGGCGCAACTTGTCGGCCTCGTTCTCGTCATTGTCCTTGTTTTCGGCGGCCTTGTGCTGACCGGAGGGCGTGCGGCCATGCATGCGCTGCCATTCGAGCTGGCGCTGATTGGCGGCGCGGCTGTCGGCACGGTGCTGATCGGCAATTCTCTCAGCGTGTCGCGCGAGGCGCTTGGCGGATTCGCCAAGGCGTTCCGCGGCGCCAAATGGAGACGTGATGACTACCAAGACCTGCTGGTGCTGCTCGGCACTTTGATGCGCAAGGCGCGTCAGGGCGGTTTCGTGGCGATCGAATCCGACATCGAGGACCCGGAGAATTCTGCGGTCTTCCAGGCGGCGCCCCGGATACTTGATGATGATGCGCCGAGTGGCATGGTCTGCGATGCTTTCCGGCTGATGGCGCTGGACCTGTCCGATCCGGCCCGTGCAGAGGCCCGGATGGACCAGTCGATTGCCGTCTATCTCGACCAGCGCATGAAAGCGGTGGGCGCCCTGCACACGCTGGCGGACGCCCTGCCGGCGCTGGGTATCGTGGCCGCCGTCCTCGGCATTATCCGGACCATGGGATCGATCAACCAGTCGCCAGCCATATTGGGCGCGATGATCGGGTCGGCGCTGCTGGGCACATTCCTTGGCGTGTTTCTCGCTTATGGCCTGGTCGGGCCTGTTGCCGCCCGCTTCGGACAGATTGTCGAGGAGGATGCGCGCTTCCTGGACGTGATCCGGTCGGTCCTGGGCGCCTATGCCGAGGGGCTGCAGCCGGGAATTGCGCTGGAAATGGGCCGCACGACCATTCCACCCGCCCTCCAGCCGGACCCGTCGACGCTGGAACGGGCGCTGAGCGTCTCGCGATTCGTTGCCAAGTCACGAACAGCGGCCTGAAATTCGCAACGATTGCTTAACGGTCGCGAAATTCGGTTCTGAGACAGTCGCTCGATCCGCATGGACGAGGTGATAGCAATGTCAGATACAGCTGTAGAAATGCTCCCCCAACGCAAATACTGGGTTTCAGGCAACCTGAAAATGGTCGCCACGGGCCTGACGGGCCTGATCGCGATATTTGTCGCCCTGAAAGCGACAGCCTATAATTCAGGCGGCGTGATCGGCGTGGAAGACCATATTTTCCGCATGGTGGCCTTTGCGTCACTGACAATCTGGGTTGCGCTGACCATCGGCCTGCGCCGGTCCGGCACGGCGGCGGTGATCACTCTGGGATTTGCGACCTTTATCGAGCTGATTCTCGAGCCTGCACGTGGCCAGGACTATGGCACGCTGGCCTCGACCAATCTTGGCATCGTGCTCGCCTATTGCGGCCTGCAGCTCTATTGGTACCGGCTGGAAGATGACCGCAAGGCTGCCAGCAAAGCCGAGACGGCGGCCTAAGCAGGTTCCACACAGATTGCATTGATGCGGCGGGCAGGCGCGGGCGAGTGCCCGCACCATGCCTGACATACGCCTGTCGACCTTCAATTGCGAAAACCTGATGATGCGCTGGGACTTTCGCCGCGCCGGCATCGCCAATGCGCGCCAGCGCCTGACAGAAGTCGACAATGTTCAGGTCGCCGAACAGGTGGATTCTGTCTTCAATGTGCTGTCCGAGGACGACCGGACCCTGACCGCGCAGGCGCTGGTGGCGACCGAGGCGGATGTCTGCGCCCTGCAGGAAGTCGAAAACCTGGTTACGCTGACGGCGTTCGACACCCGCTACATTGCAAGGTGGGCCGGCAGTGCGTTCGGTGAACGCGTGCTGCACGAAGGCAATGATACACGCGGGATCGATGTGGCACTGCTGTCGCGTCTGCCGGTGATCTTCCGGCGCAGCCACGCGCGATCGACGTTCGGCGCGCTCGGGGTTGTCCCGCCAGAGGGCCGCGGCGTGAACGATTATGCCTTCCGCCGCGACTGCCTTGAAGTGGATGTCGTCAAGGACGGGCGGGCGCTGACCCTGTTCGTCTGCCATTTCAAGTCGATGCACGGCGGGCGCGACAGGACCCGAGGCGTGCGCGAGGCTGAAGCAGAAGCGGTTCGCCAGGTGATCCGGAACCGGTTTGAGCGCCCGGAGGAGGAAGACTGGGTCATTCTCGGTGACTTCAACGATTATCGCCAAGTAGATGGCGTGGCGGTCGGAAATTCGGGTTTCGGTCCCTTGCTGGACGACGGCTTTGCCGTGGATCTCGCCTTGCGCGCGATACATGATCCGCTTGGCCGCTGGACGCACCACTATCCGGAGGACGATGTCTATGGAGCCCCTCGACCATATGTTCCTGTCGCCACGCCTTGCGGCCCAGAATCCGGCGCCGGCAACGCGCATAATCCGGGCCGGTTCGCCCTATCATGCCGCCCGGTATACCGGGCTCAGGTTCCCCGGAATCGGCTGGATGGTGCCCAAGGCATCCGACCATTGCCCGATGGCGGCGACCTTAAAGTTTGAAGGCCGGACCTTATCAGCCTAGTCTTTCGTACATATCTGACCTGCCCAGGCTGGAGGCCATGCCCATTGTCGCGTTTCGATGAACTGATCTCCACGGTTGAAACATACCAGGCGCTCGCCGCCGAGAATTACAATCGCATCCGTTCGCTCGCTGAAGAAGTGCGGGCGGGCTTGTGCGACTATATCGGCGCGTCTGACGGTATTTGCGTCCATCTCGTGCCGCCGACAGGCGCATTTGAGCCCAAACCGCACGGTGACGGAGCGTTTTCGCTGCCACCACGGGGATTCCGGCCGCTGGTGCCGATTGCGTTCGGCCTTGCCGTTCGCGTGTCGCGCCAGGCCGACTGGCTGCGGGTGAGCATGGAGTGCCGGAAGGTTGGCGAGGTATTCATCGTCCAGATCGAGGACGGCGCCGAATATGAATTCCACCTGCCGCTCAGGGACAAGGACCCCGAGCCTTTTTATCAGCATGTCTATTCACATGTGATCAATTGGTTTGCGGAAAATATCGAGCGCTACAAGGTTGGCGACTACGGAACCCGGGGGATCGGCTTTGACTTTGCGGATGACATCAAGGTTCACCCTGCTTAATGCGGGTGAGGATTATCGAGCGGTTGAGCTGATAGGGCACGCATGAACCATATGGACTTTGCTCTCGCGGGTGCTGGATCCAGCGAGCTGATCTTCGCGTGTGCGTTGATCGGGGCGCTCGGAATCGGCGCGCAATGGCTGGCCTGGCGCCTGCAGGCCCCGGCAATCGTGCTTATGGCGCTGGCTGGCCTGGCAGCCGGGCCACTCTGGGCCGTTATATTCGGTGAACCGCTGCTGGATCCCGAAGGCGTGTTCAATGGTGGCGGCAATGACCTGTTGCGGCCCATCGTGTCGTTGGCGGTTGCCGTGATCCTGTTCGAGGGCGGGCTTGTCCTCAAATTCGAGAACCTGCGTGATGCGGGCGCGGCCGTGCGGCGTATGGTGTTCATTGGCGGGCCGCTGGCCTGGGGGCTTGGTACGCTTGCGGCGCGCTACGCGGCCGGGCTCGACTGGTCCAGTTCCATTGTGTTTGCGGGCGTAATGGTGGTTACCGGACCGACCGTGATCATGCCGCTGCTGCGTCAGTCGAAACTGGGTGGCAAGGCGGGTGCGTTTCTGAAATGGGAAGGAATCGTCAACGACCCGATCGGCGCGCTTTTCGCGGTGGCCTCGTTCGAGATCATCAGCGTGGCGGCAACCGGCGAGTCGATTCTCGGCAAGGGCGCGATGATCGTATTTGCTGCCGCGCTCGGCGTGGCGCTCGGCATTGCGTTCGGCTGGGCCATTGTGCGGGCCTTCCGGGCCGGGTGGACACCGGAATACCTGAAAGCGCCGATCATCTTTGCCTCGATCATCCTCTGCTATGCGCTGGCCGAGCAGATCGAGAAGGAAATCGGTCTCGTCGCGGTGACGGCCTATGGCATGACGCTCGCCAATTCACGGCTTGCCGGAATCGCCGAGCTGCGGAAATTCAAGGAAGATATTGCGGTCCTGCTGGTCTCCGGCGTGTTCGTGATCCTCACGGCGAACCTGAAACCCGCTGTGATCCAGGACGCGCTGACCTGGCGCACACTCGCCTTTCTCGCGGTCATGATGCTCGTCGTGCGGCCGCTTTCGGTCTGGATATCCACCTACGGCACGCTGAAGCGCAATGAAGCCCTGTTGCTCGGCTGGATCGCGCCTCGCGGGATCGTGGCGGTGGCGGTCTCCAGCCTGTTTGCGACTCTGCTCGAAGACCTCGGGCGCCGCGGCGACAGCAAGTTCTATTTCTCCGGCGCTGAACAGATCACGCCGCTCGCCTTTGCCATGGTGTTCGCCACCGTGGTGCTGCACGGCTTTACCATCGGGCCGCTGGCGCGGCGGCTTGGTCTTGCCCGCAAGGACAAGCCGGGCGTGCTGTTTGTGGGCGTCAACCCGTGGAGCATCGACCTTGCGAAAGCGCTGCAGAGCGCTGGCGTCGAGCCCATCCTGGCTGACAATAACTGGCGCCGCCTGCGCCCGGCGCGCGAAGCCGGCCTGAATACGTTCTTCGGGGAGGTCCTGTCAGAGGATGCCGAGGTGCGCCTGGACCATTCTGCCTTCGACCAGGTGATCGGCCTGTCGGCGAACGAGCCCTATAATGCGCTTGTGTCGGGGCATTTTGCGCCGGAGCTCGGCCGTCACAAGGTCTACCAATTGTCCGCGCAGGATACCGAGGACGAGGATCCGCGCGCCATCGGCATGGGTACACGCGGGCGCACGTTGATCCGGCGCGGGCGGGGCTACGACAGCCTGATCCGGGATCATTTTCGCGGCTGGACGTTCGGCAAGACGAAATTGACCGACGAATACGGCCTCGAGGAATTTCGCGAAGACCGGCAAAAGGCTGACCTGATTGCCGAAGTGCGGCCTGACGGCACGGTCACTTTCCTCGGTCCCAATCGCGAGCCGAAGGGCGGCGAGGGCGTGACCCTGATCAGCTTTGGTCCGGCGAGGCCGACCGAATCCGAGAAGGAACTTGCGGCTGCTCAGGCAGGCTGAAGCGCTCCAAAGGTCTCGATCCTAAAAACAGACCTATGAATGGACGCTTTCTAAGTCCCTATATCAAATCCAGGATCGCACTTCGATAGTGAGCGGGCGCTTTCAAAATTTATTTTCAGTATGGGGACTTCTGGCCGGGATATGGCGCCCGGCTTTACCTTCAGCCAGCGGATTATTCCCCAGCCGATTGAAGTCCGGCGCCGTGGGTACGCAACCAGGCGCGTTGGCGCTTCCAGTCCGGGACACATCGGGAGACATGTGCCCAGAATTTCGGCGAATGATTCATCTCGAGAATGTGGGCGCATTCATGCGCGGCGACATAGTCGAGCACTTTCGGCGGCGCCATGACCAGGCGCCACGAAAAGGAGAGTTGCCCGTCCGATGTGCACGATCCCCAGCGAGAGCGGGTGTCTTTCACAGAAATTGATTTATATTCAACGCCTAACGTCTCAATGTGACGGTTGAGCGACCGGGTCAGATCGGTCTTTGCCTGCTTTTTGAGGTAGCGCGTCACGCGCGATGGTAGCGTTTCCGGATCACCCGGCGCGCTGAGCAGCAGGGGGTCGCCGGGCCACATCTTGGGCAGGCGGGTGTCGCCATTTGCCGTGAGTTGGCAGGGTTCGCCGCGAAAACTGATGATTTCAGCTTCTTCGAAGCGAACGATTTCGGGCAAATGCTGGAGGCGCGTGGAGATCCATTCGACCCGTTCTGCAGCAAATGCAGCAGCATCCTTGATCTGACGGTTACTTGGGGCGACCGCAACGGCCTCACGCCGGCGTTCGTCCAGCCGCAAAATCAGCCGTCGCGCCTTGGAATTTACTTCAAATCGTACCACAATGCGCGAACCATTCGGCGCCTTCAGTGTCATTGTCTGGCCATTGTTGTATGCCATGTATCAAACTCTCAAGAGACGCGTCGGGGACACCTGCTCGCAGTTATTCAATAAAGGGACCAAAGATGAAATATCTGCTGACAGGCGTTGCCGCCCTCGCTTTGCTTACGGCATGCGGTGACAAAAACAAGGACCAGGATGGCGCCAGCCAGGCCGGAATCGAATATTCCCAGGACAAAACGAAGAAGATCAAACTCCGTAAAGGAGACCCAGCAACTGCCGGTCAGGTGCTGAGTGCAATGTCTTTGACCCAGTCCGGTGCGGGCCGGGTCAGTTTTGCCAGCAGTGACATCAAGGGCGCCAAGGCTGTCTTTAAGGACGTGACCCTCCTATCGTCGGACGATGACAGTGTGGAAGGTGTCAGCCTTGATGATGACGATGGCGAGCTTCACCTCAAGGGCGCTGACCTGAAGGCCGGCACAATGGAGTTCGAGGGCCTTGGCATGATCGACGGTCAGCCGAATTTCTCGCGCGTCGTGCTGTCAGACATCACCTTCGTTCCAAAGAATCCCGAAGAAGTGCACGGATCGAGCAAGATCAAGTCGATGGAACTGGTCAATCCTTCGCCCGAAACAGCGGCCTGGATTGCCAGCCTGTTCGGCAAGGGCGAAGCGGTGGACATGCCCGAAGGCAAGGCGCTTTCTTTCGATCTCTGGTCAATGAATGATGTCAATTTCCAGATTGACGAGGAAGAAGGCCAGAAGGGCGCGTTCCTTGTCTCCTCGGTCGAAATGCTTGGCCTGAAGGATGAGAAAGTCGCGCGGATGGCCATGAAGGGCCTCAGCCTCGACTTGACCGACCCCAAGGATGATACCGACCTGACGGCCAGCCTTGGCGGCGTCGACATCCGGGGCGCGAATCTCGGAATGTTCAACGATATGGCAAACGGCGAGGCGGCCAAGGGCATGCAGTCCGGCCTGTTCGAGATGCTCCAGAACGATCCGGCCAATCCGGGTTATGATTCCGTGTCGATAGACGATCTCAAGGTCGCCATCTCGGGTGCCAGTTTCGACATGCCAAAGCTCAGCTCCAAGGTGACGCGTGACAAGAAGGGCCGGGCCGTGAAGGTCGCGACGGATCCGTTCAAGATGACGCTCGGCACGGGCGAAGGCGAGCTTGGCGAGAAATTCGGCTCGCAGCTCGCGCTCCTGGGCTATGAGAAGCTCGAGCTTAGCGGCCAGGGCGAGCAGACCTACGATCCCGACAAGGACATGGTCACGATCGCGAAGGGCAAGAATTTTTGGAAGCTGGATGACGGTTTCCGGCTTGATTTCTCGGGCAAGTATGAAGGCGCTAGCGCCGTTGCCGCCGCTCAGGCTAAGACCATGGCAGAAGAGGGTCAGTCCGATCCGGGTGCCCTCATGCAGGACGCCCTCGACAAGCTGCTGGTCCACAATTTCCAGCTGTCATTTGACGATGACGGCTTCGCCAACCGGGCCTTCAATGCCTATGCTGCGCAGTCGGGAGAAGACCCCCAGCAGCTGCGCAGCCAGACGGCAGGCATGATGGCAATGATGCCAATGATGGCGGCAGGCGCCGGTATCGACCCCGAACTGGCGAGCGAGGCATCTGCCGCGCTGTCCAGCTTCCTGACCGATCCGAAGACGCTGACGATCTCGGTGGCGCCGTTGACGCCGCTACGTGTGGCGGATTTCGCCGAAATGGAAGATCCGTCGGTCCTGACCAAGACAGCCCTCGGTTTCAGCGCCACCAACGAATAGGCCCGGCCCTGACCAAATGGTCAGCGCGCGTCTCCAGCTGGAGGCGCGCGCTTTTCTTTGTCCGCCGGACAGGGCATAGGCTTGCGACCATGAAAATCGCATTCTTTGGAGATGTCGTCGGCAAGCCCGGCAGGGCTGCTGTGCTAGAGTATTTGCCCGGGCTGAAGGCACGGCTGCGGCTCGATTTCGTCGTGGTCAACGCCGAGAATTCCGCTGGCGGGTTTGGCCTGACCGAAGCCATTGCGAATGAGTTCTTCGCCGCTGGCGCCGATTGCCTGACCTTGGGCGACCATGCCTGGGACCAGCGCGAGGCCCTGACCTATATCCAGCGCGAACCGCGCCTGCTGCGCCCGTTCAATTATCCGCTGGCGGCGAATGCGCCGGGCAAGGGCGCGCACCTGTTTTCCCTGCCGGACGGGCGCCGCGTCGGCGTGGTGCAGGTGCAGGGCAATGTGTTCATGCGCCAGAGCCTGCCCGACCCGTTCGCGTCCGTGGACGAGGCACTCGATTCCATGCCGCTCGGTGCCGTTGCGGATGCCATCATCGTCGACATGCATTGCGAGGCGACCAGCGAGAAGATGGCCATGGGCCACCATTGTGACGGCCGCGCCAGCCTCGTTGTCGGCAGCCATACGCATGTGCCGACCGCCGACACGATGATCCTGGAGAACGGCACGGCCTACCAGACCGATGCCGGCATGTGCGGCGATTATGACAGCGTCATCGGCATGCAGAAGCAGAACTCGTTGAACCGGTTCATCACCCAGCTGCCGGGCGAGCGCTACCAACCCGCGCTGGGCGATGGAACGCTGTGCGGCACTTATGTCGAGACGGATGACGCAACAGGGCTGGCCGTGCGCATCGAGCCCATCCGGATGGGCGGGCGTTTGAGCGAGCAGGTGCCGGCTTAAACGCTTGGGCGTCACACCGTGCGGTCTGATTTCCACCAGTTCGTCAGGGAAATTGGGCGGCGCTTGCTCGCACCGACCAGCACGAGCAGGCCCGCCAGGATTCCGAGGTTCTTGATGAAATTCTGCATTTCGTGCGCGCCTTCGATGCCGCTGAAATTCCAGAAATCATGCAGCAGCGCATTCACCAGAAGAATGTAGGCCACGAAGCAGAATGCCACGATCCGTACGTGCCACCCGCTGATCAGGGCCAGTCCGCCTGCGACGTTGACCACCGCGGCGAACCACATGAGCGGCGGGGCAAAACCAACGCCGTGATGCTCCATCAGCGCGACGTGCATGTCAGGCGCGAGGAATTTCATGATCCCCGGCACCAGGAAATACAGGCCTAGCAAGGCCCGACCGGTCAGTACCTCCCATTTGGCTTTTGTGTCGTCCATCACTGTGTTCCCTCTCGCTGTGTCAAAGTCTTCGAGCGTCCTGATCAGCGTCAGGGCGTCACCACCGGGAACCAGAAGTCCGGCCGGTCGAGCGTGCCGAAGAAGGCGCCGAGCATCAGCGGGCTGCCCTCGACGGCGGCAGTACCCGATTTGAGTTGCTCGGGCAGGGTCGTCTGGCCAAGCAGCACGAGATCGAACACGGCGCGATCGATTGTCAGGGTCGCGGCGGCATTCTCGCTGGCGCCCTTGCGCGGCACCATGACCGATTTGCCGATCCGGAGAGTCACCGCCTCGCCGCGGTCGGGGAAGACGAGGTTCACCGCGAACGGATCACCTGTCATCTTTTCAGGGTTGAACCGGGCGGCGAGGGAATCCATCAGGTCGAGCGTATCGACGGCGTGCAGGAATTCGGCATTGCCAAGCTGTGGGTTGCCGAGGCTGGGAATACCGTTGCGCAATTCGTTCGCGCCGACAAGGTAATAGCTGCGCCATGCGCCGCTCTCGGCCTGGAAGCCGAGCTGTTCATAGGCGGCAGCGAGCCAGTTGCGGGCCGTCTCGTTATCCGGGTCGGCAAAGACAACATGGTTGAAGACTTCGGCTGCCCAGCGAAAATCGCCCGCGTGGAAGGCTTTTGCGCCGAGCGCCAGCGTGGCGTCGGGCCCGCCCATCGCCTCGACATAGCGGGCCGCCGTGACCACGTGCGGCAGCTTGTTGTACTCCGCCGGAACGCCGCCCCACCAGCCGAAATAATACTGGTAGACCGCCTTGGCATTGTGATTGAGCGTGCCGTAATAGCCGCGGGTATTGAAGGCATCTGCTTCGCTTTCGAAAGCAGGTTCGCTGACGGCTTCGGCAGCCTCGAACATGGTTGCGCCCGCATTGGCGTTGCGCAACGTCTGGTCGTGGACATAGCGGTAGATGTCGCGCTGGTGCGTCAGCAGGCTGGCGACGTTTTCCTCACCCCAGGTCGGCCAGTGGTGCGAGGCGAAGACAAAGTCGGACTTGTCGCCATAGGTCTCAAGTACATAGTCGATGGCCCGCGTCCAGCCGAGCGCATCGCGCACCTTGGCGCCACGCGGGGTCAACAGGTTATGGAACGTGGCGGTGACGACTTCTGCCGTGCACAGGGCGCGGCGTTCGGGCAGGTAGAACATGAATTCGGCGGGCGCTTCGGTGCCCGCCGCGTCGATGAATTCGAACGTCACGCCATCGACGACGCGCTGTGTGCCGCAACCGGCAATCTCTTCGGTCGGGGCAATCAGGCTGATCGTGCCTTGCGGCAGGCCGGGGCCAAGGCCGGAGCCGACATGGGCTGTCGGGCTACGGGCAATTGTGTTGCCGAACATGAAGGTCGAGCGGCGGCTCATCTGGTTGCCGGCGATCAGGTTCTCACTGACGGCATGCTCGAGGAAACCGATGGGGGCCAGGATCGGCACGTTGCGGGCCTTGGCGTCTTCCTCGGTGATCACTCCGCGCGCGCCGCCGAAATGGTCGGCATGGCTGTGCGTGTAGAGGAGGCCGGTGACGGGCCTTGTGCCGAGCGTGTCATTGACGAGTTTCAGTGACGCGGCGGCGGTTTCCACGCTGGTCAGGGGGTCGACGATGATCCAGCCGGTCTTGCCTTCGATCACGCTCATCACCGACAGGTCATAGCCGCGTACCTGCCAGATGCCGGGACCCACCTCGAACAGGCCGTGCTCGGCGGCAAGCCGCGACTGGCGCCACAGCGACGGGTTCACCGTGTCGGGCGCGTCGCCTTGCAGGAAATCGAATTGCTGGATCGACCAGACGACGCCGCCCTCGGCATTGAGGATGGCGGGGGCGTCGATGAAGGCGATGCGGCCCCGGCTGGCATCTTCGACATCGCTCTGCTCGTCCAGTGGCAGCCGCGCAGCGAGCGCGGTGTTGGCGGCCCGGGTTGCATTCGTGGCGACGCCTGCCGGTGGCGGGGCGGGAAGGTCGGGCGCTGGGGCGTCACCGGAGCAGGCGGACAGGACAATGGCGCACAGCCAGAACATGCGTTGGCGCATCTTGGTCTCCTCCCAGGAGTTTTTTGTAACTTCGAAGATTTGACGGACCTCTGCAAGGGCTGACGCCGCGACGCTTGGAAGTCTAGCCATCCTACGCTAAAGGCCACGCTTCACGTTCCCGACCCCCAAGAGGTTTTCATGGCCGGCCATAGTAAATGGGCAAATATCCAGCACCGCAAAGGTGCGCAGGACAAGAAACGCGCTGTTCGCTTTGCGCGTCTGTCGAAAGAGATCACTATCGCGTCCAAGATGGGCGGCCCTGACCCGGACGGAAACCCGCGCCTGCGCCTCGCCATCCAGAACGCCAAGGGACAGTCGGTTCCGAAGGACAATATCCAGCGCGCCATCGACAAGGGCGTGGGCGGGGGCGGCGAAGACTATGTCGACATGCGCTACGAGGGCTTCGGGCCGGGCGGCGTGGGCATCATTGTCGAGGCCTCAACCGACAACAAGAATCGTACGGCGACCGACGTGCGCACGGCCTTTTCGAAGAATGGCGGCAATCTTGGTGAAACCGGCTCGGTGTCCTTCGGTTTCGACCAGGTTGGCGAGATTGAGTATCCGGGCAGCGTCGGCACCGAAGACGAAGTGATGGAAGCGGCTATCCTGGCGGGTGCGATGGACGTGGAATCCGACGAAGAATCCCACTTTATCTATACCGAGCGCGAAGAGCTCCAGACTGTCGCCGACGCACTGGCCGAACATTTCGGCGCTGACGTGGAAGCGAAATCAACCAAGCTGATCTGGAAGCCGCAGAACACTAATCCGGTCGAGGGCGATCCTGCGGATACGCTGATGAAACTGCTCGATGTGCTCGACGAGCTCGATGACGTGCAGAACGTCTATGACAATTCCGAACTGTCGGATGAAGAAGCGGCCCGCCTCGGCGACGCCTAGGCGGACACCTTCGTTGGCGGAAACGCGTGCGCGCGACTGAGCGACGATGACACCGGGTGCTGGAGGACTTTCTCCAGCCAATGGGCCGTTTCAATCAGCTTGCCGAGATCGAGCCCGGTGTCGAAACCGGCGCGCTCCAGCATGTAGACCACGTCTTCAGTGGCGACATTGCCCGTCGCAGCAGGCGCGAACGGGCAGCCGCCTATGCCGCCGCAACTGGCATCGATCACATCCACGCCCGCGTCCACGGCGGCGGCCACATTGGCGAGGGCCGCCCCGCGCGTGTCGTGGAAGTGCATGCGCAAGAACACGTCCGGCGCTTCCATGCGGACGCGCTCGATCCGCGCGCGCACGTCCCAAGGCGTCGCCACGCCGATCGTATCGCCGAGGGCGAGTTCGTTAACGCCTGCCCGCTGGGCCTGTGCGGCGAGATTACCGACGACGGCGATATCGACATCGCCATCATAAGGATCGCCAAACGCGACCGAGATCGTGGCCGACAGCGGAATTCCCGCTTCGAGGATGAGCGGTGCGCACTGGGCCAGCATGTCGGCGCTGTCCTGCGGGCTCATGCCCTGGTTGCGCCGGCCGAAGCCTTCGCCCGCGACCAGCACGAAATTGATCTCGTCGGCTCCGGCATCGATGGCGCGCCGGACGCCTTTTTCGTTCAGGGCAAGGGCGATATGCCTGGTCGGGCGCGACCGGTCGAGGCCTGCGAACACGGCGGCGGAATCGGCCATTTTCGGTACCGCTTTTGGATTGACGAAGCTGCCCGATTCCATGCGGCGCACACCCGCGTCCTCAAGCCGGGAAATGAATTCCAGCTTCTGGTCGACCGTCAGGTTGGCCGGGTCATTCTGCAGCCCGTCGCGCGGGCCGACCTCTACGATATCAATGCGGCGTATCATGGAATCTGCTTTTCCTGCCTATTTGCCCTGGAATGCTGGCGCGCGGCGCTCAACGAAACTCGCGACACCTTCCTTGAAATCGAATGTCGTGAAGCTGGCCGCCATTTCAACATCTGCTTCGGCCAGGCTCTCGGTATAGGACTGGAAATAGGCCGCCCGGACCTGCCGTTTCATGACCGCAAGAGAGCGCGGCGATACCTGCGTTGAGAGGAAGGTCGCCAGTTCCTGGACGTGTGGCATCAGCTCGCCAGCGGGCAGCGACTTGTTGACCAGGCCGAGGTCTGCGGCTTCGGCGCCCGTGAACTTGCGGCCCGTGAACAGGAGATCGAGCGCGTTTGCTTCTCCGATGAGGCGCGGCAATAGCCAGCCGATGCCGTGCTCTGCGATCAGGCCGCGTTGGGAAAAGGCCGTTGTGAACTTCGCGTCGTCGGTCGTGAAGCGCAGGTCGGCAAACAGGGAAAAGACGAGGCCGATGCCAGCGCATGGGCCATTGATCGCCGCGATGATGGGCTTGGGGCAGGCATAGAGATAGCCGAACCGGCCATCATAGACCTTCTCGAGACCGGTGGGCGCAGGGCGTGCGACGCCCGCTGTGGCCGTCTCGGCTGCGCCGCCTGTGTCGTCCTGGATGTCCTGGAGATGGTTCATGTCGGCCCCGGCGCAAAAGCCGCGGCCCGCGCCGGTAATGATGATGCAGCGCACCTCCGGATTGTCGCCCGCTGCCCTTATGGCCGTTTCCAGTTCCATCTGCATGACGGGGGTCCAGGCGTTCAGGCGCTCGGGACGGTTCAGTGTCAGTGTCAGGACGCCGTCCTTCTGCGTCTCCAGAATTTGCGTATAGGCAGCCATGCTGCGTCTCCTCCGATTGTTTTGACCAGTCTAGACCGGTTTGACGGAAAAGGGCAGCAGGGCTTGACCTTGGCATCATTCATGGGACACCGGACGCCATGACTGACTATTCTCCCCCCCTGCAGGGCAGTGCACAGGACGAAACGCTTGAGCTGCGCCCCAAATTCAATGCTGACGGATTGATCGCCGCCATTGCGCAGGATGCTGCCAGCGGCGAAGTCCTGATGCTTGCCTGGATGAATGCCGAAGCGCTCGCCGCCACGCTTGCCACGGGCCGGGCGACCTATTGGTCCCGTTCGCGCGGGGCATTGTGGGTGAAGGGCGAAACCTCCGGCCACACGCAGGCGGTGGTCGAAGTGCGAGTCGATTGCGACCAGGACGCCGTCTTGCTGCGCGTGCGCCAGACCGGCGGGGCCTGCCATACGGGGCGGGACAGCTGTTTCTACCGCGCGGTCGGCTCCGATGGCCAGACGCTTTCGTCGGACACGAATCCCGACTAGTCTCGCCTCAAGGATCAAACCTGAGGGAAAACACAATGCGCCTGACACATCTGTTTATCGCGGCATCCACGGCGGCGCTGCTGTCGGCCTGTACGCCGAAGACCGAAGCACCTGCGCCCGAAGCCGCACCTGCCGAGGCAGAAACGACCGCGGCGGAAAAGCCGCTTCATGTCGCCGTGCTCGACTGTGGCACGATCACGGTGTCCGATCTCGATATCTTCTCGTCGGCCGGTGATTATGCCGGCCAGTCGGACACGCTGACCGATACGTGTTTCCTAGTCCACCATCCGAAAGGCATGCTGCTCTGGGACCTCGGCCTGCCAGGCATGCTGGTCGGCAATGGTGAGAACACGCAAGGCGTGTTCACAGTCTCGATGGACACGTCGATCACGGACCAGTTGGCAGAGCATGATATCGTGCCGTCGGAAATCGATTACGTAGCCATCTCGCACAGCCATTTCGATCATATCGGCCAGATCGACCAGGTTCAGGGATCGACCTGGCTGGTCAACCAGAAGGAAAAGGACGCGATGTTCCCGCCGGATGGGTCTGGGCCATATGATCCGAGCCTTGCGCCGACCTTCGCCATGTTCAACCCGATGGAGCAACTGGTCATTGGCGACGAGTATGACGTGTTCGGTGACGGCTCGGTCGTGATCTTCCAGACTCCTGGCCACACGCCTGGCCATTCCTCACTTCAGCTGATGATGCCGGAAAGCGGCCCTGTCCTGCTGACGGGAGACCTCTATCACCGCACCGAAAGCCGTGAACTTAAGCGCGTGCCCCGCTTCAATTCCAGCGAACCTGACACGCTGGCGTCGATGGATGCGTTCGAAGCGCGCGCCGAACGCCTTGGCGCCAAGGTGATCATCCAGCACGAACCGGCTGATATCGAACCGCTGGGCGGAGTAATCCGCTAGGCGTGGCGCCGAAGGCGGGGCTCAGTTCCCGCCTTCGAGCAGGCGGCGCGCAATCACCATGGCCTGCACTTCGCCAGCGCCCTCGAAGATGTTGAGGATGCGGGCATCGGCCAGCAGGCGGCTGATCGGGTATTCGACCGCGAAGCCGTTGCCGCCATGGATCTGTAGCGCATTGTCGGCAGCTGCCCAAGCGACGCGGGCCGCGAGCAGTTTCGCCATGCCAGCTTCGAGG